>NZ_WHTD01000079.1 GCF_009379765.1 Actinophytocola sp. | reverse complement strand
CTAGTGTCGTGAGTTCGAGGTTGTTTGATGTTTGCCGGGGATCCAGATCGTTCCTGGCGAGGCGGAGGGAATCCCTCATACCGGGTCGTATTCGGGTTTCCCGACAACGCGGCCAGGGGCGATCTGGGCCCCGGCAAACGCCAACGTTCCTCGGACTCACGACACTAGAGTCGCCGATGTGGAGCTTGGGAGTGAGATGACCGAAGACGCGCCCGCCCGGCAGTCGGTGCAGGCGATCGACCGCGCGGTCGCGATCATGTCGGTGTTCTCCCGCGCCCGGCCGGTCGCCGGGGTGTCGGAGATCGCGACGCTCACCTCGCTGTCCCGCAGCACCGTGCACCGGATCCTCGCGAGCCTCGCCAACCACGGCCTGGTCACCCAACTGCCGCGCAGCACCGACTACAGCCTCGGACCGCGGCTGATCGGGCTCGCCGAGACCGCGCGGCAGCGGCTGTCGATGGAGCTGCAGGCAGAGCCGGCGATGACCGCGCTCCGCGACGTCACCGGCGAGACCGTCGCGCTGCACATCCTCGACGCCACCCCGGCGCGGCGGACACTCGCGCAGGTGGAGAGCGTGCACGCGCTGCGCCGCACCTACACCGACATCGGCGCCCCGCTGGCGCCGCACCAGGGCGCGCCCGGCAAGGTGCTGCTGGCCTTCGCCGACGAGGTGCTGCAGGAGCGGGTGCTCCGCGACGACCTCCGCTCGGCGGTCACCCTGTCCAAGATCGACGTCGACGCGCTGCGGGCTGAGCTCGCGGAGATCCGCGCGAAGGGCTACGCGCTCTCCCTGGAGGAGCGGGTGCCCGGCGTGGTCGGCGTCGCGGTGCCGGTGCGCGACCACACCGGGGTCGTGGTCGCGGCGCTGTCGGTGAGCGTGCCGGCGCTGCGGGCGGGCGTCGCGGAGCTGGAGGCCATCGCGCCGCGCGCGAAGGAGGCCGCCGACGAGCTGTCCGCGCAGCTGGGCTACCGGCCGGACTGAGCGGCGGACGCGGCCCAGGGCTCGTCGGGCCAGAACGGCCACTCCTCGAACGACGCGCAGCGGCCGTCCCCGGCGAAGCGGACGAGCCAGAGGTCCCGGTACTCCTGCGTCACCGGGTCGCCGTAGGTCACGACCAGCTTGGCCACGCCGGTGTCACCCTCGACCGCGACGATCTCCGCGGCCATCGTGAACACCTCGGCCGGGCCGTCCCGCTCCTGGTCCCAGTCGGCCTCGATCGCGGGCAGCCCGACGATCGGCTCGTCGTAGGGCGAGTGCCGGTAGCGGGCGTCCTCGGTGAACAACGCGCGGAGGTGGTCGGTGCCCGCGGTGCGCCAGGACCGTTCGTACGCCTCGATCCACGCGGCGAAGGCCGCTCGGTCGGTCGCCATGCGACCCATTATTCGGGGAAGGTCGTGGCGCAGCGCAGCGCCGCCGCGTCCGCGGTGTCCGGGCGCAGCGCGTTGAGCGCGGCGACGATCTTCTTCTCCTCGTAGACCAGGTGGGTCTCCAGCAGCGCCGCCAGCGTGTCGACCTCCTGCCGGATGTCGTCGCGGTCGGTGTCGCCGTCGAGGAGGGCGGTGAGCCTCCGCATCGCGCCGGCGACCAGCTCGTGGTCCCGCGACAGCTCATCGAGAACCGGCCCGAGCTCGGGAAACTCCCTGGCCAGAACCGGAAAGGCGGCGCTGTCCTCGGCCTCGTGGTGGCGGGTGAGCACCGAGCAGAACGTAAGGCAGTGGGCCCGCAGGTCACGGGCGGGCACGTCCTCGCCGGCACGGAACCGGTCGAGCCGCTCACGCAGTCGAACATGGGTTTGCACCAACTGGTTGCCGAACGCGGTCACCCGGTCGTACGGTTCGGCCGCTGTCCCCACCAAGTAATCGTAAGGTTCTCCCCCCTCGAGTGCTCCTACCGGGAGCAAGCCGCCGTCAGATACCGGACCGGAGGTTCCCGAACCGTGCGCAGGACCCGCTGGTGAGCGAGCTCACCGAGCCCACCGACGCCGAGCTCGTCGCCGGTGTGCTGGCGGGTGACCGGGAGGCGTTCGCGGCTGTGTACGACCGCTACGCCGATCGGCTGCACGACTTCTGCTGGTCCGTGCTCCGCGACCGCGACGAAGCCGCGGACGCCGTGCAGGACACCTTCGTTCTCGTCGCGCAGCGGCTTGCCCAGCTGAACGACCCCGACCGGCTCCGGCCCTGGCTGTACGCCGTCGCGCGAAGCGTGGCGCTGCGCAAGGTCCGGGCGCGGCAACGGGTCGTGCTCGACGAGGTGGGAGACATGGCGGACACCGATCCGGGACCGGACCGGGCGGCCGAGCAGGTGGCACTGCGCGAACTCGTGTGGAGTGCCGCCGCCGGGCTGTCCGAACGGGACAGAGCGTTACTCGACCTGCACGTGCGGCAAGGGCTCGACGGTGCGGAGCTGGGCGAGGCGATGGGCGTGAGCGCCAACCACGCCTACGTGCTCCTCTCCCGGCTGCGCGACCAGGTCGAGCGGTCGCTGGGCGCGTTGCTGATCGCGCGGCAGGGCCGCAAGGACTGCACCGGGCTGGACGCGCTGCTGTCCGACTGGGACGGTCGGTACTCGCCACTGATGCGCAAGCGGGTGGCCCGGCACGTCGACTCCTGCGAGGTCTGCTCGGACCGGCGGCGGATCATGGTCAGCCCGTTCGCGCTGCTCGCCGCCGTGCCGCTGCTGCCCGCCCCGGTGTGGTTGCGCGACCAGGTCATGGACGAGGTCCAGCTCGCCGCCTACGAGCCACCCACCGCCGGTGGCACACCAGCCGTGGCACCGCTCGACGCCGGCTCCGACGACTCGGATCCCGACCCGCCCGCTCTCGCGGCGCGCCGCCGGCTGCGGGTCATCGCCGCGGCGGCCGCGGTGCTCGCGCTGCTGGTCACCGGCGGCGCGGTGGTGTACCTGCGGAACACGCCGGTGCCCGGCGAGCCGCTGGGCCTGGACCTGCCGATCGGCCTGACGACGTCGCCGACCGGGTCGAGCAGCGGCTCCCCCGGCTCGTCGTCGAGCAAGCCCCCGCCGACCACCACGACCACGACCCCGGTGCCCGACGACCCGACGACGGACTACCCCACCAACGACGACCCCACCACCGAGGACCCGGTCGACCCACCGAACCCGCCCGACCCCCCGGACCCGCCGGGCGACACGACGGCCCCGAAGTTCGGCCGCACCTCAGCCTCGCCGACCGCGATCTGGCAAGGCTTCAGCTTCTGCGACATGACGACCAGCCAGGTCGTGGCGGCGGTGACCGACAACGTCGGCGTCACCTCGGTCGTGCTGAGTTGGAGCGGGCCTGGGGAGGGCGAGACAGGCAGCCAGCCCATGTCGCAAGACGGCGACCAGTGGTTCGGAACATTGGGTCCGTTCCAGTCACCGGGGAAGGTCTCCTGGAGCATCGCGGCCAGCGATGCCGCCGGGAACCAAACCGTGACGCCCCCTGACGGGATCTCCGTGGCGTCGTGCCAAGTTGGCTGAAAGAAGTTCCGCGGAAAAGTTGTAAGGCCTTCCGGAGGTCGTGACTCCTACCGGGCGACACACCAGTCACCCAGGAGGAACACGATGAACCACCGCACGTTCACGGTCGCCGGCACGATCCTGTTCGGCGCCCTGGTGCTCGGCGCGCCGCAGGCCGCGGCCGCCCCGCCGCCGCCGATCGGCGAGGCCACCGAGATCGCCCTTCCGCCCACCCGGCCCAGGCTGCCGATCGACCCGCCGGCCACCGACGTCGTGGCGGACCCGTGCCCGGACTCCTGCGAGCCGCCCGCCGACCCGTGCGACACCGAGCCCGCGCAGTGCGAGCCTCCGGTGGACGAGCCGCCCGCCGAGGACCCGCCCACCGAGGATCCCCCGGCCGAGACCCCGCCCGCGAAGCAGCCGCCGGCCGACGAGCCGAGCGCGACACCGACGCCGCAGGCCAAACCGGTCGGCCGGCCCGAGCCCGCGCCGGAGGGCGTGCCGACGCCCAACCGCATCGAGACCGGAGCCGGCCCCGAGGACCCGGTGAACTGGCTGCTGGTCGCGGTGCCGGCCCTGGTCCTGCTCGCGCTGGCCGGCGCCGGCGGCTACTACTGGATCTCGCGCACGGACCGGAGCGGGTCGTGAACGTCGCCCGCACGGCGGTGCTCACCGCAGCCGCGGCACTCGCGGTCGGCGCCGCCGTGATCCTCGGCGCGCAGGTCGACGAGCTCGCCGCCGCCCCGTCGGAGTCCACATCGGACGCCCCGGTCTCGACCCCGTCGAACGACCCCGGCGCGCCGGTCCGGGTGACGATCCCGGCGATCGGCGTCGACGCGAAGCTCGTCTCCGTCGGGCTGAAGGCCGACGGCGCGATGCAGACGCCGAAGTTCGGGCTCGCCGCCTGGTACCAGCAGGGCCCGCGCCCAGGTGAGCCCGGGCCGGCCGTGCTGGTGGCCCATGTGGACTCGAAGGCCGACGGACCGGACGTGTTCTACCGGCTGCAGGAGCTCGAGCCGGGCGACCGGATCACCGTGCACTACCGCGACAGCAGCAAGACCTTCGCCGTCACCGGCACGGAGCAGGCGGCCAAGTCCGCGCTGCCCACCACCAGGATCTGGAGCTCCACATCGGACCCGGTGCTCCGCCTGATCACCTGCGGCGGCGCGTTCGACCGCGTGGCCCGCAGCTATCTCGACAACGTCATCGTCTACGCCGACCGACTCGTCTGAATTGGGGAGACAGCAATGTTGGCAACCACCACCCGCACCCAGGTCCTCGCCCGCGCGACCGATCCGATCCTGCAGAACGGCGTGCAGATGGCGCTGCGCACGCGCGCGGAGCTCTGGCTCGTCGACGAGGACGCGGACCCGTCCCGGACTGTCGCGCTGGTCGCGGCGGACCGGTTCGACGAGCGGACCGCGTCGCTGCTGAAGGCGTTACAGGGGCGGGGTTTCACCCGCATCGTGCTCGTGGCCGGGGAACTGGAGGACGCGGAGGTGCTGACCGCGGTCGAGGCGGGCGTGTGCGCGGTCGCCAGACGCGCGGAGAGCACGCCGGATGTGCTGGTGCGTCTGGTGACCGCCGCCGCGGCCGGCGAGGGCGCGCTGCCGCCGGACCTGCTGGGCCGGCTGCTCAACCGGGTCTCCCGGCTGCAGCGCCACGTGCTCGCGCCGCGCGGCCTGCAGCTGGCCGGCATCACGAACCGCGAGGGCGAGGTGCTGCGGCTCGTTGCGTCCGGCATGTCCACGAAGGAGATCGCGGACAAGCTGTGCTACTCCCAGCGCACGGTCAAGAGCATCCTCCACGACGTGACGAACCGGTTCCAGCTCAAGAACCGCGCCCACGCGGTGGCCTACGCCCTGCGTGAGGGCCTGATCTGAGCTCCGCCGGGCGCCACCTCATCCGGGGCGGCGCCCGGCGGAGGACCGAGGTCACAGCCCCACTTCGCGAGTCGTCCGGGAGACTGGGGCAATGAGTGACGCATTCGTCTACGACGCGGTCCGTACTCCGTTCGGCCGGTTCGACGGCGCGCTGGCGAAGGTCCGCCCGGACGACCTCGCCGCCACCGTGCTGCGCGCGATCGCCGACCGCTCCCCCGGGCTCGACCCCGCGGCCGTCGACGAGGTCGTGCTCGGCAACGCCAACGGCGCCGGTGAGGACAACCGCAACGTCGGCCGCATGGCGGTGCTGCTCGCCGGCTACCCGGTGACGGTGCCCGGCAGCACCGTCAACCGGCTGTGCGGGTCGAGCCTGGACGCCGCGATGTCCGCCTCCCGAGCCATCGAGTGCGGCGACGCCGACATCGTGGTCACCGGCGGCGTCGAGTCGATGACGCGCGCGCCGTGGGTGCTGCCCAAGCCGGACCGCGCGTTCCCGGCGCGCGACGTCACCGCCGTGTCGACCACGCTGGGGTGGCGGCTGGTGAACCCGGCGATGCCGAAGGAGTGGACGGTCTCGCTCGGCGAGTCGAACGAGCAGCTCCAGGAGGAGTTCGGCATCTCGCGGGAGCGGCAGGACGAGTTCGCGGTGCGGTCACACCGGCTAGCGCACGCGGCGTGGGAGGCAGGGTTCTACGACGATCTCACCGTGCCGGTGGCGGACCTCACCCGCGACGAGGGCATCCGGGCGGACACCGATGTGGCGAAGCTCGCGAAGCTCAAGACGTCGTTCCGCCCCGACGGAACGATCACCGCCGGCAACGCGTCGCCGCTGAACGACGGCGCGTCGGCGGTGCTGCTGGGCTCGGCGGCCGCCCCGCTCGGCCGCCCGCCGCTCGCGCGGATCGCCGGCCGCGGCGCGAGTGCCCTGGCGCCGCAGCGGTTCGGCTACGCGCCGGTCGAGGCGGCGAACAAGGCGCTGGCGCGGGCCGGCATCGGTTGGTCGGACGTCGCCGCGGTCGAGCTGAACGAGGCGTTCGCGGTGCAGTCGCTGGCGTGCCTGGACACCTGGAAGGTCGACCCGGAAATCGTCAACACCCGCGGCGGCGCGATCGCGATCGGCCACCCGCTTGGCGCGTCGGGCGGCCGCATCCTGGGCACGTTGGCGAAGGTCCTGCGCGAGAGCCGCCACCGCTGGGGCGTGGCCGCCATCTGCATCGGCGTGGGCCAGGGGTTGGCGGTGGTGCTGGAGAACGTCAGCTGACGGGCGGGTCAGCGGAGGCGGACCGACAGGCAGGTCACACAACCCTCGAGCTGTCGGCTGCTGGCTGCACTACTCCCTCCCACATCAGGACCCGTCGCCGAACCTGGGACACTGGCGACCGGAGAAGGAGGAAGCAAGGTTGAGCAACACTGACGAGGTGCCTGGGCTGATCGGGCAAGTCGCAGCCGCCGTGTCGGATGCGATCGGACGGGAACTGCCCGCGCAGGCTGACGCTGATCCGGTCGTGCGGCCGTCCGAGCACGCGGACTTCCAGTCAAACGCGGCGCTCGCGCTGGCCAAACGCGCCCGGACCAAGCCCGCTGACCTGGCCGCCCGCATCGCCGCCGCGCTGCACAACGCGACCGGCACCCCCATCACCGAAGCCGTGGCCTCCGGTCCCGGGTTCCTCAACCTGACCCTCGCCGACACCGCGATCTGGCGACAGGTCGCCGGGCGCCTGGCGCACGCTCGCCTCGGTGTCGGGCTCACCCAGTCCGGGCGGCGCACGGTGATCGACTACTCGGCCCCGAACATCGCCAAGGAGATGCACGTCGGGCACCTACGCACCACGATCATCGGTGACTGCCTGGCTCGAGTGCTCGGCTTCCTCGGCGCCGAGGTGATCCGGCAGAATCACCTCGGCGACTGGGGCACCCAGTTCGGCATGCTCATCCAGTACCTCGACGAGCACCCCGAGGCGCACTGGCACCACGACGACCTCGCCGCCGGCACCTCCACCGTGTCCGCTCTGGACGGGCTGTACCGGGCCGCCCGCGCCGTCTTCGACGCCGACTCCGCCTTCGCCGACCGCGCCCGCGCCCGCGTGGTCGCCCTCCAGGCCGGCGACGCGGCCACCGTGGCGCGGTGGCGCGGGATCGTCGCCGAGTCCGAACTGGCCTTCCGGGAAATCTACGACCGGCTCGGCGTGCTACTCACGCCGGAGGACTCGGCTGGCGAGTCGTTCTACAACCCCCAACTAGCCGGGGTGGTCGACGAGCTCACCGCAAGTGGTGTGGTGGTGGAAAGCGACGGCGCCCTGGTGTTCTTCTCAGCCGAGGTCACCGGCCCAGATGGCGACCCGGTGACCCTCATGGTCCGTAAGACCGACGGGGGGTACGGCTACGACACCACCGACCTGGCCACGATCCGCTACCGCACCCGCGACCTCAAGGCCGATCGCATCCTCTACGTGGTCGACGCCCGCCAAGCCCTGCACTTCCGGCTCATCTTCGAGGCCGCCCGCCGCGCCGGCTGGCTGACCGACGACATCGACGTCACGCACGTCGCGTTCGGAACCGTGCTCGGCCCGGACGGACGGCCGTTCAAGACCCGCGAAGGCGGCACGGTCAAGCTCATGGACCTGCTCGACGCCGCCGTCGACCGCGCCGCAGCGATCGTCACCGACAAGAACCCGGACCTTGACCGGGACACGGTGGACCGGATCGCCGAACAGGCAGGGATCGGCGCGGTCAAGTACGCCGACCTGTCCGCATCCCGCACCAAGGACTACGCCTTCGACGTCGAGCACATGGTCTCCTTCACCGGCAACACCGGCGTCTACCTCCAGTACGCCCACACCCGGATCTGCTCCATCCTCCGCAAGGCGGGTGACACCACACCCGACCTCAACCCAACACTGCCGCTGCACCCAGCCGAGCGAGCACTGGCGCTGGTGCTGGACGCCTTCGCCACAACCCTGACCGACGTCGCCGCCACGCTGGAACCCCACCGGCTGTGCGGCTACCTGTTCGATCTGGCCAAAGCATTCACAGACTTCTACGAAGCCTGCCCCGTCCTCGCCGCCGACCCAGCCGAACGCGGCAACCGCCTCGCGCTCTGCCGCCTCACCGCACACACCCTCCGCACCGGGCTCGGGCTCCTCGGCATCGCCGCACCAGAACGGATGTAGACGAACCAACCTGCTCAATCCTTCGGGAACAGCGGGTCCGCCACGTTCTCGGACCGCATAGGCACTATCGGTGCCGCTCAGGCATGATCCCCGACCGCCGCGAACGCACCTGCCCCCGCGCGGTCAAACGCGCCCGCCACAACAGTTACCGCGTCAAGAAACCCGACGAGCCGGCCAGCACCCGCCACCACCAGCCAGCCACGATCAGACTCCACACCATGAACCCCAGAGCAGCATGATCAACTTAGGCTACGTGGCATTGCGGCCCGCATCCGCCTCGGTGGCAGCGGCCACTCGCTGTTGATGCGCCTGGGTTTCGGCGGCGATGCGCTCTTGCAGGGCGTAAGCGCGGGCGACGTCGGCCTGGTCCCGGTCCTTCTGTTTGAGAGCGATCTCTGCGGGTGCGTTGCCGGCGGGCAGCCAGCAATAGCGCGGGCCGCGGACGGCGACGGCCACGATATACTGTCTTTGACCTGCGGAAACGCCAACTGGCTAAGCGGGCACGTGCCGAGCTAGTAGGTTGTCGACTCTCGGCGTGGGGCCGCCCACCGTGTGGGATGTCCGGGTCGGCAGAGGGAGTGGGATGTCTAGGTACATGCTGTTGCTGTACGCGGCGGACGGGGACGAGGCGGAGCGGGATCGCCGCTGGGCCGAGATGCCCGAGTGGGACGAGGTCACCCACAACATGCGCGAGGCGGCGGCCCTGGTTTCCAATGCCGCGCTGAGCTCGGTGGACAGTGCGACGACCGTGCGGGTACGGCACGGCGAGATGGAGCTCACGGACGGGCCGTTCGCGGTGACCAAGGAGATTCTCGCCGGGTATTACCTGGTTGAGTGTGCCGACCTCGACGAGGCGCTGCGGTTGGCGGCCCGTTTGCCGATGGCCCGGTACGGTTCGGTGGAGGTGCGGCCGGTGATGACGCCCGACGACGTGCCCCCTTTGGATCCGTTGGCATGATCGACCCGGCCGAGGCGATCTCCCGGACGTTCCGTGAGGAGGGCGCGGCTGTGGTGGCCATGCTGGTTCGCCAGCTCGGTAACCCTGTGCTGGCCGAAGATGCGGCACAGGACGCGTTCGCCGACGCGGTGACCGCGTGGCGACGCGACGGCGTGCCCGCGAACCCGGCCGCGTGGATCTCCGTGGCGGCGCGCCGTCGGGCGATCGACCGGTTGCGCCGCGACCGTTCCCAGGCCGGCCGTACCGCGCAGCTGGCCGAGCTGGCCCGCCTGAACGCGCAGGAGCACCCGAGAGCGGCAGCTGCGCCCGCGGTGGACGACGACAGGTTGCGGTTGATCTTCACGTGCTGCCATCCGGCGCTGGCCATGCCGGCGCGGGTAGCGCTGACCCTGCGTGCCGTCGGCGGTTTGACGACCGGGGAGATCGCCAGGGCGTTCCTCGTCTCCGAAGCGACGATGGGCAAGCGGATCGTCCGCGCCAAACGCAAGATCGCCGAGGCGCGGATCCCGTACCGGATTCCCGACCGGACCGAGCTGCCCGACCGGCTGCGCGGCGTCCTGCGTGTCGTCTACCTGATCTTCAACGAGGGGTACGGGGCGAGCGAGGGCGACCGTCTGATCCGAGCCGAGCTGTGTCAGGAAGCGCTTCGCCTCGGCCGAATGCTGGCCGAGCTGCTGCCGGGCGAGGCAGAGGTCTGGGGCCTGCTGGCGTTGATGCTGCTGCACGACGCGCGCAGCGGGGCGCGAGTCGACGCCGACGGACGCTTCGTCGCGCTCGACGCGCAGGACCGGCGTCGGTGGGACGGCGGCCGGATCTCCGAAGGGCTGCGCGCCCTGAATCGGGCGTCCCGCCTGGAACGGATCGGCGAGTACCAGGTCCAGGCGGCGATCACGCTCTGCCACATGTGCGCGGCCGACGCTGCCGCGGTCGACTGGCCGGCGATCGCGGGCTTGTACCACGCGCTGGCAGTCCTCAACCCGTCTCCGGTCGTGATGGTCAACCGGGCTGCCGCCGTCGGTTTCGCGGAGGGCACCGAGGAAGGGCTGCGGCTCCTGCGACCGCTTCTGGAGGACGACGCCCTCAGGACCTACCAGCCGCTGCACGCGACCCACGCGGACCTGCTCTGCCGTGCCGGTGACCGCGACGGTGCGGTCGCCGCGTACGGGCGGGCGATCGCGCTGAGCGGCAACCCGGTCGAGCGGGACGAGTTGGTCCGCCGCCGGGATTCGCTGGACGGCTGATGTCCAAGTCGCGGGGGTCTTGCGTCGGTACCTGTGAGGCCGCCAAAAACGGGCGGCCCGGTGAGAGAGGTACCTGATGGCAAGCAGGCAGTCGGCGGCGGTCCGGGAGATGTACGTGCGCTGGGCGCAGGAGCTCACCGACCCGGACCTGGATCCCCAGCAACGCGTCGAGAACGGTGAGCACTGGGCAGACATAACCCGCGAGCCGCGCGGGGTGGACTACAGCGAGACCGACGAGCCCGGCCGACCGGCGATGTGGATCACGCCGAAGTCCGCCGCGCCCGATCGCGTGATCTTGGGGCTGCACGGCGGCGGTTTCGTCGGTGGATCGCTGTACACGCACCGCAAGCTGTTCGGCCACCTCGCGAAGGCGGTCGGCGCCAAGGCGTTGCTCGTGCACTACCGGCTCAATCCGGAATATCACCACCCGGCGCCGCTGCACGACGCCGTCAGCACCTACCGGTGGCTCCTCGAACAGGGGTACGCCGCAGAGCACATCGCGTTGTCGGGCGACTCGTCCGGCGGCGGCCTGTGTGTCACCGCTGTGCTCCGTGCCAGGGAGCTGGATCTGCCGCTGCCGGCCGCGCTGTTGCTCATGTCGCCGTGGGTCGACATGGAACTGACGAGCGAGACGCTGGAAGCGAACCGGGAGAAGGATCCGTACTTCCGCAGGGAGTTCATCCAACCGCTGGTCGACCTGCACCTCAGCGACGGGTACAGCCCGAAGGACCCGCTGGTGAATCCGCTCTATGCCGATCTTGCCGGGTTCCCGCCGATGTTCGTGCAGGCCGGGGCGGACGAGACAGGCCTGGGCGACGCACAGCGGCTTGCCGAGCACGCGAAGGCCGCGGGTGTCGACGTGCGCCTGGACGTCTTCCCCGAGCAGCAGCACACGTTCCAGATGGCGGCCGGGTACGCGCCGGAGGCGGACGACGCGCTCGCCCGGTTCGCCTCATGGGCACGTCCTCGGTTGGGGCTGTGATGCGCAAGCTCATCGTGAACACGTTGGTCACCCTCGACGGCGTGTACGGCGACCCGCGGTCGTGGGCAGGCCCGTACTTCGACGAGGAGGCGGCCGAAAGCTCGCTCGCGCTGCTGCGGGACAGCGACGCGATGGTGATGGGCCGGGTCACGTACGAGTACTTCGCCGAGACCTGGCCGGCGGACACCGGCCCGTATGCCGACCGCGTGAACGGGATCCGCAAGTACGTCTTCTCGTCGACATTGACCGCGGTCGAGTGGACCAACAGCACGCTGGTGTCCGACGACCCGGTGGGGAGCGTCGCCCGGCTCAAGTCGGAGGGCGACGGGTATCTCGTGATGTACGGGTTCGGCCAACTGGCCCGAACCCTGCTCGCCCACGACCTGGTCGACGAGGTCGGCTTCTGGGTGTTTCCCCTGCTGATCGGCGACGGTGTCCCGCTGTTTCGCCTCGCACCGGCGACCCACCTGCGACTGCGCTCGGCGCAGGCCCGGTCGTCCGGGGTCGTTTCCCTGTCCTACGCACGTGCCGACCCCGCGTAGCGTCCGATACTCAGTGCTCAGGTGTCGGGCGGTGAGCCGGGCCCACCCGGCTCACCGCCCGCGCTCAGGCGGCGTGCTCGGGGCAGCTGTGGAACGCTTCGACCAGCCAGCCGTCGGACGTACGGCCGAACACCCAGGTGTCGATGAACTCGTCCGTGGGCGAGATCTCCGTCTGGCCGGCCAACAGCACCGAGCCACGGCTGATCACGATCGCCGCGTCGGTACCCACGAACCACAGCTTCGCCGGTTCGTACACGCCCCGGGCGCCGCGCAGCGGACCGGAGAACCACTCGGCGAGAGTTTTGCGCAGCGCCTCACGGCCCCAATGCGCCTGGCCCGGCGTGAGCACGGTGGCGTGCTCGGCGTAGTACGCCGCGTACGCGTCGGCGTCGCCGGCTGCCAGCGCCGCGTAGATGTCGGCCAGCACGGCTCGTATCGCGGCTTCGTCCTGTCCCGTCATGGGTTCCTCCTCTGGATGGGCCGCCGGATAGGCGACGTCAGTACTTCGACGCGGGTGCTCCGGCAAATTGGACAGGCTCTGACATCGCGGCCGCGACCAGTTTCGGGCGGTTCGACAGTCCTAGATGACTAATTCCAAGGGGTAGTTGGGCGCATGAGGCGAGGTGTCCATGATCATTGTGTGACGAACGATCTAGACACCCTCGCGACCGCACTCGCGCTGGCTCGGACTGAACGCGACAGGATCGCATCTACTGCGAGCGGCGGCTCGGCCACCCCGATGCCCCGGGGCAGGTTTTGCGGCGCGATCGGCGCCAGCCCGCTCAACGCGGCGCGTTTGGGTTCCTGGGAACGCAGCACGAACTCCTGCCAATCGGTGCTGTCGATCCAATCGCGTAGGCCTACGCGGGCACTCCTGGCAGGACGTGTGCGTGGTGCGCCACGGCGTTTCCTCCAGTGGACTGTGGTCAGGCGCCCGTTCCCGGCCGGATGACGCCGTTCTCGTAGGCGAAGACGACGACCTGGGCGCGGTCGTGCAGGTCGAGCTTGGTGAGGATGCGGCTCACGTGCACCTTGACGGTGGCCTGGGTGATGTGCAGCCGCTGCGCGATCTCGCCGTTGGAGCGGGCCCTGGCCAGCTCACCGAGGACTTCGCGTTCCCGCGTGGTGAGCTGGTCGAGACGATCGTCGATCGAGGCACGACCGGCCGGGAGGTGATGGGCGAATGCCTCGATCAGGCGGCGGGTGACGCCGGGAGCGACTGCGGCGTCGCCGCAGGCGACGGTGCGGATGCCGGCCACCAGGTCCTCCGGCATGGCGTCCTTCAGCAGGAACCCGCTCGCGCCTGCGCGCAGCGCGGCGAAAACGTACTCGTCGAGGTCGAACGTGGTCAGCACCAGAATCCGCGTGGCGGAACCGGATTCGACGATCCACCTCGTCGCCTCGATGCCGTCCATCGTGGGCATGCGCACGTCCATCAGCACGACGTCTGGCCGCAGCGCCCTGGTCATACTGATGGCGTACGCCCCGTCGCCGGCCTCGCCGACCACGTCGAGATCGGGCTGCTGGTCCAGCATGGCCCGGAATCCCAGCCGCACCAGCGACTGGTCGTCCACGAGCAGCACCCGGATGCTCATCCGGCCGACTCGCCGAAGGACAGGCACGCGTGCACCCGCCAGCCGCGGCCGGGAGCGGGCCCGGCCTCCACCCGGCCGCCGTAGGGCGCGGCCCGCTCGATCATCCCGGTCAGGCCGTGTCCGGCGCCGGGAGACGCAGCGGCCGGCCGGTCGCCGCCGTCGTCGACGATCTCCACATCGGCGGCAGTTTCCGCGCAGCGCAGCCGGACCTCGGCCCTGGCGTGCGGTCCGGCGTGCTTGATGGTGTTGGTGAGCGCCTCCTGGACGATCCGGTAGATCGCGAGCTCGGCCCCAGGCCCCCAGCAGCCCGGTGTGCCGGTCCGGGTCAGGGTCAGGTCCAGCCCGGCCCCGCGCACCTGCCCGACCAGCTCCTCGAGATCGTGCAGACCCGGCTGCGGCACGGGCGGCTGATCGTCGGCTTCGGACAGACGTAGGGTGCCGATCAGGCGGCGGATGTCGGTCAGCGCCTGCCGCGCGGTCGTCGACGTCGTGCGCATCAGGTGGACGCCGCGCCCGGGATCGGCGGGTGTCATGGCCACGGCGCCGTCGGCCAGCGTCACGATGACGGCCAGGCTGTGCGCCACGATGTCGTGCATCTCGCGGGCGATCCGCTCCCGCTCGAGGGCACGAGCGCGCTCCTCGAACTCGGCGAGATAGGCCAGGCGGGTCTGGATGTTCGTGCCGAGCAGGACGGCGACGGCGAACCCGGCCACCAGGGCCAGCGCGTCCGACAGAGGTCCCCCGTTGCCTACCCACCCGGCGACGAACGCGACCACCGGCACAACCAGCGGCCACAGCTCACGCCGCGGCCGGTGTCGCGCGACGGTGTAGCCGGCGACCGTCGGTACGATCAGCAGGGCCGGCCCGGCGGCACCGAGGCTCACCGCTGTGAACGCGATCACCACCACGATCCAGAACACGGCCGCCGGCCAGCGCCGCCGCCACACCAGCGGCAGGTGCAGCGCCGCGAGCCACACCCACCCCCACGTCGGGACGGTGCCGAGCTCGGCCGTCACGCGCGCAAGCAGCGCGGCCAGCGCCGCAGCGAGCACCGCGTCCGCGAGCATCGGGTGGCGCGCGACGGCGGCCCGGATTGTCCGCATGAGCGTCAGCGTACGGACACCCTTACGAGACATGACGCGCGACGAAGTCCGTGATGTGCCGGACGGCCAGGTGCGCCTCCATGATCTCCTCGACGACCGACATCCAGACGTGCGTCATGCCCGGCCAGACCTCGAGCTGTACCGGCACGGCTGCGTCGCGCAGCCGGTCGGCCATCCGGATCGAGTCGCTCGCCAGCACCTCCTGGCTGCCGCCATCAGCAGGGTCGGGGGAAGCCCGTGAACCTCCGCGTAGAGCGGGGAGGCCAGCGGGTCGCGCGGATCGGTCGCGCCCAGGTAGCTGCGTACCGAGAAGGCCACGTCCGCGGGGCCCAGCACGGCGTCGCTGGCCGCCTTGGTCCGGTGGGTCGCGCCGCTCAGCGTAAAGTCGGTGGCCGGGGACAGCGCGACCAAGGCGGCCGGCAGCTCGTCCCCGCTGTCGCGTAAGGACAGTGCGGTGGACAGCGTGACCGTGGCGCCCGCGGAGTCCCCGGCGATCACCATCCGGGAGGCCGCGATTCCCTGCCCGCGAAGCCACCGGTAGGCCCGCACGGAATCCTCCACCTGCGCGGGGAACGGGTGCTCCGGCGCGAGCCGGTAGTTGGGCACGAATGCGCAACCACCACTCGCCCGTGACAGGGCGGCCGCCAACCGGCGACCGCCGTTGCCCAGCGGCAGCACGAAACCGCCGCCGTGCAGGTACAGCACCGCGCGATCCGCCGCCGCGCCGCCCGCGCAGATACGTTCGGCCGGGACGCCGCCCATGTCGACGCTCTCCAGTGTGGCACCCGGCGGTGTCTCCACCCGGGCATGGTGGTCGTCCTGCCGCTGTGCCAGCAGCTCCTCGCGGCTGGTCGGCGGCATGTCGGCAATGGCCAGCATGAGCAGGTAGATGGCGGAGCCGCCGACGCTCGGTACCGACGGGACGCCGTCGCCGGCCGGTACCGGCGTGCCGGCCGTGGTCACCGCGACCTGCGCCAGCACGGCGACGACGCCAAGCAGCGCTACGGCCAGCCGGGGTCGATCGCCGTCTAAAGTGGACCCGATACGGACCAGCCAGAACAACCACATGGGGAAGCCGAGCAGCGCGAGGACGGTCACGATCGCCGAGGCGACGTAGTAGCCGTCGACCGCCGGTAGGGCCGCGTCGACCGCCCACAGCACCGAACGCCCGACGGTCAGCACCAACCCCAGCGCACCGAGTACCCCGGTGACGCGAGCGCGACCGAGCCGCCGCACCAGCCCCACCGTCCAGCCGGCCAGCGCGAGCGGTGCGACGATCGTGAAGCACCCAAACGCGATGCCGGCGACCGGCCGCACGCCGGCCGAGCCGCCGTTGGCCCACAACGGCACCAGGACCAACCCCAGCAGCGCGCTCGCCACCCAGGACAGGCCACCCACCAAGCCGAGAACGGTTACCAGTCGCCGCTTCGGGGTGAACGCTCGGGCCAGCGCCACCAGCCCGGCACCGGCGGCCAGCAGGCCGAGCAAGCTCGCCAGCGACGCGACGGTGCGGGCGACCCCGAGCGAACCGGCCAGCGCCGGATCATCCAACAGCAATTCGGGAAAGCGCAGCGACACTGCCAAACCCAGGCTGCTCATCGCGGACAGTCCGGCGACGAGGAACAACCGACTCCGAGTCGTGATCATGAGAGCAAGGGTAGAAACCGAGCGTGGCATGGACATCCGGCTCGCGGCTAACGCGGACGCGCCGGTGGTACATCTCCGGTAGTACGGCGATGAGGTGGGTCGGTACCACCTCTATTTCTGGACTGCCGGCCACCATCAACACAACCCACCGAACTCGGCGACGCGCTCACCGGCGGCCGCCGACCTCGTCACCGAGCTTCGGGCGCGGCACCGGACACTGGTCTGAGGCGGACCGACAAGCACGTCACGCAGCCCTCCAGCTTCTCGAACTCGCTGATGTCGACGGCGACCGGATCGAGGCCCATCGACGCGAGCAACGCCGCCGTGGCCGGCGCGGAGGCCGCCATCAACACCCGGTCCCCGCCCAGCAGCACGACATGCGAGCCGGCCTCCTCCGGCACCGCGCGGAAGCCCGCGAACACCGACGGGTCGTCGACCAGTGGCGGGTAGCCGATCACGCTCCCGTCCGGCAGTGCGGTCACGGCGGACTTCAGGTGCAGCACCTTCGTCACCGGCACCGGGACGACCGTCGCGGCCAGCAGGGACGCGAGCTGGCGGATGCCATCGTCGTTGGTGCGGCCGCCGCGTCCCACATAGACGGTCGAGCCGATCTTCAGCACGTCCCCGCCGTCGAGGGTGCCCGGCGCCACGATGTGCGCGACCCGGTAGCCGGCCGCCCGCACCGCGGTCTCCACCCCGGTCGCCTCCGGCCGCCGGGCGGGCGCGCCGGAGCGGGCGATCACCGCCAGATCTCGGTACACCACAACGGGATCCTCGACGAACACCGAGTCGGGGCAGTCGTCGGCGGGTGGCACCTCGACGACCTCCCAGCCCGCGTCCGCCAGCGCGACGACGTAACGCTGCCACTGCGCGGCGGCGAGCTCGACGTCCACCGGCCGGCGGTCGATGTGGGAGACCAGCCCCTGGGCCAGCCGCGGGCTCGGGCGGCGGACCAACGCGCGATTCGTCACGCCGCCAGTGTGTCAGCGCCGCCGGTCCGCGCGCGGGACGCCGCTCACCGCGTCACCCGCAGCGTGGCGAGTCGCCAGGTGCCCGGGTCGGGGGCGCGCTCGGCGTCCACCAAGGACAGTCCCGGGAAGCGGCGGAGCAACGTGATGAGCGCGACCTCGGTCTGCACCCGGGCCAGCGACGCGCCGAGGCAGAAGTGTGGCCCGTGCCCGAACCCGAGGTGGCCCGACGGCGCCGCGGACCGGCCGAGGTCGAGCTCGTCGGGGTCGGTGAAGGCGCGCGGGTCGCGGTTGACCGACGCCACCACCGCGGTGACCGGCTCGCCCTTGCGCACCCGCGCGCCGCACAGCTCGACGTCCTCGCGGGCGTAGCGGGGAATCGACATCATCGCCGGGCCGCACCAGCGGATCAGCTCCTCGACCGCGCGCCCGGGCGCGGCGTGGAACGCGGCGACGTGCCTCGGCTCGGCGAGCAGCAGCGCGACGGCGTTGGCGATGAGGTTGGCCGGTGTCTGGCCGGCGATCACGAGGTGCCAGACGAGCGTGACCAGCTCGGTGTCGCTCAGCCGATCGCCGTCCTCGGCCTGGACCCGGATGAGGTCGTCGAGCAGGTCGTCGCCCGGGTCGGCGCGGTGTCGGGCGACGGCGTCCTTGGCACCGGCGATGATCACGGGGATCGCGGCGGCGAAGTCCGGCCCGGAGCCTCGCGCGACCGTGCCGCCCGACTCCCGCCACCCCGGGCGGTCGGCGCGCGGGATGCCGACGAGCTCGCAGATGACGTCGATCGGCAGCGGGCGGGCGAAGTGCTCGAGGAGGTCGACGTCGCCGGCGGGCAAGTCGTCGAGCAGCGCGTCCACGAGCGGCTGGATGCGCGGCCGGAACCGCTCGGCGCGGCGCGGGGTGAACGCGGGCGCGACCAGCTTGCGGAGGCGGGCGTGGTCGGGGCCGTCCATCTCCGACATCGTGCGCATGTACGGCAGGCAGTCCTCGGGGACCTCGGGGCGCAGGAAGCTTGCCGCGTTGATCTCGAACCGCGGGTCGGCGAGCATCGCGCGCGCGTTGTCGTGCCTGGTCAGCGCCCACATGGCGCCGATGCCGGGAATGGGGATGCTGGCCAGCGGCGACGCCTCCCGGACGCGCCCGTACACGGTGAACGGGTCGCTCAGCAGCGCCGGGTCGGCAAGGTCGATCTCGGGTACGGTCATGCGTCCTCCTTTGGAGTGTTCTAATCATATGATCTCATCATCTGAATGATGTCGGTATTTTGGGGCGGTGAGCCGGCTGAGCAGAGTGGAGACCCGGGAGCGCAACCGCGCGAAGATGCTGGCCGCGGCGCGGTCCGAGTTCGCCGAGCGCGGCTTCCGGGACGCGAAGATCGACGAGATCGCGGAGCGGGCGGAGCTCACCCGCGGCGCGGTCTACTCGAACTTCCCCGGCAAGCGCGCCCTGTACTTCGCGGTGCTGGCCGAGGCGTCGCCGCCGCGCCGGTGCCGCCGCTCCCCTCGCTGGGCCACACGCCGCGGGAGGCACTCGGTTCGCTGGCTCGGGCGTGGGTGTCGCGTTCGGACAACCCCGACCTGTTCGCCGACCTGTTCGCCGAGGTTCCGCGCCGGCCGTACACGCAGCTGCTGCGGTTGAACGCGCTGCTGCTGAGCCTCGCGTTGGAGCGCCTGGACCCGCCCGAGCCGGGCGCCCGCCTGGTGCGGCTGGCGTCCACGGTGCTCACGGTGCTGCACGGCGCCAGCTCGCTGTCGACCGTCGCACCGGGCTTCGAGGAGCCCTTCGACGTGATCGGCGCATGCGAGCGGCTGGCGACCCTCGAGCTGAACGACTGGTGGGCCCCGCCGCCCGCGGTCCCGCCCGTGGCGCCGGCCGACGCCGGGTGGTCGCCGCCCGACGCGGTGGACCTGGTGACCGGCGCACCGGCCCGCCTGGGCGACGGCGTGGTGGCGGTCGTCGGCCTGCACCGCCTGGCAGCGCTCGAGGAAGCGGTCCGGGGTGGGTTCGGCACCGCGCCGACCGCGGGAGTCACCGCCGTGCTGGTCACCAACGAGCCGGCCGAGCTGGGCCCGCTCGCCCGCCTGACCGTCACCGAGCTGTGCGGCTGCCTGCGCCAGTCCTTCCCGGAACGGGCGTGGCCCGAGCTACAGGTGGTGCTGGACGAGCGGGCCGCGATCGCCGCGGCGGCCGGCGTCCCCGCGGTGAGCAACGAGACGGAGCACGTCCTGCGCGTCGAGGCCGGCCGGGTGGTCCAACGAGCCGAGGGTGCCGGCGCCGGCCAGGCCATCGCCACCACCGCCACCGCGCACTCGCGCCACCGGTAGCCACCCCACCAAGCCTCGCGAGTCCTGGGCGTTGGACTCGCGGGTCCGGAACGTTGGACTCGCGAGGATGGCACGGGTGGGGCCCCGGTGGCGGTGACACCGGGGCCCCGAGTCGAGCACGAGAAACTACACGGACTTCCGCGCGGACTTGCCGATGTCCGACTCCGTCGCGGCGTACATGATGGCGCTGCGCTCCAGCGATGTGATCACGCCGGCCTCCACCAGGTCGGTGGTCACCTTGTTGACGTGCTTCACGAAGCGGTTGTGGTTGCCGTACTCCGCGTTCTCCGCGATCAGGTCATTGATCGTGCAGCCGTTGCCGGTGTCGACGTTGGCCACGCCGGAGTCGTTGATCCCGATGATCACCGTGGCCCGGGTGTCGGAGTTGGGGCATTCATCGGAACCGGTCTCGACGATCGTGAACGAGCCGGACAGCTCGGCCGACACGTTGCCCGCCACGTCGGTCGCCCGGTAGGTCACCGTGTGGGTGCCGGCCGAGTCGACGGTGACGGGCTCGGTGTACACCGTCCACTCGCCGTCGTCCAGCTTGTACTCGACCGTCGCGACGCCGGAGTCGGCGTCGAACGCGTCCAGCGTCAGGGTCGCGCTGTCCAGGTAGTTCCAGCTCGCGTCCTGGGTGCCGGACACCAGCGCGGACACCGACGGGGGCACCGTGTCGTCGTTCGGGTCCTCGACGACCGTGAAGTCGACCGAGCCCTCCTCGGACACGTTGCCTGCCAGGTCCGTCGCCCGGTAGCTCACCGTGTGCGCACCCGCCGCGGTGACCTCGACCGGGTCGCCGTACGGAGCGAACGCTGCACCGTCCAACGAGTACTCGATGGACGCGACGCCGGAGCCCTCGTCGGTGGCCGACAAGGTGACGACCGCCGTGTTGACGTAGTTGCCGTCGGCGTCCTGCTCACCGACGACGGTGGCCGACGCGGTCGGCGCGGTGGTGTCCTGCTCCACCACGGTGAAGTGCGCCATGCCCTCGTCGGACACGTTGCCGGCGACGTCGGTGGCCCGGTAGCTCACCATGTGCTCGCCGGGCGCGTTGACGGTGACCGGCGCGCTGTACGCCGTCCACTCGCCGTCGTCCAGCTTGTACTCCACCGATGCCACGCCGGAACCCTCGTCGGTCGCGGCGATGGTGACGACCGCGGCGTCGATGTAGTTGCCGTCGGCGTCCTGCTCACCGGACACCTCCGCGGACACCGACGGCGGGGTGGTGTCCTCGGTGCTGCCGTCGACGATCCGGAACGGCGTCGAACCCGTCTCGGACGCGTTGCCCGCGGCGTCGGTGGCCCGGTACTGCACGGTATGGTCACCGAACGCGGTGACCGTCACCGGCTCGGTGTACGGGTGGAACCCGGTGTCGTCGATCTCGTACTCCACCGTGGCCACCCCGGAACCGTCGTCCGTGGCGGTGACGGCGACGGTGGCGCTGTTGACGAAGTTGCCGTCGGCGTCCTGGTCACCGGTCACCTCGGCCGACACGGTCGGCGGCGTGGTGTCCTCCTCATCGTCCGCGACGACGGTGAAGTCCTCCATGCCCTCGGCGGACGTGTTGCCCGCGACATCGGTGGCCCGGTAGTGCAGCATGTGGTCGCCCACGGCGTCCACCACGACCGGCGCGGTGTAGGTCGTCCAGGCCGCACCGTCCAACTGGTACTCCACACTGTCCACACCGGACGAGTCGTCCGTGGCGGTCAGGGTGGCGGTCGCGCTGCCGACGTAGTTGCCGTCGGCGTCCTGCTCACCGGTGAGCTGTGCGGTCACGACGGGCGGGGTGGTGTCATCGCCGCCGTCGGTGACGGTGAACTCACCGTTCATCGTGCTGTGGCCCGGGATCGAGCAGAAGAACCGGTACTTGCCCGGGGTCAGGGTCGCCTGCACCTCGTGCCGCCCGCCGTTCGAGTCGAGCGGGCTGGCGGTGATATTCACGTTCACGTCGTGGTTGTAGCCGGGGGTGGACGTGTCGAACGTCAGCGTATGGGTCATGAAGGTCGTGTTGCCGGTCGCCGTACTGTTCTCGAACACGATCGTCGTCTCACCCGACACCGCGGTGGTCGGGGCGGAGGCGTACGCGGTGGTGCTGTCGTTGGCGGTCCAGGTCAGGGTCTGCGCGGCGGCGACGGCATCGCCCGCCGCGGGTGGGGACGTGTTGGGCGAGGCCGAGGCCGGCATCGCCACCAGCCCCAGCACGGTCACCGCCGCGCCGAGCGCGGCGAGAAAAGGTCGGAACATGGCACCTTCCAAAGGGACGAGCAAAGGTGAGGGCCGGCCGGTGCGGGATGGACCCGCACCGGCCGACCGCTCGGTTACAGCTGCCGCACCCGGATGTTGCGGAACTCGATCAGATCGTTGTCACTGTGGTTCTGCAGCCCGACGAAGCCGCTGGCGAACTGCCGCAGATCCGTCGGCGGGTCACCGGCACGGGAGGACTCCTGCCCCGGTGTGTTGTCGAACTCGTTGATCACCACGCCGTTGCGGGTGATCGTGTAGTGCTGCCCGACAACCCGGACCTCGTACTCGTTCCACTGGTTCTTCGGCGTCACGCCGGCATCCGCGAGCGGCACCAGGTCGAAGTTGTAGATCGACCCGGTCTTCTGCGGCTCCCCGGTGTCGCCGTCGTAGATCTGGACCTCCTGTCCACAGTAGATCGCGACCCACGCCTCCGACGACCGTGCGGATCCGGTGGTGCCACAGCTGCCGGGCGGGCGCTGCGCCAGCGGTGTCCGAGGATCAGGGAACCGGACGAAGATGCCGCTGTTCGCGCGGTGCCCTTCCGGTGCGATGTCCCGGAACTGGACCTTCATCGAGAAGTCGCCGTACGCCTGCTGGGCGTACCACAGCATCCCGAGCCCGCCCGCGGATCTGAGCGAGCCGTCCTTCTGGATCGCGAAGTTCCCGGACGGGGCCTGCGCCCACCCGTACAAGGACGTGTCGGTCCCGTCGTAGATCGCGTCGTACCCGGTGGTGCCGGGTTCCCCGATCGGGGACTTCTTGGCGTCCTGGTTCAGGGTCTTCTGCTGCTTGGCGTTGAGGATGCCGAGCCTCTTCAGCTGGTCGGTCACCTTCTCGACATGGGTGACGAAGGCGTTGTGGGAGCCCCACGTGCTCTCGTCGTCGATCAGGTCGTCGACCTTGCAGCCGCCGCCGGCGTTCTTGTTGTTCACCTTGGTGTCGGTGTCGCCGAAGGTCACCTTGGTGTTCGGGTCCGAGACCACACAGCCGACGCTGATGTTCGTCCGGATGAGCGCGGTCTCGCCGTCCGCGTAGGTCACGGTCACCTTGGCGGTGTACGGACCGACCCGGGTGTAGGCGTGCCGCGGGTTGGCCTCGGTCGACGTCTTGCCGTCACCGAAGTCCCAGTCCCAGGCCACGCCGCCGGCCTTCGTACCACTGAACTGGTAGGTCAGCGGCTTGTTCTGGACCGCCACCGCCCCGACCGACGACGCCGCCGGCAGCGGGGTGGGCGGACCACCCTGGTAGGTCACCCGGATCAGCTTCTGGTTCTGGTCCAGGGAGAAGAACCCACCGGCGTAGTCGAGCATGTAGAGCGCGCCGTCCGGGCCGAACTTCGCGTCCATCCAGCTCTGCAACCTGTCGTCGCCGCCGCCGTTGGGGAGGATCTGCCGCAGCGTCTCGGCGAAGACCGGCGGCTGGTGCGTCGGGACGCCCGCCGGGTCGACAGTCACCGCGACACGGTTGCGCGAGTTGGACTCGTCACCGATGAACCACTTGTCGTCCCAGTACTTCGGCCACGCGACACCGCTGTCGGTGTCGACCCGGTCGTAGTGGTAGGTCGGACCGGACATGATCGCCTGGCCGCCACCCTGCAGGTACGGCTGGGTGTAGGTGGCGTCCGCCGCGTTGTAGGTCGGGATCGAGCTGTCCGGCCGCTTCGGGAAGACCGGGCCACCGCCGTCGGGCGAGTACCAGATCATGTTGTCCCGGATCGGCGGGAGCTCGACCTGGCCGGTGTTGCGCGGCGAGGTGTTCAGCGGGTGGTCACAGTCGTACCAACCGGTCAGCACCTCGGCGTCGACGTTGCTGCGGTCGCGGTACGGCTGCCGGTTGCCCATGCAGTACGGCCAACCGTGGTTGCCCGCGTCGGTGATGATCGTCGCGGTCTCGTACTTCGCCGGCCCGAGGTCGGGGTTCGGCGAACCCGCGTCCGGACCGACCCAGCCGGCGGTCAGCCAGTCGTGCTCGGGGTCGATCGCGATGCGCGCGATGTTGCGCACGCCCATCACGTAGATCTCCGGCTTGGTCTTCGGCGTACCCGGCGCGAAGAGGTTGCCCTCGGGGATCGTGTAGGTGCCGTCCGCCTCCGGGTGAATCCGGATGATCTTGCCCGCGAGGTCGTTGGTGTTACCCGCGGTGCGGCGAGCGTCCTGGAAGGACACGCCCTTGTACTCCTGGGTCCAGTTGTTCCCGGAGTAGCCGCTCGATCCCTGCGACGAGTTGTTGTCACCGGAACCGACGTAGAGGTTGCCCTCCGCGTCGAAGGCCATGCCGCCGCCGGCGTGGCAGCAGCTGTGGATCTGGACCGGCCACTCCATGAGGTCCTTGCGGGTGGCCTGGTCGATCGTGTCGTTCTCGAAGTCGTAGGTCAGCCGGGAGATGGTCCGGTAACCGATCCGGTTGTCGCGGTCGATCGACTCGTGCGGCATCCAGTAGACGTAGAGCCAGCCGTTGTCCGCGAAGTTCGGGTCCGGCACGATGCCGAGCAGACCCTCCTCGTTCTTGACCAGCTCGCTACCACTGCCGCGGTTGCCCATGACGTCCAAGGTGGTCAGCAGCTTGGCCGTCTTGGTCTCGGGGTCCCACCGGTGGATCGTGCCGCAGCCCAGACCCACGTTCGGGTCCTCCCAGTCCACGATCGGACCGGTCGGGCACGCGGCCTTGCCGACGTAGAACACCGTGCCGTCGGGCGCGATCGCCATGCCGTGCGGCTCGCCGATCTGGTCGAGCTGGCCGGTCGCGTTGGGTGCGGTCAGCCGCTCGATCTTGTAGTTCGACGCGATCGTCGCCTGGCAGTCCGCGCGGACCATGCCGGTCGTCCACCGGAGCGCACCGAGCAGGTGACTGCGGAACGCGGCCTCGCCGTAGCTGCCGGTGGTGCCGCCCATGCCAGTGTAGAAGGAGCGGCCGCCGTCGACGTCACGGCACCAGGAGATCGGGTGGAACGGACCGTTCGCTCCCTGGCCCGGGTCGTACTTCCACTCCTCGACCTGCGCCACCGTGTGGACGGTGCCGACCGGGTTCGTGGCCCAGTTGCGCCACCGGTCCGTGCGGGTGATGTTGAGCGGCAGGCCGGCGTTGGCCGGGTGCTCGCGGTCGGTGAGATCTACCACGGCCTCCTGCGGCTCCGGCTCCGGCGGGGGCACCGACTCCGCGGTGTAGAGGCCCCAGTCGGCCAGCTGGACCAGCGGCTCACCGTCGTTCGCGGTGATGTTGAGCCGGTAGTTCGAGTACGCCGTGGTGTTGGTGATCTCGAACTCGCGGCGCTGGAAGCGCTCCGGGAAGTCCTGGTTGGTCTGGGTGTCGAGGTCGACCCAGGTGGTCCCGTCCTGGGACCCCTGGAAGGTCCAGTTCTTCGGGTCCCGGCCGTCGAAGTCGTTGGCCGAGGTGAGCGCGTACTTGGTGACCACGGCCGGCGCGGCGAGCTGGTAGGCGACCCAGCCGGTCGGATCGAACGCCAACCACTTGGTGTTCTCGTTGCCGTCGGTCAGATTTTCCTTGGTCTCCCTCGGCGGGTTCTCCGCGCTGGCGGTCACGACGGCGACCGGCAGGGCCGGGGGCAGCGAGCCGACCGGGCGGGCGCCGATCAGGCCGGTGAACCAGTCGGAGTCGGGCTGGAACTTCGACGCGTCGGACACGCCGAGGTAGCCGTTGCCGGCCTTGATGTAGTTCTGGAGCGCAGTCTCCTGCGCGTTGCTGAGGGACACGCCCTCCGCGGAGAGGAACACCACGCCACGGAAGTGGGCGAGGTTCTCCGGGGTGAACGCGGCCGGGTCGGTGGTGACCGACACCGCCATGCCGTTCTGCTGGCCGAGGCCCGCGATGGCGTCGGTCGCGCGGACGACCGGGTCGAGCTGGTCCGCGGCAGCACCGTGGAAGACCAGCACGTTCACCGGCGCGACGGTCGCGGCCGCCTGCGCGACCGGCGCGTTGGTACCGGTCACCGCCGGGGCGAGCAGCGTGCCGAACGCCATGGCCGCGCTGATCATCACCACCCCGGTGGTTCTCAGTCCTCGCCGCCGGGACAAGCTTCTGGGAACTCTTCGTCCCATCCCGTGCTCCTTCATTGGTGGTTGGGGATTGTCTGGTTGTCGTGCTGGTCAGCTGTGGCCGGTGTGCGCGCCGGGGGCGACGTTCTGCGCGGTCGTGGACTCCGCGTGCACGTGGCCGTGGAAGCGGTCGATCGCCTCCTGCGCGCCGGGGGGCATGCTTCCGTCCGGGTTGCGGACGAGGAAGATGCCGACCATCCCTCCGTCGGCGTGGGACTGGACGTGGCAGTGGTACATCCACGCGCCGGGGCCTACGCCCTCACCGGCGAGCACCTGGAAGCCGAAGGAGCTGCCCGGGTCGAGGTTCCGGTTGTCGACCACGTGGCTGTAGTCGCCGTCGCCGCGCAGCATGCCGGTGCGGGTGTCCGCCCAGCGGTGCGCGTGCAGGTGGAAGGTGTGCGGGAAGCTGCCGTGCCCGACGCACACGAACTCCACCCGCTGGCCCTGGTTGGCCTCGAACATCGGCGTGTCGGGAGCCACCTTGTTGTTGATGGACATCTCGTTGAACACGATGGTGAACTGCTTGTCCGGCAACAGGTCCCCGGCGCGGCGCACGATCAGGCCGCCGTAGAGGCCCTTCATGATGCCGCCGCTGCCGTGGTCGGTGCCCATGGCGTGGTCGTGGTAGTGCCAGAAGCCGGCGCTGCCCGGCATGTAGAAGCCGCCGCCCGCCTTGTACTGGGCGCGGGTACGCCAGACATAGGTGCGGGTCTCGCCCGGCTCGTTGAAGGAGGCGTTGAGCGGGGACCCGTCGGAGGTGGTCTCGTAGTTGACGCCGTGCGGGTGGATCGACAGGCGCTCGGTCGTGTTGTTGACGAGCTCGATCTCGAGGGTGTCGCCCTCGTAGATCTCCAGCAGTGGGCCGGGGATCGTGGCCTCACCGGGTGCCAGCCCGTAGCCGAACAGCCCGCCGGGCAGGGCTTCGGCGTAGACGGTGATCTTGCGGAGCTTGCCCTTCGGCTGACCTTGGGCAAGGGCGAAGGGCGCGGCCGCACCACCGACCGCGATCGGGGCGACGAGGCCCACGGCGGCGCCGGCCAGCATGGAGCGGCGTGACCACCGGCCGGGTTGAGGGCTTTCGTCCATCGTGGATCTCCATTCGGACAAGGGGAAACGGGGTCGTCAGGACTGACCTAGGGAGTCCGGCCGATATCGGGGCACGGCAGGACGGGCAGGGGTGGGGTTGGGAGATCGGCGGCGTGGCGCACCGTGAATGGCACGCCGGTCCGCGGACGGCGCACGACGATGGAACCCGCGTGCCGCTGCGGTGACATCCGTTGTCACGCTGCCTCGCCTTTCGGCCCGGTGTCTGCGCCGGGCTGGCCCTCGGTTGGCTGAGCCGCTTCCGATCAAACGTGTCGAACTTATGTCGCCCAGCGACAAAAGTTAAGAGGCCAAACGGCCTAATACGTGACCCACGGCACCGATCCTGACCGTTTCACCTGCATCGTCACCGTGTGTTAGTTCAACACTTGGCCGAAAGAGTTCGGGACAGATCGGACGCCCGAGCGGCGGTTTGGATCAAATATGGACCGGTGACGTGCAGGTGACCGTACTCATGGCGGCGCGCGGCAGGTCGTCGGCGCCGGCGGCCGGCGCGCCACGCGTGACCGGCTCGGCGGTCAACGGGACGGGCGCGCGGACGAGGCATCGCCATCTAGTGACCGGGCGGCAGGAGCTGCTGGACGACGGCGTCGCCGAGCCACGTCTGATCTCGGCTACCGTGCCTACCGTGGACGGGTTCGCGAACAGGCGTGGGGTGGCACTCGCGCTGCTCGTCGCGCTGCTCGCGCTCTTCGGGTCGGCCGCGCCCGCTCAGGCCGACGCCGCGCCCGGCGCGCCCGGCACCGTCACGGTCGGCATGGTCGACATCGCGGCGACCACCCCGCAGGCGCCGGCCCCGCAGCACAGCACGCCCGACATCCCGCTGGCCGCCGGGGATCCGGCCGCCGACCTGACCCCGCCGGCCCCGACCGCGCAGCGCTCCCCCGCGACCACCGGCGAGCAGCCGCGCGCGCACCGGCAGCCGGCGGCCGACCGGGCACCTCCGGCACGACAGGTGGATCTGTAGCCCACCCGGCACGCGGCGACCGCCCGTGCCGCACATCCCCTGTCACGCATCCCTGTCACTGGAGGAAAACCCGTGTCGCGCACCCCCGCGCGGCGAGGTCCACTGACCCGCGCGCTACTGTCGCTCGCCGTCCTCGCCGTCACCACCTACCTGCTCATGACCACCGCCCCGCGCCTCGGCCTCGACCTGCGCGGCGGCACCCAGATCGTCCTCGAGACCCGCGACTCGCCGACCACGAAGGCCGACGAGGAGACCACCGACCGCACCCTCGAGGTGCTCCGCCGCCGGGTCGACGCGCTCGGCGTCGCCGAGCCGATGCTCGCCCGGTCCGGCACGAACCGGATCGTCGTCGAGCTGCCCGATGTCCGCGACCCCGCCGAGGCGGTCGAGGTGATCGGCCGGACCGCCGCGCTGAGCTTCCACCCGGTGCTCGACCCCGCCGCACCGGCCGCGAAGGTCCTGCCCGACGAGTCCGGCCAGCAGCTGCCGCTCGGGCCGGCCGCGCTCAGCGGGGACGGTGTCACCGATGCCAGCGCCGCCCGCGACCCCCAGGGCGTCGGCTGGGCCGTCGGCATCGAGTTCCGGGACGGCGAGGCGTGGCGGCGGCTCACCGCCGACGCCGCGTGCGCGCTACCGGCGACCCCGCCCGCCGGGTCGCGATCGTGCTGGACGAGGAGGTGATCTCCGCACCGCAGGTCGACCCGTCGATCCGGTGCGGCGTCGGCATGCCCGGGGACAGCACCCAGATCACCGGCCGGTTCAGCCAGGCCGAGGCCAGCGACCTGGCACTGCTGATCACCGCGGGCGCGCTGCCGGTGCCGGTCGAGGTGGTCGAGCAGCGGACCGTCGGCCCCACGCTCGGCGCCGAGGCGATCGAGGTCAGCGCGCGGGCCGCGGTGATCGGGCTCGCGCTGATCGCGTTGTTCCTCGTCGCGGTGTACCGGCTCGCCGGACTTGTCGCGGTGGTGGCGCTCGTCGCCTACGCGGCGGTGTCCTACGCGGCGCTGCTCGCGATCGGCGCGACGCTGACCCTGCCGGGGCTCGCCGGGTTCGTGCTGGCCATCGGCATGGCGGTGGACGCCACCGTGCTGGCGTTCGAACGGGCCCGCGAGGTGGGCGGGCTCCTACCCAGGGCGGCCGAACGCGGGTTCCGCGGCGCGCTCTCTGCGATCGTGGACTCGAACGTCACCACGCTGCTGGCGGCGGGCCTGCTGTTCTGGCTGGCGTCGGGGCCGGTTCGCGGCTTCGGGGTGACCCTCACCGTCGGCGTGCTCGCGTCGATGTTCACCTCGCTCGTGCTGACCCGGCTGCTGCTGGTGGCGACGCTCCGCTCGCCCCTCGGCCGGTGGCCCGCATTGTCGGGCATCGCGCACGAGGGCCCGGTGCGCCGCTGGGTCCATCGGCGGAACCCGGACTTCCTGTCCCGGCCGCGACGCTGGCTGACGGGTGCGCTCGTGGCGGTCGGGCTGGCACTGGTCGGCCTGGTCGCGGTCGGACCGAACCTGGGCGTCGAGTTCACCGGCGGCCGCGTGCTGGAGTACGCGGTCCCGAGCGCCGACGTGGACCAGGTGCGGGACGCGGTGGCCGATGCCGGCTTCCCCCGCGCGGTCGTGCAGCTGTCCGACGCCGACGCGGTGGCGGTCCGCACCGAACCGGTCGACGACGCGGGCGCGGCCCGGATCCAGGCCGCGGTCGAGTCGGTCACGGGGTCGGCGGAGGAGGTGCGCGACGAGCAGATCGGGCCGAGCATGGGCGCGGAGCTGCGCGTCCAGGCGCTGGTCGCGCTGGGCCTCGCGGTGGTGGCGCAGCTGAGCTACCTGGCGGTGCGGTTCGACTGGCGCCTCGGGCTCGCCGTGGTCGCCGCGCTGGCCCAGGACGTGCTGCTCGTGCTGGGCATCTTCGCCTGGCTGGGCAAGACGATGGACGGCGTGTTCCTGGCCGCGCTGCTGACCGTCATCGGCTACTCGGTGAACGACTCGGTGGTGGTGTTCGACCGGGTGCGCGAGCTGCGCGGGCAACGCAGGCGCGACCCGTTCGCCCGGGTCGTCGGCGCGGCCGTGCTGCAGACGTTGCCCCGCACGGTGAACACGGGCATCGGGGTGATGTTCGTGCTGGGCGCGCTCCTGTTCCTGGGCGACGGCTCGCTGGCCGACTTCGCGCTCGCGCTGCTCCTGGGCCTGGTCGTCGGCACGGTGTCCACAGTGGCCACCGCGGGCCCGCTGGCGGTGGTGCTGGACCGCAGGTGGCCCGGCGCGGGCCGGCGCCGCACCCCGGCCCCGCGCCCGACCCGTCAGGACAGCGGCGCGGTGGTCTGATCCGGATGATCGAGGACGGTCTCCAGGACGACGATCGTCTGCGTGCCGGTCACGCCGTCGATCTCGAACAGGCGGCGTAGGACGTCCTGGAGCTCCTCGGTCGTCGCCGTGCGGATCTTCACCAGCAGCGACGCCGACCCCGCGATGATGTGCGCCTCCCGGATCTCCGGGATGGTCGCGAGGGCATCGCGGGTCGGCTGGTCGCCCATCCACGCGTTGGCGTCGATCATCACGAACGCCAGCACCGCCTCGCCGACAGCGGCCGGGTCCACGTCGACCGTGGTGCGCCGGATGACGCCGCGTTCGCGCAGCTTGCGGACGCGCTCGTGGGCCGCGCCCGCCGACAGGCCGACGGCCTGGCCGAGCGCGGCGTAGGACTGGGTCGCGTCGCGGCGGAGCTGGGCGAGCAGCGCACGGTCCAGATCGTCGACCATATGAGCTCCAATCAGATCGGCGACACACCATATCTCATTCGGCATCGTGCGCTATCATCTGAACCAGATTCGAAGAGGAGCACATGATGGTCGACACGATCCCCACCACCTTCCAGCTCGTCGACAAGCGGTTCCACGGCGTCGACGGAGACTTCGTGATCGAGCGGCTGCACTCCGGCGCCCGCAAGTCCGAGGGACCCGCCTACTTCGCCGCGGGCCGCTACCTCGTCTGGAGCGACATCCCCAACGACCGCCTCCTGCGCTGGGACGAGACCACCGGCGAGGTCGGCGTGTTCCGCCACCATTCCGGCTACGCCAACGGCAACACGATCGACCGGCAGGGCCGGCTGGTCAGCTGCGAGCAGGGCAACCGCCGGGTCACCCGCACCGAGCACGACGGCACGGTCACCGTGCTCGCCACCCACCACGACGGCAAACGCCTCAACAGCCCCAACGACGTCGCCGTCCGCGCCGACGGCTCCGTCTGGTTCACCGACCCCGCCTACGGTATCGACGGCGACTACGAGGGCAACAAGGCCGAGAGCGAGATCGGCGCCTGCCACGTCTACCGCATCGACCAGCAGACCGGCGACGTCCGCGTGGTGGCCGACGACTTCTGCCGGCCCAACGGGCTCGCGTTCTCCGTCGACGAGCGACAGCTGTACATTGTGGACACCCGGCAGGAACCCAGCCACATCAGGCGCTTCGACGTCACCGGCGACGGCACGCTCACCGGCGGCGGCATCTTCGCCGAGTGCGACCACGGCAGGTTCGACGGCATCCGGCTCGACGACGCCGGCCGGGTCTGGGCCGCCGCGTGGGACGGCGTGCACTGCTTCGACCCCGACGGCACGCTGATCGGCAAGCTGCTGCTGCCCGAGCCGGTCGCCAACCTCACCTTCGGCGGCCCGAAGCGCAACCACCTGTTCATCACCGCCGGGACCTCGGTGTACGCCCTGCGGGTGACCTTCAACGGGGCGGTCTATCCCGCCGCCTGACCGGGGTGGCCGGGCCCACCAGGGACGTTGTCGCGTGTGCTGACGGCGCGGTGCAGGGTGGCGCCGAACTCCAGCTCGATGCCGCCGTCGTCGTGCATCCGTTGCGCGCCGACGAAGAAAGCCTCGCGGAACGCCGCCGAGCGCTGCGCCGGCAAGCATCGAGCACCTGCTGGATGCCTTGCCGGCCGAGCCATTCCCACAGTGCGGCCGGGTCGGGCACGGTCTTCGGGATGTCGATCTCGGTCCGCGAGAGCCGCTCGAAACCGGCGTCGGTAGGAGGGTGTCGAGCTGGTCGGCGGTCATCGGGCCCGGTCCACCACCCGCGCCGAAGAACTCGGCGTTCAGGTCGTGCAGCCACCTCAGGCGGCCGACGGTCTGCCGCTCCAGCGACAGCGCGACCGTGCCGCCCGGGACGAGCACCCGGTGGAACTCGGCGAGCGCGGCGGCCGGGTCGTCGAGCACCTGGACGAGGAAGCCCGCCGTGACGACGTCGAACGAGGCGTCGGGTAAGTCCAGCTCACCGGCGTCGAGCCGGCGGGCGATGATCGTCGGGTAGTCGATGCGCAGCCGCTCGACCATGCCGGCCGACGCGTCGACCGCGGTCACCACGCAGCCGCGGGCGAGCGCGGCCCTGGCCACCGCGCCTCGCCCCGCGCCGACGTCCAGCACCCGGTCGCCCTGCTCGGTACTGGTCAACGACATCCACCTTCCGGTTGCGGAGTAGGCGCGGGTGGCGATCTACCTCCCGCGGAGTAGCCGAGGAGTAGTCGCGTGCCCGACGACTCGGCGCGTCCGGGCTGGGACTCTCTGTGTCGAACGTCGGTCCGACACAGCAGGAGATGACATGGGTACGCAAGCGCCGGCCACCTCGTCGGCTCGGGTCTGGACGATCGCCGGTCTGCTCGTCGGCGCGGTCGGGCTCGTCCTCCAGAAGCTCGGCGGCATCACCATGCCCGCCGTTCCGCCGGGTCTCATCTTCGTCCTGGTGGCCGCGGCCCAGATGGTCACCAAGCTCCGGTGGGCGGGGATCGTCGCGATCCTGGCCGGTGCGGCCGAGATCGCCGGCTTCTTCGGCAGCGGCTCCGCGTCCTACCTGACGAAGTTCGACGAGCTCGGCGCGACGGCCGGCTCGTGGCTCCGGATCGTCGGGGTGATCACGGCCGTGGTCGCCGGCATCCTGGCCGTGAAGGCGGCCTACAGCAAGCAGTCCCGGGCGGTCACCGCCTGAGGTCTGCACAGCGCCGGCACCGGTTCTCCCCCTCGACCGGTGCCGGCGCCTTCTTCTGCTCACCTGACTCTGGCCAGATACCCGTTGTCCAGCAACCACATCACCGACAGGTTCGCCGGGGCGCCCGGGACGAGCTCGCCGTCGAGCTGGTACTGCAGACCGCCGCCGACCTGGAAGAACCAGGGCGCGATCGGGCCCGCGTCGACATCGAAGGGGCGGCGCACCTGGTAGACGTGGTAGTTGCAGCCCGCGGCCGGGTTGCCGACCAGGTTGGCCGGCGGGATCGCCCGGGTGGTGTAAGGAAGTCCTTGCGGGGCAAGGAAGGCGCCGAACTCGCTGCCGTAGCGGTCGATGCGCGTGCCGCGCAGGAGGGTCTGCTCCCACGTGACCGCGTCCCCGTCGAAGCCGATGACGTAGCCGTCCTGTGGCGGGTAGCGCCAGGTGTTGGCGGCGTCGTCGTAGAAGACGTCGAGGAACTGTTCGGACGGGTGGTAGCCGGTGCGGCTGTAGCCGAGCAGTTGGGTGCCCACCGCGCCGAGCGTGGGGAGGCCCTGCGGGCCGAGCCGCCGGTCCCCGTAGTAGAGCTCGGTGGAACATTCGGTCGGAGATGTCAGTGCTGTCAGCGATGCCGGCGCCGCCTGTGCCACCGGCACGAGGGCGAACCCGACCAACAACCACGCGGCGACAATCGTGCCGACCCGCCGTGCCCATCTCATCTCCCGGCCTCCGGTGCTCGTGCGGAAATCCCCGGCCGAACGCTAGTGTCGCGTGACCCTGAAACCTTTACGCCGCTGCGGCCAACGCAGCCCCTGGCCGCGTTGGAGAAAAGCCCAAGTACAACCCGGTACGAGCGACTTTCCTCCGCCTTGCCAGGAGCCACGTTGATCCACAGCGGACGCAAAGGAACAGGATCACGCGACACTAGTGTCGCGCCTGGCACCGGCGGAATGTGTCCACACGGGATTCACCTGTTCGGCCGCACCAAGGTTCGCGAAAGCTCGCCATCGGATTTCGCCGGATCACCCGAACGTGGGAATTCCGTAAGGCCACCAGGTGAGAAATTCCGGCTTCGCACGGAAGCCGACGCGCGAAGTCCGGAAAGCCGCGGCTACCCGGTCACGTCGAGGATGGCCTTGCCGTTGACCCGGCGGTCGCGCAACGCCTGCGCCGCCTCGGCGAAGCTCTCGAGCGGTCCGCGCCAGCCGATCTCCACCGGGAGGTCGCCGGACTCGACGAGCCGCACCAGGTCGGCGAGATCCGCGCCGACCGGCCCATCGTTGATGAACGAGGTGAGCGACTTGGCCGGCCCGATGGTCGAGTACGGCGGGAACACCGCGGGCTCACCGGACGTCCACCCGATGCTCTGCAGGCTCCCGCCGGGCGCGAGCAGCTGCCAGGCCGCGACGAGCTGCGCCCCACCGACGTTGTCCAGCACGAGATCGACCGGCCCGGTGACGTTGTCCAGCCCCACAACGACCTCGTCCGCCAGGAGCCCCTCGGCGCGAGCCGCCGACCCGACCGAGGCGATCACGCGCGCGCCCGCGATCGCGGCGAGCCGCACCGCGAACCGCCCCACCCCGCCGGACGCGCCGGTGACCAGCACGCGCCGACCGAGCAAAGCGCCGCCCGCGCGCAACGCCCGCAACGCGGCGACCCCGGCCACCGGGAGCGCCGCCGCCCGCGCGAGATCGACCATGGCCGGCACCTCGGCCACGGAGTGGACGGGAACGACGACCCGCGCGGCGAACGCCCCGGCGGCCAACCCCACGACCCGGGTGCCGACGGGCAACGCCCCGCCGACCACCACCCCGGCGACGTCCGACCCGAGCACCGCGCCCGCCGGCACCCGCCCGGACCTCGCGTCGTTGAGGTCCCCGTAGTTCAGCGAGGTGTGCCGCACCTCGACGAGCACATCCCCGTCCCCGGCCACGGGCTCGGCGACGTCAGCGAGCCGCACCGCCCCCGGCGCGGCCGGATCCACCACGAGCGCACGCATCCAGAACCACCTTCCCGATGATCACCGGCAACCCGCGACGCACCGAGAAGATTCCCGCCGATCCCTGTCCAACTTCAGGAACGGGCGTCCACAGGTCATCATGTACAGCTGTGGAGTCCACCCGTGTGGATCGCTGGCTGTGGGCGGTCCGGCTGACCAAGACCCGACCGGATGCCGCCGCGGCCTGCCGGGGCGGGCACGTGCGCGTCAACGACCGGCCGGCCAAGCCCGCGACGACCGTGTCCGCCGGCGACGAGGTACGCGCCCGCGTTGGCGACAAGACCCGAGTCGTCGAAGTGGTCCGCGTGATCCAGAAACGGGTCGGCGCGACCGACGCCGCCACCTGCTACATCGACCGAACCCCAGCCCCACCTCCGGAAGAGTCCACACCCGTCGCCCGCCGGGACCGAGGCACCGGGCGACCGACGAAAAGAGACCGCCGAATTCTCGACAAGTTCCGCACCGGCCAATACTGAAACGCGCCCGAGCACCATTCCATCGGGGCGCGGCGAGGCACGGCCGATTCAAGATCAGGAGGCGAGTTCGAGGATTTGAAGTTGTCGATGCATGAAGCGGCCCGCCCATGGGTTGTTACCGGGTAACTGGTCAGGTCATCGAGTTGCTGGCAGCCGGGGGTGCCCTCGGCGAGCATGACGAGGGTGTCGAAGAAGTGTTTGCCGTGTTTGATCCCGATCTGGGCGACCGAGCGGTCGCGGTGGACCTGGAAAGCCGGCGACTCGGGATCGAGTGCGTCGGCTCCGGTGGTGTTGGGCCTCGGCGACCAGTTTCCGCATGGCAACCGGCGCGTCGGCGGCCTCGGTAGCCCAGCACCAGTCGGCCCGATGGCCGCGACCTCGGCGACGGCGGCCAACTCCCGCAGGGCGTGCGCGCAACACAGTTGGCGTTCGACCTCGAGGTAGGTGTCATAGGGTGCCCACGCGTCGTGCACCGCGACACCACGGAACCGGCCCAGCACACCGGCATCGTCGATGCCCTTGCGGCCACGCCTGGCGTGGCAGGTGATCAGGATGTACTTACAGGTACAGGATGATCGCGGTGATCCGCGGCCCGTACTGCACCGGAGCCGTCACACCCGCGGGGCAGTGCGCCCAGCCCTTCGTGGAGGCGTAGCGGATCTCACCACGGGTTCAAGCCTTGGCGGACACCGAGACCATCTGATCGTCCACTCCGGACAACCGGCGCTGCCGCTTCCCCCGGCCATGTCGCCTATCTCGCAGGGGGCGCGGCAACGTCTACGTGGTCGGTTCCACGAGGCGGGCCGGGATG
>NZ_WHTD01000143.1 GCF_009379765.1 Actinophytocola sp. | reverse complement strand
GGGCACGGGGGGCGACACGATTGGTTGTGGTGGGGGCGGATCACGCAACGAAGGGGCGTTGTGCGCAATGGACTGCGGGTGAAATCGCCGCCGATGGGCCTTAATCTGGTGGTATGTCCATGACTGCGGCCGACCTCATCGCGCTCGACGACCAGTGGAGCACGCACAACTACCACCCGCTGCCGGTGGTGATCGCCGAAGCCGAGGGCGCGTGGGTCACCGACGTGGCCGGCAAGAGGTACCTGGACTTCCTGGCCGGGTACTCGGCGCTCAACTTCGGGCACCGGCACCCGGCGCTGGTCGCCGCGGCCGTGGACCAGCTCGGCAAGGTCACGCTCACCAGCCGGGCGTTCCACCACGACCAGCTCGGGCTGTTCTGCCGCGAGCTGGCCGAGCTCACCGGAACCGAGATGGTGCTGCCGATGAACTCGGGCGCCGAGGCCGTCGAGTCGGCGATCAAGGTCGCACGCAAGTGGGCCTACCAGGTCAAGGGCGTGCCGGACGGCGCCGCGGAGATCATCGTGGCCGGCTCCAACTTCCACGGGCGGACCACCACGATCATCTCCTTCTCCACGGACTCGGTGGCACGCAACGACTTCGGCCCGTTCACCCCCGGCTTCCAGGTCGTGAAGTACGGCGACGCGCAGGCCCTGGAGGCCGCCATCTCGCCGCGTACGGCCGCCGTACTGGTCGAGCCGGTGCAGGGTGAGGCCGGGGTGCTCGTGCCACCTGCCGGCTACTTGCGTGAGGTCCGCCGGCTGTGCGACGACAACAACGTGCTGCTCATCGCCGACGAGATCCAGTCGGGTCTCGCGCGCACCGGCACGCTGTTCGCGTCCGAGCACGAGGGCATCCGGGCGGACCTGTACACGCTGGGCAAGGCCCTCGGCGGCGGCATCCTTCCGGTGTCCGCGGTGGTCGGCCGGCGCGACGTGCTGGGCGTGCTGAAGCCGGGCGAGCACGGCTCGACGTTCGGCGGCAACCCGCTCGCGTGCGCCGTCGGCCGCGCGGTCATCACGCTGCTGTCGACCGGCGAGTTCCAGGAGCGGTCCCGGTCCCTCGGTGCGCACCTCCACCGCCGGCTCGGCGAGCTCGTCGGGCGCGGGGTGGCGGAGGTCCGCGGCCGAGGACTGTGGGCAGGCGTCGAGATCGCCCCCGGCCGGCACGCGCGCCGGATCAGCGAGACGCTGATGGACCGGGGCGTGCTGTGCAAGGAAACCCACGACACGACGCTGCGCGTGGCGCCGCCGCTGGTCATCTCGCAGGCCGACCTGGACCACGGCATAGACACGATCGCCGACGTACTGGCCGACTGAGTCCCGCACCCCCAAGCCCGCGAGTCCAACACTCGCGACCCGCCGAGCCGGGGCGCCGGCGTCCTCGACGGCGTTCAGCGAGCGCGCCGAACCCGCCCCTCGTCCCACACCGGCGAGTCCACCTCGGACACCACGCCGTCCGAACGGAACACCAGGAACCGGTCGAACGAGCGCGCGAACCACCGGTCGTGGGTGACCGCGAGCACCGTGCCGGTGAACTCCTCCAGCGCGTCCTGCAACGCTTCCGCCGACGTCAGGTCCAGGTTGTCCGTCGGCTCGTCCAGCAGGAGCAGCGTCGCCCCCGACAGCTCCAGCAGCAGGATCTGGAACCGCGCCTGCTGCCCGCCGGACAACGTCTCGAACCGCTGCTCGCGCGCCGCCGCCAGGCCGTACCGGGACAGCACGGCCGACGCCCGCCCCTGGTCCATGCCGGACCGGTCGCCGTCGCCGTGCCACAGGATGTCCGTCAGGGTCCGGCCGACCCACTCCCGATGCTGGTGCGTCTGCGCGAACAGGCCCGGTACCACCCGCGCGCCGAGCCGCGCTCGGCCCGAGTGCGTCACGTCGTCGCCGGCGAGCAGGCGCAGGAAGTGGCTCTTGCCGGACCCGTTCGAGCCCAGCACGCACACCCGGTCGGCGAAGAACACCTCCAGGTCGAACGGCTTCATCAGCCCGGTCAGCTCCAGCGAGGCGCAGGTGATCGCCCGCAGCCCGGTCCGCCCGCCGCGCAGCCGCGGCCGCACCGGCGGCTCGCGCGGCGGCAGCGGCGGCGGGCCCGCCTCCTCGAACTTGCGCAGCCGGGTCTGCGCCGCCCGGTACCGCGAGGTCAGCGCGTCGCTGTTCATCGCGGCCTGTTGCAACGACCGGACGAGCTCCTTGAGCTTCTCGTGCTCCTCGTCCCAGCGCCTGCGCAGCTCGGCCATCCGCGCCCAGCGCGCCAGCCGCGCCTCGTGCCAGGTGCCGAACCCGCCGCCGTGGACCCAGGTCGTGCCGCCTTCCAGCGTCACCACGTGCGTGGCCGCCGAAGCGAGCAGCTCCCGGTCGTGGCTGACGAGCAGCACCGCCTTGGCGCACTCGGCGAGCCGGCCCTCGAGCCACCGCTTGCCGGGCACGTCGAGGTAGTTGTCCGGCTCGTCGAGCAGCAGGACCTGCTCGCGGCCGGACAGCAGCGCCTCGAGGACCAGCCGCTTCTGCTCGCCGCCGGACAGCGTGCGCACCTCACGGAACCGCGCCCGGTCGAACGGCACCCCGAGCGCGGCGACGGTCACCGTGTCCCACAGGACCTCGATCTGGTAGCCGCCTGACTCGCCCCACGCGTGCAGGGCGTCGGCGTAGCTCAGCTGGGTCGGCTCGTCGTCGGTCTCCATCAGCGCGAGCTCCGCGGCGTCGAGCGCCTCGGCCGCGGCCCGCACCGGCGGCGGCGCGACGGCGAGCAGCAGGTCGCGCACGGTCCGGTCGTCCCGGACCGAGCCGATGAACTGCGGCATCACGCCGAGTCCACCTTGGACGGTGACGCCACCGCCCGCCCGCGGCGCGAGCTCGCCGGCCAGGATGCGCAGCAGCGTGGTCTTGCCGGCGCCGTTCGCGCCGACCAGTGCCACGACCTGACCGGTGCTCACCCGGAACGTCACGTCGTCGAAGAGGTGCCGACCGTCGTCGAGCCGGTGGCCCAGCCCGTTCGCCTCGAGAAATCCCGTGCCCATTCCGCGAATCGTCCGGTACCGCCGCGTTTGACGCGAACGGTTTTCTGTTCCGTGGTAAAGGGAGGCCTTGCCGCGCTATGGATCCGAGGGAGTACGCTGCGTAGCTTGCGAGGGCTGCTGCGACGGAAGGGATTGGTGTTGACCGACACTCCGATCTACGACCAGATCCGCCAGGAGCTCGAGGCCGGCGCCGGTCGAGCCGAGCCGTTCATCGCGAGACGGTCACGAGCCGCCGACGAGTCCGGCGAGTCCGTTTCGGTGTGGTCCCTGGTGAACCAGCGCCGCGCCGGCAACCGCCGCTGAGCCGGCCGCGCACCCGCGCTCGCTGCCTGCCCGCATGCTGAAATGGCCGCGTGACGAACTCCAGTCATCAGTCAGACGCCGAAGCCGTGGGTGCGCTCGGAACCGTCCTGGTCGCGGGCGGCGCCGGGGTCGTCGGCGAGTGTGTGGTGCACGCGCTGCTGGCCCGGGGCGCACGGGTCGTGGTGCCGTCACGCAGCGAGAGTCGGCTGACCGCACTGGCGGGTCGGGTCGACCCGGCGGACCAGGAACGGCTGCATCTCGTGCTTGGCGATGTCGGGACCGAGCAGGGAGCCGCGACACTACGCGACGCCGTCCCGGCCGAACACGGCCCGCTCCGGGCAGTCGTCGCGTCGCTGGGCGCGTGGTGGGAAGGCGAGCAGCTGGTCGATGTGTCCTCCGAGACGTGGGACCGAATCCTCCGGGACAACCTCACCGCCCATTTCCTCGTGGCGCGAACGTTTCTGCCGCTTCTCGATCACACAGCGGCACCCGTGTACGTGACCCTGGCCGGGATCGCCGCTGATCATCCAGAGCCTTTCGCCGCGCCCATCTCGATCACCGGCGCGGCTCAACGCATGATGGTCCGTGCACTCGCCGTGGGCGACATCGGCGCCCGGGTACGGCTGCACGAGGTCGCGATCATGACACCGGTAGTCACGGACCGCTGGATCGGCGCGCCGCCCGAGCCGGACTGGCTGACCGGCGAAGTCGTAGGAAGCTACGTCGCCGACGTGGTCGCGCCGGAGTTCGCGCGGCCGAACGAACTGCTGCTCGAGATCCCGTGATCAACGCCGTTGCGGCCGGTACCTGATCACCAGCCGCAGCAGGCCGAAGAACAGCACGGACCCGAGAAGGACCAGCGACATCGAGGCGAAGTTCTGCCAGAACCCGGTCGCCCGGAACGCCACTACGCCCGAACCAACCAGAAAACCGGCCAGCGCGATGAAGAGTCCGAGGATCTCGACGATCTTGAGTAAACTGTCCGAAACCACCTTCTGCGCATCCTCCTGCTGCTTGCGCAGCTCTGCCTTCGCCGACTCCAGTTGGCTGCTCATCTCCGCTCGGAGCTCGTCCGACACCTGGCGCGCGTGCATGGCGACCTGCGCCAGCACAAGCTTCGACGTGGCGATCAGCGCTCGTTCCCGAACGTAGTCCTGATGCACGATGTTCATCCCGGGCGGGTGCAACTCGATGGCCCGGTCGATCGACACCATCGCCTCGTCGAACCGCTCCAACCGACGGAACGCGTAAGCCCGCCAGAAGTACAGGTTCGCCTCGTCCTCGCCGCGGTTGATCATCTCGTCGGACAGCCGGATGATCCGCTCCGCCTGACCGTCGACGTCGTTGCCGAACCACAGCGCGTGCAGGCACACGTTACGGGTCACCTGGTCCGCGTTCGGCGACTCCAATGACTCTTCGACGTCGCGTAGCGCCCTGCTTGCCTGCCGGCCGAGACCGGCGAACCCGGACAGCGCGAGAAACAGTGCGTCGTCCGGGTCGGCCTTCAACCAAACCGGCACCTGCGCGCCGAGTGCCTCGAACCTAAAGTCGAACCGCAGCCGGAACCCGTGCAGGTACCGGCGGCACAGCTCCCGGGTGCTGGCGGGACCAGCGTCGTCGGCGCTGACGATCGGCAGTGACTGACCGACATCCCTCGCCTGCCAGGCGAGCGTGCTGACAGTCGCCCGCAAGACATGCGGCTCCACATCGCACTCGCTGGCGAGTTCCGCCAGCTCGTCGATCCACGTCGGCGACTTCGACCGCGCACGACGCAACAGGTGCGCCCGCAGAACCTCGGTTCGTGCCGTCGGCGACGGCGCCTTCGCCAGCCTCGCCTTGACCGCCGCTCGCTTGTCATCCTGCTTAGTCACGTGCTCGCACCCCGTAGCGGAGGAACACCTGGCCATCCTCCTCGTAGACCTCGGACAGTGTCAGTTCCTCGCGCCGGCGTGGATTGTCCACCAGCCGGCGGTTGCGCCCCGGCATGATCGACGGGGCCAGGCTCACCACCAACTCGTCGACCAGCCCGGCCCGAAACAGCTCCGTCGCCAGACCGGGACCGCCCTCGCACAGCACGGCACACAGCCCGAACCGGTCCCGCAGCGCACCGAGCCCGGCGTCGAGATCAACAGTGGCTTCGCCGTGCACGAGGACCTGGTCAGCCGGCAGCCGAGGGGTAGGCGCGCGCCCACAGGTCAGAACGAGAGTAGGTGTACCCGAGTCGGTGAACGCCGGCAGCGACCAGTCGAGGTCTCCGCTCCCGGTGACCACGACGAGCGGTGCAACCTCCGGACGTCCGGCCTCGCGGCGCCGGGCCCGGTACTCGGCGGGCGGCCGGTGCGGCGGATACCGACCGGTGCGGACGCTGCCGGCGCCGACGAGGATCGCATCGGCCACCCCGCGCAGGGCGCGCAACAGGCGCTTGTCCGCGGGGCGCCCCAGCCGCGACGTCCACCCCGCCTCGTCGGTGGTCGAGCCATCGACGCTCATCACCATGCTCAGTCGGACCTGGGCGACGCCGCCCGGCGAGTTGTTGAAGGAGGAGAACAGGTCGACGTCCGCCGCCTGGTCGGGGAGAAGTCGTCGCACGGCTACTTCGTGCCGAGGATGTCGTCGATGTCGAACCGGACCGGCTGCTCAAGCTGCCCGTAGGTGCACGACGACGGCTCCCGGTCCGGGCGCCAGCGGACGAACTGCGTCGTGTGCCGGAACCGCGGGCCCTCCATGTAGTCGTAGCGCACCTCGAGCACCCGCTCCGGGCGCAGCGGGATGAACGACAGGTCCTTGCCCGCGTTCCACCGGCTGACCTCGTTCTTGCGCGGCGTCCGCTCCCCCGCCTCGTGCGCCGCCCACGCCCACGGGTGGTCGTCGAACGTGGTGACGAGCGGCTGCAGCTCGACCATCAGCTCCTTGCGCCGCGCCATCGGGAACGCGCCGACCACGCCGACCGACGCCAGCTTGCCCGCGTCGTCGTGCAGCCCGAGCAGCAACGACCCGACCGCGTCCGGACCGGACTTGTGCACCCGGTAGCCGGCGAGCACGCAGTCCGCGGTCCGCTCGTGCTTGATCTTCTTCATGACCCGCTTGTCCGGCTGGTAGGGCTCGCCGAGCTGCTTGGCGATCAGCCCGTCCAGTCCTGCGCCCTCGAACAGGTTGAACCACTCGGCGGCCACCTCCTTGTCGGTGGTGCCGAGGGTGAGGTGCACGGGTGCCTTTGCTGAGGCCAGCGCCTTTTCCAGGGCCGCCCGGCGATCGCCGAACGGGCGTTCCAGGTACGACTCGTCGCCCAGCGCGAGCAGGTCGAACGCGACGAAGCTCGCCGGGGTCTGCTCGGACAGCAGCTTGACCCGGCTCGCCGCCGGGTGGATCCGCTGCTGGAGGGCCTCCCAGTCGAGGCCGTGCTTCTCCGTGCTGGCGATCACGATCTCGCCGTCGAGGACGCACCGCTGCGGCAGGTTGGCCTTGAGCGCCTCGACGATCTCCGGGAAGTACCTGGTCATCGGGCGCTCGTTGCGGCTGCCGATCTCGACCTCGTCGCCGTCTCGGAAGACGATCGACCGGAAGCCGTCCCACTTCGGTTCGTAGAACTGGCCGTCGGGGATGGCGGGCACGGCTTTGGCCAGCATCGGCGGCACGGGTGGCATCACAGGCAGCTGCACCCGGCCATTCTTACTCACGGAACCCTCACCCGTGGCGTGCGACGCTGCGGTTCTGTCGAGGATGTAGGAGGAGGCCAGGTGACCGGCCTGGGCTGGGTGCGGCGGTTCGCCGTTCTGTTCGCGACTGCCGGACTCGTCGCCGGGTGCACCGCGGGCCCGTCGGCGCGGCCCGGGATCGTCGTGCAGGAGGCGCCGGACGCCAGCAGCGCGGCGCCGACCGCCACCCCCGAGGTGCCGCCGCTGGAGGAGATGACCGGCGGCATGGCCTGGCGGGAGTGCTCCGAGGAGGTCCGCGGCAGGCTCGCCGAGCAGAAGCTGCCGGGCTGGCTGCCGATCGAGTGCGGCAAGATCAACGCGGTCCTCGACTCCCCCTACGCGCCCGGCCGCGGCGTCGCCCGCGTGCAGCTGCTGCGCGCGGGCAAGGGCCCGGTGCCGCTGGTCGTGGTCAACGACGTCGACGGGCTGCCCGGCACGCTGTACGCAGCCCGGCTGGCCGCGACGCTGCCGCAGGAGTTCTTCGAGAAGTTCTCGCTCATCGGCATGGACCGGCGCGGCACCGGCAACTCCGCCGCGGCCAACTGCGTACCCGAGGAGGTCCGGCGCACGATTGTCGACGCCGACCCGGCCGACCTGCCGATCGACGTGTGGCTGGAGGCCGCGCAGACCGCGGGCCAGCGGTGCTCGATCGCGCTGGAGAGCCAGCTACCGGCGCTCGACACCTGGCGCACCGCCGCCGACCTCGACACCTTGCGTGACGCGATGGGCGTGACCCGGCTCAACGGCATCGGGCACGGCGAGGGCTCGCGCGTGCTGTCGGTGTTCGCCGACCGGTTTCCCGACAAGGTCGGCCGGCTGGTGCTGGACGGCGTGCCCGACCCGACCCAGGACGCCGCGGTCGCGCTCGAGGGCATCGCGAAGGGCGCCGAGGCCGCCTACGACGCGTTCTCCACCGACTGCGTCAACCGCCACTGCGAGCTGGGCAGCCAGCCGAAGCGCGCGCTGCTGGAACTGCTCGGCACGCTGCGGGACAGCCCCATGACCGAGCCGGACGCGCTGGACATCACCGCCGGGTCGGCGATGCACGCGGTGATGATCGGGTTGTCCGACCGGTCCACCTGGCCCGCGCTGTCCGCGGCGCTCGCGAAGGCCGGCGACGGCGACCCGAGCGGGCTCGTGTCGCTGCTCGTCCCGGTCGTGATCGGCACCGACGTCCAGGCCGCGACGCTGGACTCGACGCTCGTGATCAGCTGCAACGACACCAAGACCCGGTTGTCCCCCGGGCGGATCGAGGAGTACGGCAAGGACTGGAAGAAGCGGTTCCCGACGTTCGGCGCGCTGGCCGCGCAGCGGCTCGCGCTGTGCAGCCCGTGGACGGTGCCGAACCAGCCGCTGCCGACACCGACCGCGCGCGACGCCCCGCCGGTCATGGTGATCGGCACCGCGAGCGACGCGGTCACCCCGGAGGAGGGCAGCAAGCGGGCCGCGCAGCAGCTCGCGTCGGGGGTGTACGTGTCCTGGCAGGGCGGCGGGCACGGCGCCCTGGGTTTCTCTCCGTGTGCCACGGCCGCCGCCGTGAGTTTCCTCACCGACGCTAAGGTGCCGCGCAACGGGACGGTCTGCCCACCCTGACGGAGGTCTTCACGCGATGCGCCGGCTCCCCCTGCTCCTGGCCGCACTGCTCACCCTGTCCTTGCTCGGCACCCCCGCGTCCGCGGCACCGGCTCACGGGCCCGGCCGGGACGTGCCGCTGCGGGTGATGAACTTCAACATCCACACCGGCATCGGCAGCGACACCGCGCTCGACCTTGCGCGGACCGCCGCCGTGATCCGGGACAGCCGCGCCGACGTGGTCGGCCTGCAGGAGGTCGACGTCCACTGGGACGCCCGCAGCGACTTCCGCGACCAGGCCGCCGACCTGGCCCGGCAGCTGCACATGTGGGTGTTCTTCGCACCGATCTACGACCTGCCGCCGCTGACCGAGGGCGCACCGCGGCGCCGGTACGGAGTCGCCGTGCTGAGCCGGCACCCGATCGTGTCGGCGGAGAACCACCTGCTCACCCGACTGTCCACTCAGGACCCGAACCCGGTGCCCGCGCCGGCGCCCGGGTTCGCCGAGGCGGTGGTGCTGGTGCGCGGCGTGCCGGTGCACGTCTACGCGACGCACCTGGACTACCGGGCCGACCCCGCGGTGCGGGAGCTGCAGGTGGCGGACACGCTGCGCATCCTCGCCGAGGACCGGCGCGGTGCCCGGCAGGTCCTGCTGGGCGACCTCAACGCCGAGCCGACCGCGCCCGAGCTCGCTCCACTGTGGACCCGGCTGTCGGACGCGTGGACCTCGGCCGAGCCGGGCCCGACATATCCGGCGGACATGCCGGCGAAGCGGATCGACTACGTGACGGTGTCCTCGGGGATCGAGGTGCGCGACACGGCGGTGGTCGACACGCTCGCGTCGGACCACCGACCGGTCGTCGCGGACCTCGCGGTGCGCCGCTAGTGTCCTGAGTCGGGAGTTCGGCGCCAGATCCGGTGATCCGCGTGGTGGCTGGCAAGGCGGCGGGAAGTCCTCGCGCCGACCAACGGCAGCTCAGGGGACCGTGACGGTACCCAGCCACAAACCACCGGAGGTCCGCACCGTTCGCTGGGACGCAACCAACACTTTTAATTCCGGTGCGCCGCTAGGCGAACAGGTACTCCCGCTCCCACTCGGCGCGTGGCTGGGTGTGCAGGCGCCAGTACTGCTCGGCGATGTCGTCCGGGTCGTAGGCCGTGCCAGGAGCCACGACGCCGGCGACGGTCACCGTGGCGACGTGCACACCGTGCGACCGGTACTCCATGTCGAGCATGGTGACGAGCGACCGCACGCCGGCCTTGCCCAGGGAGAGGCTGACGTATCGCGGCTTCGGCTCGGGCATGCCGCCGGTGATGAGGAACGTGCCGTGACCGCGCCCGGCCATGCCGGGGAGCACGTGCGCCGCGGCGATGAGCGCCCCGACCACGTTGACCGTCCAGGCCTCCTGGTGCTGCCGCACGGACAGCTCACCGGGCACGTCGGCCTGGATGACCGCCGCGTTGTAGACCACGGCGTCGGGCGGGCCGAGCTCGGCGGCGGCCACGTCGAGGGCGCCACGCAACGCTTCCTCGTCGGCGACATCCACCGGCACGGCGAACGCCCCCACCGCCTCGGCGACCGCATTGAGCTTGTCCTTGTCCCGGGCCATGACCGCGACCGGCAGGCCCTCCTTGGCGAACCGGCGGGCGACCGACCGGCCGATGCCCGGCCCCGCCCCGATGACCACCGCTCCCGACATGTCCTCCTCTTTCCCTGTCCGCTGGCGACTGCCTGCTGGCGACAAGGAAGGGCGGCGCGAGGTTATTCCTCGTCTTCTGAACGAACCCGGTACTCGCAGCCGTATTCAACCGCGTAGCACAGGTCGTAGTGGTGGACGATCTTCGGGCCTTCGTGGAGGTGCACATGGGTTACCGTGGTGCGCGGCTCGTCGGGCAGCTCTGCCAGCGTGTCCACTCGACCGTCGAGTGGCCCGCCGACATAGCGAACGACGTACGGCTTCGTCACGGTGACCTCTCCTGCTCGATGTTCGTCGGACCCTTCCGATGCTTCCTGCTGAGGTGGTGGAAATCAACCGCGGTTACCGCGATCGGGTCGCGAGGAGGTCGAAGACGGTGGTCAGGCCCCCGTCAAGCCGCCGTCCGGTCGCTGGACCTGCGCTGGATCGACGGGTATTCCGTGAACCTGTAACGATTTCGATCGACGTGACGACTGTTGGGCAGCAGCGCGAGGAGTCTTCATGACAACCGAGGAGACGAACGGACCGCGGCATCGCTGGCCGCTCTGGCCGTGGCTGGTCCTGACCGTCGCCGGTGTCGTGGTGACCGCGGTGGCCGCTGTCGTGGGCACCGTCGCGCGCGGCGAGCCGGAGGAGTCGGCCCCGGCCACGCCCACCCGGGTGACGGTGACCCGGTTCGAGACGGCGACCGTCACGGAGACGGTGACAGTGAGCCCGTCCGGCCCGCTGTCGGAGTTCCGGGACGGCCTGTTCGAGATCGGCGTCGACGTCCAGCCCGGCACGTACCGGACGGACGGCCCGGACGGCAGCAACGCGGGCGGCTGCTACTGGAGCCGCACCGACGCGGCGGGCGACGTGATCGCCAACGGCGTGGTCAACGAGCCGGGCACCGTCACCGTCGCGGCCGGCGAGAGCATCGACACGGCAGGGTGCCTGGTCTGGCGCCGCGCCGCGTGACCACCGCGTGCCCGGCCGGCGGACGCCACGGCGCCGGGCACCCGGTGCTCACCCGGGCCGGCCGGGTCGGTCAGGACGGGCCCGACGCACCACGGCACCGACCCACCCAGGCGCGGGATGCCCGCCGCCCAACCGGTGGTGATCGGTGCGTGCTCGGTGGCCTGCGCGGCCGAACCGATCCGGCGCGAACGGCGCCAGCTCCGGCGCGTCCCGACCGTCCAGCACGAGCGAGGCGAGCAACGCGGCGGTCGCCGGTGCCAGGGTGAGGCCGAGCGTTCCGGGTCCGGTCGCCGTGAACAGGCCGGGGTGGCCGGGAACCGCGCCGATGATCGGCAGGCTGTCCGGGGTGGCCGGGCGCATGCCGGCGAGCCGGACGGCCGGCCCGGTCGGGGTCCAGTCGGGCAGGTAGCGGCGGGCGCGGCGCAGCACGTGGCGGATCGGGCGGGCCCGGCCGGCGCCGTCGCGGGCGCCGAGCTCGAACATGCCCGAGATCCGCAGCCCGCCGTCGAACGGGGTGCACGCCACGTTGGCCTCGATGAGCTTCAGCGGGTGGGTCGGCACGGGTCCCGTGCCGAGCGCGGTGATGCTGTAGCCCTTGCCCGCCCGCAGCCGCACGACCAGGCCCACCTGGCGCAGGAGAGCCGCGGTTCACGTGCCGGCGGCGAGCACGACCCGGTCGGCCCGTACCGCACCGGTGTGCGTCGCGACCCGCCAGCCGTCCGGCGCCGGCTCGACGCCGAGAACCTCGCACGAGCCAGGCGCGCAGTCCGGCCACGAACGTCTCCGGCCGCACGTGTGCCTCGTCGCGCAGGCGCACCCCGCCGAGGGCCCCGGGACCGAGCGTCGGCTCCACCTCTCGCACGGACGGCCCCCGATGAACCGAGTACCGGCCGCCGTAGCCGGCGTCGCGGGCGGACTCGGCGAGCTCGACCGCCTCGTGCAGGCCGGTCTGGTGCGGGCGGCGAGCAGCAGCCCTGCCTGGTGCGTCTCGAAGTCCACACCGGACTCGCGAAGCGCCTCGAACCTTTCCACCGCAAGGGTTCCCAGTCCTAGCAGGGCCCGGATGCCAGCGCGATGCCGGGACGCCGTGCCTTCCCGGAGGAACCCGGCGCACCAGCGCAGCAACCCGGCCGACGGCAACCCGCCCAGCAGCACCGAGCCGTCCCCGCGCAGCGTCGCCCGCGCGGTGCCGAGCACGACACCCGGCCCGGACAGCGGCGGCACGACCCAGCCCGCGTTGGCCATCGCCGCCCCGCCGTCCGGCTCGCCCCGGTCGAGCACCACCATCTCGGCGCCGGCCCTGGCCAACTCCAGCGCGGTGCACAGCCCGACCGGGCCGCCACCGACGACGGCGACCCGCATCAGGCGTCCCGATCCTGGTCGCGGATCACCTCGTCGACATAGAACCGCCCTGCCGCGCATGGACGGTGACGCCGCCGGTGTCCTGGCCGCGTGTCACCGCGCGGCGGCGAGCCTGCGGGACGGACACGGTGTGACCGCCGTGTTCGGCGTCGGCGCACCCGCCGACGGCGTGCTCGCACTGCACGAGTCCATTCAGGACGCACGCGGCGCGCTACGGCTGGGCGGCGGAGCGGTGCGCGACATCGCGGAGCTGCGGCTACCGCTGCTGCTGACCGGCCTCGAGCACCGGCCCCGAGCCCGGTTCACCGACCAGCTCCTGCGCCGGGTGCGCACCGAGCACGACTGGCCGTGCTGCGTGCCACGGTGATCGCCTGGTGCGAGAGCGGCAGCCACCTCGTGCGCACCGCGCGCGCACCGCACGTCCACCGCAACGCCGTCATCTACCGGCTCGACCGGATCAGCCGGCTGACCGGCAGGGACATCCGCGCCCACCGATACGCGATCGCCCTGTACGTCGCATGCCTCGCCGAGCCGGTCGACCGCTCTTCGTGACGGGTCACGTCCGCAGTGCCGCGTCGTCGACCTGGACCGGGTAGCCCGCGCGGAGCACGGCCACCGACGACGGCGGCGTGACGACGGTCGCGGTGCCCGACCTGGGTGCGCGTCGGTGCCCCACGTATCCCTCGCGCGTCCACACCGCGAGGTGCCCGTCGACGACGAGCGCGGGCGTCTCTCCCAACAGGACGAACGCCCCGTCCGGCAGGCCGGCCCACGGCATCTCGTGGAAACGCCGCCGACGCGTCCCGCGCACGATCCGCTCTCCGTGGAGCTGCCTGTTCATCTCCACCGCGGACGGCCGGCCGCCACCGAGCTCGGCCTCCCACGCGTCCCGATAGGACCGGTAGCTCGCGCGCCGGCACTCACCGCAGGGCCGGTGCCCGGCGGCCAACGAGACCGCCTCGTCGTGGAAGTAGAGGTGCGTCCAGCGGTTCGGCAGCCACTGCTCCCGCCACCGGCCGCGGAACTCCAGGGCGCAGGTGATCCAGAGGTCGCTCGCATGGAACCGCACGATCTCCCGGCCCGAGTGGAGGATCCCGCGGTTTCCGGTCCACGCCCCGCGAAGGGGGAACGCCTCGATCTCGCCGGTGGGCGTGACCCGGTTCCTGCTCGGCGCCATCGTCGTTCCTTCCACCGTGGACTTCAGGTCAGAACAGCCTTCCCGCATCGGCGGCCGGCGGCTCCTCCAGGCTCAACAAGAAGCGCTTCCGGTCCATGCCGCCGGCCCGTCGGCGACGAGCGTGAGCTCGCCCAGCGGCGAGGTCGTGACCGGGTGCCGGACACATGTCCCTCACTCCTCCTAGTTCCTGGGCAACAGAGACCACTACATGCCTATTTTTATGGTCTGCCAAGCCCAGTTTTGTATATGGTGGCCGTCATGACGGAGACGACGCACAAGCTGACGCCGAAGGGGCTGGCCACCCGGGCCCGCATCGTCGAGGCCGCGGCACAGCTCATCTACGAGCGCGGCGTGCACGGCACGAACAACGAGCTGCTGCGCAGGGCGGCGAGCGTGAGCGGGTCACAGCTCAACCACTACTTCCCGGACAAGGAGAGCTGGGTCCGCGCCGTCATCCAGTGGCGGGCCGACAACGTCATCGCCCTCCATCGGCGGGAGGAGCTCGGAGAGCTCGACAGCCTCGAGGCCCTGCGCCGGTGGGCGGACTCCTACATCGGCTGGGAGCCGGCCGGCAAGGGCGGCTGCGGCTACGGGTCGCTGGCCGCCGAGATCATCAAGACCGACCTGGCCGTGCACGACGACCTCCAGGCAGGCTTCGAACGCTGGGAGGAGCTGTTCCGACGCGGCCTGCGCAAGATGCGCGACCGCGGCGTCCTGCGCCCCGACGCCAACCCCGACCACCTCACCCACGTGGTGATGGCCGCCTTCCAGGGCGGCATGCTCCTCGCCCAGGCAGCCGGAGACGTCGCCCCGCTGCGCGACGCGCTCGACGGCGCGCTCGCCTACATCGCCACCTTCACGCCGGCCGGCTGACCTCGATCGAGAGGACGATCCGATGACCTTCGCGGAGCTGCACCATCGCGACACCCCGCTCGTCCTGCCGAACGCCTGGGACGTGCCGTCCGCGCTGGCGCTGGCCGCCGCGGGCTTCGAGGCGATCGGCACCACCAGCTTCGGCGTCGCCGCCAGCCACGGCCGCCCCGACGGCGGCCGCGCCACCGCCGGCGCCAACCTGGCACTCGCCCGCGCGCTCGCGCCCGTGCCGGGCTACGTCAGCATGGACGTCGAGGACGGCTACGCCGACGATCCGGACGAGGTCGCCGAGTACATCGCCCACCTGCCGGTCGACGGCGTCAACGTCGAAGACAGCACCGCCGAGGCGCTCATCCCGCCACCCGTCCACGCCGCCAAGGTCGCCGCGATCAAACGCCGGCGGCCCGAGCTGTTCGTCAACGCACGGGTCGACACCTACTGGCTCGGCCAGCACGCCACCGTCGAGGAGACCCTCGACCGCGCGACGGCCTACGTCCGCGCCGGCGCGGACGGCATCTTCGTTCCCGGTGCCACCGACCCGGCCGTGCTGCGCGAGCTCACCACGAACATCCCGGTGCCCGTCAACGTGCTGCCCGTCCCCGGACTGACCGTCGCCGACCTGAAGGGGCTCGGCGTCCGCCGCGTGAGCACCGGGTCGCTCCCCTATCGCGCGGCCGTCCACGCCGCCGTCACGGCCGCCCTCGCCGTCCGCGACGGCGGGACGATCCCGGAGGCCGTCGCCTACCCGGAGCTCCAGTCCCGCCTCGTCACCTACGCGTCGTCCGACAACTAGGCCATGTCTCGTGGATCTTGGATCGTGGTATTCGCGCCCAGCTGCCCCCTGGCCGCGTTGTCGAAAGGCCCGCATACAAGGAGGACACCATGTCCCAGCTCCAGGTGATCGCCCGCTACACCGTCTCGGCCGGCAAGGAGGACGAGCTCTCCGAGCTTCTCCCGCGGCTCGCCGAAGCCAGCCGGTCGGAACCCGGCAACGTGTCGTTCGCGGTCTACCACGCCCTCGACGACCCGCGCGACGTCGTGCTCCTCGAGCGCTACGCCTCCCGCGAAGCCTTCGCCCGGCACCGTGGGACCGAGCACTTCACGAGCCTCGTCCTCGACCGCATCGTGCCGCTCCTCGACAGCCGGGCGGTCGAGACGTACGACGTCATCGAATGAGGCACCCGTACCGCGCCTCGCCCGGCGAGACCCGGTGCCGAAGCAGCTGATCGGTCTCCTCAGCCGGACAGCGCCCGGCGCACCAGGGATCGCAGGGCCGGGACGACCTCCGCGTCGAGCCAGGGGTTCTCCGACTGCCAGCGGAAGTTGAGCGGCGACGGGTGCACCAGCGGGATCACCGACGGCAGGTACTCCCGGTACGCGCGCACCGTCCGCGTCAGGTTCGGAGGATCGGGAGAACGAGGTGCGGCAGCTCGTCGAGGATCCGCCGGCCCGATGATCGCCACCCGCGCGGCCGGCGCCACCGAGTAGCTCGGCTCGTGGCCGAGCCCCCGGGCCCACGCGGTGGGCGACGAGCTCCGCCCGGATCCTGTCGAGACTGCTCGGCACTCGACGCCCTCCTCCGTAAACCGGACTGTCTGGTCCAAGACCAGTAGGACGATCGCCGAACCTGTGATGGCGGGGCGCAACTGGTCTTCGCTCCCTGTCTCGGACCGGACCATGCGGTCCAGGCCGGGACCACGCATGCGCTAGCCTGTCCGATGTGGCCGATCCGGACGACACAGCGCGGCCGGCCCGGCTGACCGCGCGCGGAGAGGCGACCAAGGCCCGGATCCTGCAGGCGGCCGTGGAGCTGATGCACGCGAAGGGCGTGGCCGCGACGACGCTGGACGACATCCGCGCGGCCAGCGGCACCAGCAAGTCGCAGCTCTACAGCTACTTCTCCGGCAAGGACGCGGTGGTCCGCGAGGTCGTCGAGGCACAGGCGACCGCGCTGCTGGAGCGCCAGGAGCAGCAACTGCGCCGGCTGGGCTCGCCGCGCGGGGCTGGTTCGCTGGCGCGACATCATGGTCCACCGCAACGCGCTTCGCAACGGCGCGTACGGGTGCCCGCTCGGCTCCCTCGCCAACGAGCTCGCCGATCAGAACGAGCAAGCTCGGGCAGCCCTCGCCGAGCACTTCGCGACCTGGGAACGGTTGCTGGCCGCCGGTCTCGGCCGGATGCGTGACACCGGTCGGCTGCGGCCCGACGCGGACCCGGCCGAGCTGGCGACCGGCATCATGGCCGCGCTCCAGGGCGGGTACCTCCTCGCCCGGACCGCGCACGACGTGACACCGATGAGGATCGCGCTCGACATGGCCATCGACCACGTCCGGACGTCGAGCCGAAGTAGGGTCGCATCGGACCAGAAGGTCCAGCCGGTCGTCGCTCAACAACTCGAAGGCATGTCTAGAAAGTCCATTGTGGACAGTCAGCGGGTCAGCTCGGCCCACACGGTGACGGTGTCGGGGTCGCTGCGCCCCGCGTACTCGAGGTGCAGACCGTCCGCGGTGGGGGTCAGCGTGATGAGACCCTCGACCGTGCACGGGCTCTTCGGCATCGCGTCGATGTGTTCGGCCACCACGAGCCGGTCCGCCCGAGCCTCGTCGAGGGTGAGCGAGCCGCTGCAGTCCAGGCCCGGGTAGCGCACGTCGCCGACCCGCTCGCCGACCGCGCCGTCGCGGATGGTCAGCTCGACGTGGTAGGTCTTGTCGCTGGTCGGCTGGTCCACGGGCGCCGGCGACCGCCAGCTCCCCTGGAACGCTGCCGGCACGCCGTTGGCCGCCGGCCGCGACCGCGACGGAACCGGCGGGCCCGCCGTGGCCGTGGGCTCCAGCGGGCCGAGGCAGGCCTTGTCGGCGAACACCGACTCGGCCCGGCCGGGATACGGGCCGCGCGGGCCGTTGCTGCCCTCTATGCCGTCCTGACTCCCCCACAGTCCCCGGTAGCCCCACCATGGTTGGTCGACGACCGGTCGCGCAGTGTCCCATGTGGACCATCGGGTGCCCTGGGACGTCTCGTCGGTGACGCCGGGCACGCTCGTGGTCGCGGCGTACGCACCGGCGCGGTGGTACGAGCCGTGCGAGCCGTCGGCGGCGTAGGTGACCGGGCGGCCGTCGATCTTCTCGGCGTCGTCCCACTCCACCTTGCACGGGCCCTCGTTGTGCTTCCAGAAGGTCAGCCCGGTCGGCTCGCCGTCCTCCAGCCGCACGGCGACCCGCTCCCAGTCTCCCTCGTGGTTGTTGACGAAGTCGTTGTAGCCGTAGAACAGCCAGTACACGTACGCGGTGGTGTGCCCGTCGCCCTTGTCGTAGTACTCCCAATAGGCCGGGGCACTCGGGCCGTCCCCTCGCCGCACCTCGTCGGTGTTCGCGGGATCCAGGTAGAAGTCACCGTCCGCTCCGCCATCGACGTCCTTGTCGGAGGCGAAGGTCGGGCTCTTGTCCTCGCAGTCCTTGGCGGTGTAGGCGCCGTCGCCGTGCCCGGCCAACCTCGACCCGTCGACATCCCTGGCGACCGTCACCTCCGGACGCCCGTTCCGGCAGTCGTAGTTGAACCGCAGCTCTGACTCCGCGATGAACCTGTCGGCGTCCATCGGCATGTTCTTCTCGCCGTCGGCCAGCCACACCGCCGGCGCGAACCGCTCGGCCTCGGCGCGGGTGTCGACCTTGGGCGACGGATCGCCGGTCGACCTCGGCAGGTCGTCGTCCTCGCACCCGCTCGTGAGAAGCACGAGCACGGTCACGCCGACGAGCCCCGACTTCCAGGACAGCATTGATCGCCCCCATATGTTTCGGGTCACCGTACGCCCCCCGGCCGGAGTGATCTTGGCGACACGCCTCCCATCACGGCCAGGTCGTCATCGAGATCAGCGCCGACGGGGTGACTCAGGCGGCCAGCAGGAGGATGCCGCCGAAGGCCAGTGCCGCGACCTTGATGGTCTCCAGGGCGATGTAGGCATGGTGGCCGCGCGATCGAGGCGCGTCGTCGCCGACGAGGACAGCGTCGGATCGGCGGGTCAGCCTCGGCCGCACCGCCGCCAGCTGAACCACCAGTGCCGCGACGGTGACCGCGATCGGGGCCACCACGCGGGTCGGCGGCTGGTCGAGCACGACGCAGACCAGCAACACCACCGCCAGGACGACCTCGACGGTGTTCAGCGCCCGGAAGACGAGCCGTCCGATGCCGAGCCCGATCCGCAGCGTCACCCCGGGCGCCCGGAACTTCATCGGCGTCTCCAGGAACGAGATCGCCAGCACCATGCCGAGCCAGACGAAGATCACCGCGGCCGCGACCGCCCGCCCCGTACTCACGGAGCCGTCGTCACGATGCCAGCCGCGGCAGGCCGCCCGGTCACGTACACCATGCCCGAAGTTTACACAGTGTTCAGTCGTATAAACTAGCGAGGGCGGTCCAACGTGACTGGAGCTGTACCCATCCGAACTATATCGTGATACGATATAAATCCGATGGACAGGAGATGTCGCCGCGGATCGCGTCGAGGCGTCATCCACCGGCAGTCAGGAGGTGCGCGATGCTCGACAAGCACGAGCACGAGGCACTGGTCGAGATCCAGCGTGGCCTGCGGGCCGAAGATCCGGACTTCACCCGCACGTTCCACACCGCGATGGACAACCTCCCACAACATCGGCACCACACCACGGTCGCGATCGCTGCCATCGCGGCGCTGGGCATCGTCATGGTCGCGCTGGGACTGCCGGGCTTGGCGTTGTTGTTCGTCGCCATCGCGACCGGTGCCGTCATGGCGTGGGGTCGCCGAGAGGCGATTCGCCGATGGATCAACCAAGAGCCCGACTGAAACGTACCTGGTCCGATCTCAGAGTGCGGTCACGACAGAGAACAACGCACCCGCGAGTAAGGCCGTCCCTACGCAGAGACCGTTCATCGCGCTTACCGGAAGCGACCGCGACCGGGCCAACGGAATGGCCGCGAGCGCTGCGATCGTGACGAGCGCGCCGACCCCATGGATCGCCGGATATCCGATGATCACCGCAACCGGAAACAGGTGGACGCCGACGACGAGCGCGATCCAGACCGGGACGATGTCCCTGCGGCCGCGGGCTCCCAGCACCGCCGCGCCGACACCGGCCAGGACGAGCTCGATGCCGACGACGACGCCGAAGGTGATGCTCGTGTCCTCGTCGAACGCCGTGCCGTCGCCCCAGCGCCGCCAGACCAGAAGCCCGCCGGCGACCATGGTCACCAACGACACGACGGAACCCGCGAGCAGCCACCGCCGCCACGACTTCGGGGGATGCTCCTGCGCCCAGCCGAACCACGCGGAGCCGAAGAAGCCGAAGATGGCGGCGGTCGCCGCGGCATCACGGAGAAACACGGTCGCCATCGCGGTCCTCCTCGAGGTTCGTCCGGAGAACCATAGTGGACAGACGATGGGCATCCGCTACGAGCACAACGCCCGCCGCGCACAGTGTTCACCGAGGCGCCGGTCCTCTTCGGCATCGACAAGTTCGCGAGCCGCGCCGCGCACTCCTGACGTGCGACGTCGAGCCGTCAATCCGTCGAGGCGAGGTGGGCCAGGCACAATGACGGCTCGACGAACGGATCCAACCGCGTGGCGGTGATCGGGGCCCGTACCTCCGCCAGCACGCCTCGCATCAGTCCGAGGTGGAGGGAACACACGACCTCGCTGTGCTGCTCGGCGATCTCGCGAAACGGGCAGTGGTGCAAGGGGATCACCGGTGCATCCGCATCGAGCACGGCACCGGGGGCGAACCCGGCGTCCGCGAGCACGGTCGACAAGCGCCGGATGCCGTCGTCGGCATCGACCTTCTGCAAGGGCGCCGGCCGATCGGCAAGGTAGTGCCCCCACGCTTCGCCGGCCCGGACGGCGGCCTGCTCGGGCTGGGGCAGCACGTCGACCACCAGGGTGGTGAGCATCTCGGTCAGCAGGCGGTAGCTGCGCCTACCCGGCGGAACGTCGGCGGGCTCGGCCCGGTACACCATGCGGGGACGTCCGGGCTGGCCGCGCTCCTCCACCGCACGCTGGGCGAGCCCCGCATCGACCAGCCCGTCCAGATGGAACCGTGCCGTGTTGGCGTGCAGGCTCATGCGGTCGGCGATCTCCTGCACACCCAGCGGGCCGTCGGTGGCGTGCAGGATCTCCAAGACCCGGCGGCGACTGTCCCCGAGCACCGGACCCTGGCTCGAGTCGCTCAACGTCTGCTCGCTCATCTGGTTATTTTACATGCGTGAGTTAATAGAAACTAGTCAGCCCGGGTCTGGCCGGACGGGTTCTCCCGCACGTGGGTCCGGCCACGATCCCCGACCCGACGTGAGTGGTCACTCCTCGCCGGCGGGAACCAGCCTCAGGGAGATCGAGTTGATGCAGTAGCGCTGGTCGGTGGGGGTGCCATAGCCCTCGCCCTCGAACACGTGACCCAGGTGGCTGTGGCACGTGGCGCACAGGACCTCGACGCGGACCATCCCCATCGCGCGGTCCTCGCGCAGGATGACCTTGTCACCGGCCAGCGGGCTCCAGAACGACGGCCAGCCGCAATGCGACTCGAACTTCGTGTCGCTGCGGAAGAGCTCAGTGCCGCACGCGCGGCACTCGTACGCGCCGGTGGTCTTGGTGTCGGTGTACTCGCCGGTCCACGGGCGCTCGGTGGCGGCCTGGCGCAGCACCGCGTACTCCTCGGCGGTCAGCTGCTGGCGCCACTCGTCCTCGGACTTGACCACGCGTGGGGTGGCCTCGACTTCGGGGTTCATACCTCCACGCTAGCCGGGTATTCCGCACATGGGGGTTGATCAACTCGAGTTGGTTGTCGGGTGCGGTACTTGATCATCTTAGGGTGGTGGGGTCGACGCCGAGTAGATCCAGGAGCCGGGCCTGAAGTGGTGAGGGTTGGGGGATG
>NZ_WHTD01000027.1 GCF_009379765.1 Actinophytocola sp. | reverse complement strand
GGCGGGCGATGCTCAAGCGCGCGTTGGGCCGCAACCGGCTGTTCATCGACCCCGCCAAGCCCGGCCGGAACTTCGACCCCAAACGCATCCGCCTTGGACCACCACCGAACCACCAAAGTTAACCGCGAGAAGCCGTTCGGCCCCCGTACCTGTTGAACCAGTGACGGGGGCCGAACGCATGGTGCGCGAGTTCTCAACGCTGGCGCCGGGCGGTCCTGCGTGCGGTTCGCTTGAAGATGCCCGCGACGGCCGCCAAGTCGTCCTTGCTCATCCGGGGCATGGCCTTGTTCGCCGCTCGCCAGTACTCGTTCGGGTCGTGCGGTGTCGCGCTACGCAGGTCGGCGGGTTCGCATCCCAGCCGTGCGGCCCATGCCGCGAGCACCACGTGTGTCGGGGGCGCGGCGACCGGGTGGCCGTATGCACACGCCTGCACGTAGGCCGTTGTCACCTCGGCAGAGTCGGCCAAGGCTGCTGGCGCCACGCCCCGCACGTGCATCCACGCGCGCAGCCGGCCCGGCGAGAACACGAGTGCTGTCATGCGCCGCTCCCGCTGTCAGGGAGGGAGCCGGGCGACAGTGACCGAGCATCGCGATTCCGGGTTTCAGCGCTGTTCGGTGACCGGTCTGCCTGCCTCCCCGCGCATGGTTGATGCAGGTCACCGGGGGGAGACACGGGTGGGGAGTCGTCGGGGAGAACTCCCCGAGCACCTGTCTCCTCCCCGTCCGACTCCCCACACTCGTCGAGTGCGTCGGTGATGTCTTCGGCGCGGATGACCATGACGCCGTGGGACTTGCCGGGTCGGATGCCGTGCTCGGCGAGCGTGGTGGTCAGGTCGGCGGGTGCCCATCCTTCGTATTCGGTGGGGTTGTGCTCGGCGAGGCGGGAGAGCACGACCTGGGTTCGCACGCGCCGTTCGCCGCGCATCATCTCGGCGATGTCGGTGAGGTGATCGACCGGTGTGGCCTCGATCTTCAGTCGGTCGGGTGCCTCGAACTGCCGTCCGGTCTCGGCGAGGATGGCCATGGCGCGGTCGATGACCGGTGTCACATCGTCGATGCCGTCTTCGAACGGCACGTAGAAGGTGCGGACGAGTTCGAAGGTGGCGTCGGTGACGCCCACGGCGACGCAGGTTCCGCGGTCGGTCTTCATGCGGAGTTCGGTGGCGCGGATACCGGCCGCGTACTTCCCGGACCCCAACAGGCCGTCGTTGGCGACCTGGTCGGCCACGGAGAACGCGACGCCGCAGGCGATGTTGCGGGTGACCTCTCGCGGGATGCTGTCCTTCGTCGGTGACTGGGTGGCCAGTAGCAGGACGATGCCGTACTTGCGGCCGCGTTTGATCAACCGGATCGCGAGTTCGGCGGCGCGTTTGCCGAACGTGGGGTGTTGGAACAGTTCGTGGCATTCGTCGATCGCGCACACCAGCGGATGTAGGCCGAGCTCGCGCTTGTCGGCGAGCTTGCGGGACACCTTGGGTGGCCGGCCGGGTTGCTGGCCGAGGACCTGGCCGCGTCGCTCCATCTCGGTCAACAGGTCGGAGAGTGCCTGCAACGCGGTTTCGGCTACCGCGTCGTCCATGCCCATCCGGTAGCGGGCCAGCCGGGGTGTGAAGGGGTCGAAGTCGGGTGACTCGCCCATCACGAACACCCACAGTTCCGCGGTGGGGTCCAGCGCGGCACCGAGTAGCAGCGTCCGCAACGCGGAGGACTTGCCTTGTCCCGGCCGGCCGCCGACCAGCCAGTTCGCCTCGATCAGCGGCGCGTTGATGACCGTGCCGCGTTGGGTGAGTCCGAACGGGACACCCTCGAACACATCGACCTGTCCGTCGTGGAGGAGCGGCCAGTCACCGGCCCCACCGTTGAGGGTGCCTTTGTCGGCTACCCACAGATCGAGGATGCCGTCTTCCTCGCCCTTGGTCGGCCAGGTCTCCAGTCCGGCGCGGCCGAGGTTCGCGGCGAGCTTCGGTCGTTGCGCGGCCACCATGTCCGCGGTGACGCCGAGCGGTAGCCGGACCTGGGCGTAGGTGCCGTCCCCGTCCTTGCGGGCCGGGATGGTGTAGACGAGGTCGCCACCGTCCTTGAAGAACCGGTTCAACGGCGCGATCCCCAAGTGCGCCAACGCTTTCGAGATCATCCGTTCATCGATCCACGAGTCGGCGTCGTCCCGGTCCGGGCGCACCAGCCACCCGGCGCCGGGTGTCTTGTCCCGGCCCTCGAACACGGCGGCTACCAGCCACACCACCGGCGCGGCGTAGAGCACGACCGGCACGACCACGCCCAGCACCGCCCCTACGGCGTCCAGTCCGGTGTAGACACCAGATAGCCAAGGCCACATTGCCTTCCGGTCCATCCACGCGTCGACCGCCCACAACACGACCGCGGCCGGCGCGAGCACTCGCACTGTGACCACCACCCGGCGCAGGACGATGCCGACTCTCGCCCACCGTGCTTTGGCGTCCGCCCGGATCAACTCCTGCGCCGTGCGGCGGGCGTCCGGGTCGCCGGCGAGTCGGGCGTTGCGTGCGTCGGCCCGTAGGTCGGCGTAGCTGGCCCATGTCCAGACCTTGACCAGCCACCGCCAGTTCCCGCGCAGCAGGAACCACACCAGCCGCGCCGCGTCCTGCGGCACCTTTCGCACCCGGTACGCCACCACCGACCGCGCCCGCAGCACCGGACCGGACCGCCACACCCGGCCCGCGATCTCGGCGACCATGCGCCGCCTCGACGACGCCGTGATCTCCTCCGGATCGGGGTTGGTGACGAACTCGGCGTCATAGACCTTCGGCTCCAACTCCGTCCCGGGTGCGGCACCGTTCACGGGCCGTTCGTGAACGGTCATGGCCGCACCCGCCCGCGGTCGGCGGACTCGCCGTGCCCGCCGTGGTCGTGGTCGAGGTCGGCCACCAGCGCGGCGGCCAGCCGCGACGACAGGCCACGCGAGCAGCCGGTGACCCGCCGCACCCATGCCGGGGTGATCTCCACCCCTGGTGACCAGGCTCGACGCGCCATCGTCAGGTACTCGGCGAACGACGTGCGCCGAGCTGGTCGCCGGGGCGGCTCGTGATCGGTGCTGGTGTTCGTGAACGACGCGGTGCGTTGCGCCGCTTCGGTGAACGCCACCGTCACCGCGTCGGTGAGCTTGTCCCGCAGGTCCGTGACGGCCTCGGCGGCGACGAACACCACCAGCGGCGGCACCGAGTGCAGCACGACCCCGGCGAGCGAACTGGCCGCGTAGGACGCCCACGTGTTCATCACGTAGGTCGCGGCGAGCGTGAACCACTTCGCCCGCCGCACCCACGGCCCGGTCCGCACCTGATACCGCGCGGTGACTTGTTCGGCCCGCAGGATCGCCAACAACACCACCGACACCGTGGGATCGAGCAGCCAGGCCGCGAGCCAGGGCAGCGACCAGGCCGGCGACCCGGATGCGGCGAAGGTCTGGACGTTGGTCATCGTGAACGCCAGCCCGAGCATGATCCCGGCCCAGCACAACCGGTCCACCTGTGCCCGGATCCGCTCCACCCGCAACGCCACCACATCCGGATGCGTCTGGAACGCACGCACCTCAGCCGCCTCGGCGGCGTCCTGCGCCAACTTCTGCCCGCGGGTCAGCGGCTCGTGCCGCGCGTCCTGCGGACCATGCCGGGCGGTCATCGGCGACCACCCCGCCGACGCGGTGCGTCCAGGGTGGTCACGGTCAACGCCCTGGTCAGCGTGTAGGACGCGAACAGGGCCGGCAGGCCGAGTGCGGCGAGCACGATCCACGTGTTGCTCGCCGGGTGGGAGATCGCCAACCACTGAACACCAACGATCAGCCCAGCGGTGAACAACACCCGACCGGTCAGCGACAGCAACCGCGCCCCGGACCGAGCGGCGTCGGCAGCGGCCTTCGCGCGGCGAGCACCGGCCCGCCACACCATCAACAGCGCCAGCAACACGCCAACGCCCGCGAGCACCTGGACAGGAGTCAGATCGAACGTCATGGCGTCCGCCTCCTGCCCTGGCGCCGCGCCCGCCACACCGGGTGGAGCGCCCGGATGTCCTCGGCCGGCAGCGCACCCCACACACCGATCGCTTGGTCGCCGTGGGTGCGTAGCTCCAGCTCAAGACAGGCCCACCGGGCAGTGCAGCCGGCGCAGATCCGCGCGGCCACCTCCCGATCGGTGAGCGACTCGCCGGTCCAGTCGGGTTTGAGGTCGTTGGCATAGAGCCACGTGCAAGTTCCCTCGTGGGTCACGATGTCCCACAGGACGTCATCGGGTACGTGCTCGAACCGGTCGAGCCGAGACGCGAGTTCCTCGAAGTAGTTCATGGCCGCTCACCTCCCGCCGACTCGTCGAGCAGCCGTTTCAGCACGTAGGCGGGCACAACGAGGCGGGAGCGACGCCGGACGGTCGGGATCGCGCCCGTCCGGATGGCCTTGCTGATCGCGGAGCGAGGAACGCCGAGTAGCCACGCGGCTTCGTCCACGCTGTAGTAATCCGTTCGCCCGGAATTGGGCATGGCTGTACTCATGAATGAAGTCCTTTGAGTCGATATAGCTGATTTCAGCTATGAAAGTTTGATTTCAGCTCCAGCGGAGACATAGTTGTCCCCGGGGCACGGGAATCGTCGAAAGCCGCTAATCTCAGCGCTGAGGCGGAGCGCGGAGGAATGGGTGTCGGAGGACTGGGCTGCGGTCGCTAAGGCGATCAACGAGCGCGTGAATGAACTCGGCTGGCGCCAGCGTGAACTCGCGGAGCGGTCGCGCGTGTCCCAGGCGATCGTGCGCGAGCTCCAGCACAACACCGTGGAGCGGCGACGCAGCACCAGGACGTTGGAGTCGCTGGCCGTGACGCTTGGCTGGCACCCGCAGCACCTCAACGCGGTGCTGCACGGTCGTCGACCGCCTGAGCCCAACGAGCCGGTCACCGACGGCGGAGACACGCTGTGGTCCCGCCTCGACGCGCTCGAACAGCGCCTCGACGAGATCACCGAGCGCCTCGACGACCTCCGATCTGGCTTGACGACGGTCATCGAGAACGTCCGACCCGGCAAGTAGAACGGGGTGATTGGGCTTGCTGAATCGCTTGTTTCTCATGCCGTCAATTCCACGATGGATTTGCCGGGGAACCGATGAGCAACCAGTGCATAACCAGTGCAGAAGCGATGCCTAATTCGGCGATGGGGGCCATGCCGACGTGGAATCGGTGAGCGGCTGGACCGGTAGCACCGCGTGCGCGCTACAGGCGGCCATGCGACTCAGCAACGACGCATTCGCTCGACGTCTCGGCATCGGTCTGCGGACGGTCGCAGGTTGGCATCAAAAACCGACGCTTCGTCCGCAGTCTGCGATGCAAGAGATCCTGGACACCGCGTTGGAGCAGGCGTCACCCGCGGTCCAGGCGCGGTTCGCGGAACTCACCGCCGACTCGGCGCCCGACCAGGGCAGCGCGACAGTCGAGGCCGAGGGCAGGCTCAGCGCCGATCCGAACATCACCGCGGCCCTGCATTGGCTCGACCAGCACGCCGGCTGGGAGCCGGGAACCGCGCGGCGCGATGTTGCGGCCCGGCTCTCGCGGATCGATCCGCGACAGCTACAGGACCGGGGAAGCCGCCGAGGCCGGGTCGACCAACGGCGCGTGGCGGACGCTCTGGGCGACTACTACCGCGACCGGACCGGCGGGTACGGCCAGTACGCCGCGGCTGGCGTCGTGACCAGCGTCTTGACTCACGCTGACCGGCTGGACCTCGACTGCGAGTTGATGCCGCCGAGCGACCGGCTGACGGTCACGAACACGACCGCTGACCGCGAGATCGCGCTGGACGAGGAGACCGCGGGGCATGCGGCGCAGCGGTTGGCCGAGACTCTCGCGTTGAACATCCGGCTCGTGGACGGGCCGTTGTTCCGACTGGTCGATATCGAGCCCCGGAGGGGTGCGATCCGGGGGACGTTCGACGTCACCCGGTTCGTCAGGTACGCCCTGACCATGGACCTTCTGGAAGGCGAGCTGATCGACGCGCTCGCCGCCGATGTGCCCGTGTCGCCCGAGACCCTCCCGCTCCGCCACACACACCTTCCCGACCTGGCATCCGTGCTTGACCTGCCCGGACGACTCTGCGCCGGCGGCGCGCTCGCCCTCTGCGCGATTGCCCGCCCGGCAAGTCCGCTCCGCGGCCCGGCCGACTATGTTCTCCTGGTGCAGGAACGGTCTGGTCACGTCGTCAACGCCGCCCGCAGGCTAGCGGTGATACCCAAGGGCTTCCACGAGCCGATGACGGACTACCGGGCCGACGCGCATCTGAGCGCGACACTTCGCCGGGAGATGGAAGAGGAACTGTTCGGCCGCGAGGACATCGACAGCACCAACGGCGATCAGCGGCGGGCCGATCCGATGCACCCAAGCCGATTGTCCGAACCGATGCAATGGCTCACGGCCGAACCCGACCGGCTGCGGATGGAATGCACCGGATTCGGCCTGAACCTGATGAGCGGCAACTTCGAGTTCGCCAGCCTCATCGTCATCGACGACGAGGAGTTCTGGTCACGCTTCGGCGGCCAGATCGAGGCCAACTGGGAAACAACGTCCCTGCGCCAGTATTCGAGCCTCGACCGCGACATGCTGAGCGAACTGATCAGTGACAATGCGTGGAGCAACGAAGGACTCTTCGCGCTATTGCAGGGGCTTCGCAGCCTGAGCCGGGTCGGCGGAAGCCGAGTAGACACCCCGACCGTTGAATGGGAAATCCGATAGTGGCCACAAATTGGATCTATGGGAACGCCGCCGAGGACACAAAGGATGACCGCGGCTGGCTCCTCGGTCATTTCATCGACCCACCCGACGACGTGCGCCACAGCAACGACGTTGAGGTGAAGTGGGGAATCCACCCGGCCGGCGACAAGCGCCCCGAGTGGACGGCGGACGACCAGCGAACCACTCTCCTACTGCTCGTGCAGGGAAAGTTCCGCATCGACCTCACCGACGGCAGCAAGGTACTTGCAGTCCAGGGCGACTACGCACTGTGGGGACCGGGCATCGACCACTCGTGGGAGGCCTTGTCGGACTCCGTCGTCATCACGGTCCGCTGGCCCTCAGCATCCTGACCCCTGCTCAGTCAAGCTCGATGGCCGGCAGATCGACCCGCCGCCCGCCCGTCTCCTGTAGCCGGCGCAATCCTTGAAGGAACGCAAACAACCCTTCGTTGCTCCAACTCTCGTCCGCTACCAACTTGGCGATCAGGTGACTGTCCAAACTGGAGTAAAGCCGAAGACCCGCCGATTCCCAATTGGCTTCAATGTCACCACCGAACCGCGACCAGAACCCCTCATCCTCGATGACAATCAGGCTGGCGAACTCGTAGTTGCCGCTGATCAGATTCAGGCCGAAGCCCGTGCACTCCATTCGCAGCCGGTCGGGCTCGTCCATGAGCCACCGCATCGGTTCTGACAGACGGGTCGGATGCATCGGCGCGGCTGCACGGTGCACGTCGGCTGTGCTGTCGACCTCCACGCGCCCGAACAACTCCTCTTCCATCTCCCTGCGAAGCGATGCGCCGATCAGTGTGTCGGCGCGCACGTCGTTCAGCGGCTCATGGAAGCCCTTGGGAATCACGGCCAACCGCCCCGCGGCATTGACGACCTGACTCGACCGTTCCTGCACCAGCAGTGCGTAGTCCGCGGGGCCGCGGTACGCATCGGCCGGCCGAGCAATGGCGCACAGGCCGAGCACGCCACCAGCGCACAGCCGTCCTGGGAAGTCGAGCACCGACGCCACGTCCGGCAGATACCGTCCACGCAACGGAAGGTCACCAGTCCGCGTGTCGCGGTTCTCGATCAGCGCATCGGCCAACTCGTCTTCGAGCAGATCCATGGTCAGCGCGTACTCCACGAACGGGGCCGTGCCAACATGACCCGAGATCCCACCGGCACCGATGTCAATATCCAGGAGCCGATACAGCGGTTTGCCGGTCAAGCGCACATCCAAAACGACAGCCTCAGCAAGCCGATTCACAGCGTGCCGCGCTTCGAACGCATCAAGAACGACATTGGCCGGCTCGACGTCGGCCAAGCCGACTCGATCGACATCAGGGGTCAAGGAGCATCCGAGGTTCAACCACTCCGTTCGTGAAAGGATCGTGGTGCGAATTTCCTGTTGCCCGGATACATGTGCGCAATAAAGCCCGAATCCAGGCTCACCATCGATGTTGTAGTACTGCAAAAGTGCGTGGGCTAGCTGACTGCGAGTCACGTGCGCTCGCCTGATGTTTCTGTCAAATACGTCGCCTCGCGCCAACTTCCTCACTCGGGAAGCGACCTTCCGCCGAGTCGTATCGGGAATCCATCCGGCCCGCTCGTCCAACCACTCAAAGGACATGGCTCGCATTTCATTAGCGTCGGCGCCCCGCTCACCGAGTGCCTCGTCGCCTGTCGCTCGAACACGTCGCGACCGGGCCACGTGGCCGGACGTTGGGCGACTTGTCACCCCCGGCGCCGATGCCATGTCCTCCACGTCCGCGACGACAGATCGTGGCGGTGAGGCCAACAGTTCGTCGACGCTGACACCGAAGATCCGTTCAAGCAGCCGCGCAGTCGCCGGACGCAATGCGCCGAGTGGACGACCGCCCGGCCCTCGGCCTGCGGCGAGCCGTTGCAGATGTCGCACGCCAAGCGACCCTGGCTCGTTGTGCTCGCGGGCGAAGTTCTCCGCATAGTCGACGAACTCCTCCAGCGTCTGTCGCCGCTCCCAGATCCGCTGCTCCAGCACCGTGCGAAACGTCCGCATCAAGCTGGCCCCCCTCACCTCACGGTAGGTCGTCGCAAGTCGTGTCCAAGTCGCATCAAGGGCGTTGAGCTGACCGCAAGCCGATGACACGGTGATTTCAAGTGTCGCACAGAACGTTACAGCCACTACCAACGAGGATTGATCACCACCATGTCCGACCAACAAATCACCACGTCCCCGCCTGGCGCCAACCGCGTCCCGCCTGTCGACGATGCCCACACGGACGGCCGGCTCATGCACGAACTGACTGTCGTCAACACCCTGCTCGGCCGCTACGTACTCCACTTCCTCGACGCCGACGCCGGCCGCACCGACCCAATCACCACTAGCGATGAACGTGCCCTCGCCGATCAGGTCTCCGCCGTCGCCGCCGGTATCCGCGCACGAGCCGACCGACGCGACCACCACGGCGAAACGCCACCCCTGATCGGCTCCACGTGCGGATAACACCGGACGTGTCGAGTGCTCAATTCCCCATCGCGACGTACGTATAGGAACACACATGCAGGATCAGGATCCGACGGTTCGATCCAGGGAACTAGGGCGACTGCTGTCCGACGCGCTGGCAACCATCGGCATGAACCAAATTGCGCTAGCTCGCGAACTGGACTGGTCACCCAGCACGGTGAGCAGGATGATCAGCGGAAAGCGACCGGTGAGTGCTGAACTCATGTCCGGCGTACTGGGCGTGCTGCGGGTCACCGGAGAACAACGTCGGTACATTATGAAAATTTCCCGAGCCGTGGCCGAATCTGGATGGTTGCGGGAAGTGGGGGACCGACAGCCCGCAAGAAATGTGAACCCGGGAAATCAGAACCCCGAGGATGAGATCCTCGTCAGCAGTGAGAATCCGGCGAACATGAGTTCGCCCGGCGAGGTCCCGGGACGCGAGGCCCTGAATGGGCTGGAGGATTCCGCGGCCACCATGGTCGTGTTCGAGCCGAATTGCATTCCGGACATGCTGCGAACCGCCGAGTACATGACCGCGATAATGAAAGCAAAAGCTGCGATCCCGGCGGATGAGATTGATGCTCGCGTGAACGCCCGGTTGGCGCGACACGGTGACCTCCTGGACCGAAAGGGCCCGGCCGACCTCCTGTTCTTCATTGACGAATACGCGCTGTGCCGCAGCGGCGCCGGCCGGGATGCCATGTCCATCCAAGTTCACCACCTGTTGTGTATGGCCGTTCGACCGAGGATCACGATCCGAGTGATTCCCGAAGCCGCGGGCTTCCACGCGGGCACCAAAGGCCAGTTCCAGCTCCTGGCATTCAAGGACGGCAACCCGATCGTATGCGTCGAGAACGAGACCTCGATCGTCTTCCTGGAACGCGAAGAAACTATCACCGCGTACAGGGACATCGTGGCAGAACTCTCACGTGTTGCTCACGGCGAACCGCAAACCCGCACCTGGCTCTCCAGCCTGGCGGCTCGACTAGGCGCACAACAGGACGACGCCAACACTCCGAGAACGGGCGGCATATTCGAGCTGGACGAAGACCAGGACGACCAGCGAGAGGTGGACTAACGGTGTGCAATGAAGGCATTACTTTTGACGTGTACGTGGAGATCGAAGATCCCGAGGTTCGAATTACGGTTGAGAACGTTGACGACCGGGTTGCGGTAGAAATCGGCGATCCGCATTTGGCAGACGGCCGAAGCTGCCTTCGCCTGTGGCTCAAGGAACCAGATGCAGCTGTCGACATCGGCAGCAATTTGATCAAGGCAGGTGAACAACTCATCGCGCTCCGTATGACTTCGAGTGACGATGATAACAACTTTCCACTGCAGACGTAGAACATTCGGAAAGCATCGAACTCGCAAGGGGCAGTAGCTCAGTCGGTTAGAGCGGAGGACTCATAATCCTTTGGCCGCGGGTTCAAGTCCCGCCTGCCCCACATTCAGGCCTGCATTCTCCCAGCGTCGGCACACGCTCGTCACCAATCGAGAATCACGTCAATGACAACTGTCCAGGAAATGACGCGTTGGAGCGATGGCCAAACATTGCCCGCTGGATACCATCTCCGAGCGTGGTATCCCAACGAGCACGGCGAGATGCCGTGCGCATCGACTCGGCTAATCCGTCTGAGCGACACGCCAATACAGAGTAAGACCTCAAACTACTAACGGTCAGAAGCGCGTCGCAATCTTGGTGATTCTATCGTTGTTCCGAGCTGGTCCTGTGCGTGAGTGATCGCTTCGACCAACGGGTGCCCTGCGAGTAGGGAGTTAATTGCGCGGGCGGCCATTATCAACGAGATCGCGGTCAATACGAGATGGTCGTGGATCGGTCTGGTGCCGTGGTTGATCAGTGTGCCGTCGTCACCCAGGTAGGCTTCCGCGCCCTTCGGGCTGGGGTGCACGTGGGCGGAGAGCGTGCGGTATGGCACGTAGAGGGTCTCGGCGTCGTAGGCGATGCATAGGTCCGCGAAGTTCGTAATCATCCCCGACAGCGGGTGCGTGGCCTTCTCGGGGCGGGTGATGTCTGGAGGGATCGGCCAGTTCGCCTTGTGCGCGTGGTCGAAGAGCTTGCGCCGATTCTCGGTGCCGGCTGCCTTAACTGCTGCCATGGCGTCATCTCCGACTTCAACGACCCAGTGCAGCACGAGGGCGTGTTCGAGGATCGAACGGACGCTCGGAGCGGCCTCGTGGCCGCGCCCGGCATCGTGCGCAAGTAGCACGAGTTGGCTGCTCCGGTTGATCCATACCCACCATCCGTACACCGACTGGAACACGTGTTCCCGATCATCCAGGACACTGATCTGTCCTGCCTCAGTGAGCTGGACAAACGAACTAGTCAACAGGAGGATTGCATCCCCAGCCCGCTGACCCGTCGCCGGATCCCTGTTTTCGTCTTGGATCACGAACGGTGTATCGCCACCGCAGCGACAGCCGTTGCCACAGACGCGGGCGCCGTATCTGCAAGACTCTTGAGTACGCCGATCCCGGTCACGTTGTGAAGCCGAGCGCAGGTCACAAATGAGTCACTGAGGGCCACGGCCCGACGACCTACTCGACGCACTCGCCCAGATCACCTGGCGACAGGCTTCCTGGTTCTCATCGACGATGCAACCGTCTCGGCGTGTCGCCGCGAGTCTGCGCATCTCATGGCAAATACTTGTAGGTTCCGCGGGATCCGCGCCTCATGGTCCCGCATGATCTCGGGGTACATGGCCATGGCAGTTGAGGTGACCAACCAGCAGGAACAGCGACAGCTTTGGCAGGTGGTTGACCTGCTGGATCGAGCTTCAACCTGGGAAAGCATCACCAACGATCCTTCTGGAGTGTGGATCGTCCAGCCGGGCAGCCCGCTCGCGGTAGACGACGCAGCAACCGCGCCGCGCCACCACCTGTCGTCATACTCTTGGAACGCGATCACGGTCGCCGTGGATCATCTCCACTGTCTGCGAAGGTCACTGATCGAGAACAGCGCCACTGGTCGACCGCAGGTCTTCCTGCACACCCACGCCCAGGCGTCTCTTCTGCGTGGCGCGCTGGAGAACGCGGCACGTGTCATCTGGCTGCTCGGCCCAGAGGTACGTAGGCAGCGAGTGTTTCGGCGCCTGGGCCTGCAGGCCAGGGAGATCACAGCCAGCGACAAGATACACAAGATCATCGGTGCTACGCCGCCGCGCACGACGCAGGTAAGAAGCGACGAGCTCAGGGCTCTTGGTAAGGCCGCCGGCCTCACTTCCACCGAGCTCAAGAAGGTTTTCAACCCTCACGAGTTTGGCTATGCCAGGATCGTCACGCAAGCGGCGACGCTGGCCAGCCTTGACTCCAACTTGGCGCGATTCGCCTGGAACGGGTGCAGCGCGCTTGCCCACGGCGACTTCCACGCGACGTTGTCGCTGCTTGATCGTGAAGTCGTGGGCCAGCAGGACACCATGATGCTGGGACGCATCACGATGCCCGTGCAGCTACTTCACGCAGCCGCAATTGTCTCAACACGACTGATCGACGCAGCGCTCAGCCGGTACAGGGAGTGCGCCGGGCGCCAGATCTGACGCTCAATCTCGGCGCCACCGCTTCAAGTTAGGGCCGTCGAATCGGCTGATCGAGATGAACCACCGGGTAAGGCGCATGGATCTGCCGCCCTGCAGCCCGGCTCTGCTCACGTTCGCTGTGTCCGCGCACCATCTTCGAGTCGTACCGTGTCGGGACCACACACTAAGCAGCTCACGCTGGCACCGCCATCCAGTGGGCGATGGATCAGTCCCCGCTGGTGCCCTCCGGCCAGGCCGTCGGGGATCGCGGGTCACAATTAGGTCACCAAATGTGACTTCGCCTTCGGGTCCCGCGAGTCCAACGTTCGGGGTCGTGAGTGTTGGACTCGCGGGTCGGGACGGTTGGACTCGCGACTTTGCCGGGGCCCTGTGGCTGGCCCCACCCCGTACTCGGTGGCCCGCCCCATCCCGGTTCTCCCCGCGGCCCGACATGGTTGTCCCACGAGGAAAACCGTTGTGGGGGGACAGAAATGCGTAGAACCAGGGTCGCCACCGCTGCCGTCTGTGCCGCGTTGATGGTCGTCGCCCCCGCCGTGGCGGTCGCCGCCCCGGCGCCGGTCGTGGCGGCGCAGGAGCAGGTAGCGGCGACGAAGATCGCCTCGATGAGCCGTGCCGAGGTCGCGGCGTACCTGACCGGCTACGAGCTGGACGCGGGCGCCGTCCGGCACGGCGTGGACCTGTACCGGATGACGTATCGCACCCGCGGCGTCGACGGCCGCCCGACGACCGCGACCGCGCTGGTCGCGGTCCCGCGTGGCGCCGGTCCCGGGCGGCCGACGGTGGCGTGGCTGCACGGCACCCGGGCCAACCGCGACGACACGGGCTCGATGTCGGACAACCTGGACCGTGCCGCGGCGGTCCAGTTCGCGACCGCGGGCCACGTGACGGTGGCGCCGGACTACCTCGGGCTGGGCGAGGGGCCGGGCACGCACCCGTACATGATCAGCAAGCCGACGGTGACCGCGTCACTCGACGCCCTGCGGGCCGCCAGCGGCCTCGCCCGGCTGGACCGGCGGGTGCTGGTGACCGGCTTCTCGCAGGGCGGCCAGGCCTCGATGCTGGTGGCGCGGGCGCTGCAGCGGGACCCGCACTTCCGGCTCGGTGCGGTGGCGTCGATCAGCGGGCCGCTCGACATCCGCGGGGCGGAGCTGCCGGCCGCGCTCGACGGCCGCCTGGACGGCCTGAGCGCCACGCTCTACCTGGGCTATGCGATGGTGGCGTGGAACCGCGAGTACCACCTGTGGGACGACCCGGCAGAGGCGTTCCAGGCCCCGTACGACCAGATGATGGACACGCTGTTCAACAGCGACACGCCGGAGCAGGACATCGTGACGTCGCTGCCCGGTTCGCCGGAGGAGCTGTTCACCACCGCGTTCCTGGCCGAGCTGAGGCACCCGACCGGCACCCTGGCCCGGGTGCTGCGAACCAACGACGACGCGTGCCGCGACTGGCGGCCGAGGGTCCCGGTCCGCCTGTACACCTCGACGGGGGACGGGGACGTGGCGATCGCGAACACGCTGAACTGCCGGGACCAGCTGGCGGAGAGCGGTGTGCGCGCCTCCGTGGTCAACCTGGGTGACATCGACCACGTCACGGCCGGACGCACGGCGGTGCCGCGGGTGCTCGCCTGGTTCGAGCAGGTGGACTGAGCCGTGCCGGGGGCCGGAGGCCGCGGCCTCCGGCGCCGGATTCCGGCCTCCGTACCGGTCCCGGCGCTTCCGCCCGAGGCCGATCGACCCTGTGGACAACCCCCGGAGTCGCGGGGACCCCCCGCATTCCAGCTTAACGACGCACACCGACGGTTTCGGCCTGAAGCCGATCAAGCCTGTGGACAACCCCCGGAGTCGCGGGGGCCCCCGCGTTCCAGTCTATTCGGCGGCTCTGACGGTTTCGGTCGCCGCGGAGCGGAGCTGTGGATCAGTCGGGGCCGCCGCCACCGGCGCCACCGGCCACCGAGATGACCACGGCCCGGTCGTCGCTGGAGACCGGCTTGCCGCCGTCCTTGTTGACCGTGCCGGCGACCGCGACCTGCTCGTTGACGAGGTCGAACCCGCCGAGCAGCCCGAAGCCCTCGTCGGCGGCCATGGTCACCTGCGGCTTGGCGGAGAACGACCCGTCCTCGGCCAGCGGCAGGCTCTGCAGGTTGCCGGCCTTGGAGGTGGCCACCCACACCGAGTCCGAGGCGGAGACGCAGCCGGCGACCCCGGGCCGGTCCGGCCAGCTCCACGCCGGCGTGGTCAGGTCCTTGCCGAGCTGCAGCTGGTAGAGCAGGTCCTGCTGGGGTGCCTGGTCGGTGACCCACATCCGCGACCCGTCCAGCGCGCCGCAGACGCCGCCGGGGGAGTGCAGCCCGCTCGCCACGATCGAGCCCGGGTTCGGGTTGTCGGCGGCCGCCTTGCCGGCCGTGTCGAGCCGGAGCACCTTGCCGGCCATCGAGCGGGGGTCCTTGGCCGCGTTCGGGTTGCCCGCGTCGCCGGTCGCGAGCAGCAACGCCCCGCGGTGGTCGAGGCCGAGCGCGCCCTTGTTGCCGCTCGGTCCGCGCGGGATGCCGGTCAGCACCGGTTTGGGGGTGTCGCCGGGGGCGATGCGGACCAGGCGGTTGTCCGTCGGCGTCGTGACGTACGCGAACAGCAGCTGGTCCTCGGCGTAGGTGGGGGAGAGCGCGAGACCGGTGAGGCCGCCGTCGGTGCTCGCTTCGACCGGGATCGTGGCGATGACCTGCGGGTCCGCGCCCCGCTTCACCCGCAGGATGCGGCCGGTCGACCGCTCGCCGACGATCGCGGTGGGCTCGGTGCCGTCGCCGGGCAGCGCGGCCACCGCGCCCACCTTGTCCAGGCAGGTCGCGATCACGGCGGGGTTGTAGTCGGTGCACCCGTCCGGTGGCGGGACCTCCGACGGCGGCGTCTGCTCCGGCCCGCCCGGCGTCTCGGGGCTGCCCTCACCCGGCAGCTGCGGGTCGGGCCCGGCCTGCGGGGTCAGGTCGTCCTGCGGGTGCCAGTCCTCCGGTTGGTCACTGAACGTGGCGCAGCCCGCGGCCAGCAGCACACAACCGACCGTGACGCCGGCCATCAACGTCCGCCACCGCGCTCCCATGCCCCCAAGCTAGGTCCACCGCCGTGAACAACACGTGAGAGGGTGGCGAGCGTGACGATCACGGTCCTGGTGCCCGATGAGGAAGGCGTTGCCGCGCTGGCCGGCATCGGCGGCGTCCGGGCGATCAGGTACGACGGGGCGCAACCGGACGAACCGCTCCCGCCGGAGACCGCCGAGGCCGAGGTGCTGGTGCCCGCGTTCCTCGTCCCGATCGACCCGGAGTCGTTCGTCGACCGGATGCCGAACCTGCGGCTGATCCAGCTCATGACCACCGGCGCGGAGAACTGGATAGGCCGGATCCCGTCCAGCGTCCTGCTGTCCACCGCCCGCGGCGCGCACGGCGGCAGCACCGCGGAGTGGGCGCTCGGCGCGCTGATCGCGGTCTACCGCGAGCTGGTCCCGTTCGAGCGGGCCAGGCAGGCGCGGACCTGGACCCGCCGGCCGACGGACACGCTGCAGGACAAGCGGGTTCTTGTGCTCGGCGCGGGTGACGTCGCGCTGCGTACCCGCCGCCGGCTGGAGGCGTGCGACGCCACCGTCACGCTCGTCGGCACCCGGGCACGCGATGGCGTGCACGGGATCGACGAGCTGCCGGACCTGCTCGGCGAGCACGATGCGGTCGTGCTGATGGTGCCGCTCACCGACGCCACGACCGGCCTCGTCGACGCGGACTTCCTCGCCCGCATGCCCGACGGCGGCGTGCTGGTGAACGCCGCGCGCGGCAAGGTGGTCGACACCGACGCGTTGCTGGCGGAGCTGACCGCGGGACGGCTGCGTGCGGCACTCGACGTCACCGAGCCCGAGCCGCTCCCACCCGACCATCCACTGTGGACCGCACCGGGCCTGTTGCTGACACCGCACGTGGCAGGCAGCGTGCACGACTACAGCCGGCGCGCGTATGCCGTGGCGGCCGAGATCGCGCGGTACGCGGCCGGTGCGGAGCCGGAGAACCTGGTACACGGAGAGTATTGATGCGCCGCTGATACGACGGCACCGCCGCGTCCGGTCGGCCAATGCCCTACCCTGCGCGGGGTGACTACTGACGACAACCGCCCACAGGCTGCGGGCGGTTACTCAGATAGCGGCCTGTTCGACGGTGGCGACGACCGGTACGCCACGCGGGACTACGGTTCGGGCCAGGGTCTCGGCTCCCGCGGTGACTCGTCGTTCGACGACGGGTACTCCAGCGGGGCGACGACCGTGCTGCCCGGCACCTCCACCACGTCGTCCTCCTACGACAGCGAGTTCGGCGGCGACTTCGACGACGAGGAGCCGCGATCGCCCGGTATCGCCTGGCACGGCGGGCTGGACTTCGGCCTGCTGGTGCTCAGACTCGTGCTCGGTGGGCTGTTCATCGCGCACGGCCTGGACAAGTTCTTCGGCTGGTTCGACGGCCTCGGCATGGGTGGCACCGAGGAGCTGCTGAGAGGGTTCGGCTACACCGAGCCGACGATCCTCGCCTGGGTTGTCGCGCTCAGTGAGACCGCCGGTGGCGTGCTGCTGGTCCTCGGCCTGTTCTTCCCGGCCGGTGCGGCCGCGATCCTCGGTGTGATGGCCAACGTGATCGTGGTGAAGGGCGACTGGAACACCTTCCTCGGCGGTGTCGAGATGGAGATGATGTACGCGGGCGCGGCGTTCGCGCTGCTGTTCACCGGTCCCGGCCGGGTCGCGATCGACCGGCACACCCACTGGTTCCGCAAGGCGCCGATCTACGGGGCCGTGTTCCTGGTCCTCGCCGCGGGCGCGTCCGTGGTGACCCTGGTCGTCTTCCGCTGACCCGCCGAGCGGAGGATGGTTCTCGTGCCATCCGCGCTCCCTGACGGAGACGTCGCTCCTGCCGACGGCTCGCTGCCCGAGTCCGCCCTGCGTGGGCTCGGGCGCCGGCCGTTCGGCGTCTACGTGCACGTGCCGTTCTGCGCCACGCGCTGCGGTTACTGCGACTTCAACACCTACACCGCGGCAGAGCTCGCCTCCTCGCCCGCGTCCCCGGCGTCCTGGTTGGACGGTCTGCGCCGCGAGCTGACCCTGGCCGCGTCGGTCCTCGGCGCCCCGCCACGGGCGTCCTCGGTCTTCGTCGGCGGCGGCACCCCGTCCCTGCTGGGCGCCCCCGGCCTGGCGGCGGTCCTCGACGCGGTCCGCTCGACCTTCGGGCTCGCTCCGGACGCCGAGGTGACCACCGAGTCCAACCCCGAGTCGACGTCACCGGACTTCTTCGCGAGGATCCGGGAAGCCGGCTACACCCGGGTGTCGCTGGGCATGCAGTCGGCGGCCCCGCACGTGCTGGCCGTCCTGGACCGCACCCACACCCCTGGCCGGGCCGCGGCTGCCGCAGGCGAGGCGCGCGCGGCCGGCTTCGACCACGTGAACCTGGACCTGATCTACGGCGCCCCGGGCGAGCGCGCGGGCGACCTCGCCGCCTCCCTGGACGCGGTGCTGGCCGCGGGTGTCGACCACGTGTCGGCCTACGCGCTGATCGTGGAGCAGGGCACCGCCCTGGCCCGCCGCATAGCTCGCGGCGACCTTCCCGCCCCCGACGACGACGTGCTCGCCGAACGATACGAGCAGGTCGACGCGGCGCTGTCCGCGGCCGGCCTGCACTGGTACGAGTTGTCGAACTGGGCCGCCGGCCCGGACGCGTGGTGCCGGCACAACCTCGGCTACTGGCACGGCGCCGACTGGTGGGGCGCCGGCCCTGGCGCGCACAGCCACGTCGGCGGGGTCCGCTGGTGGAACGTGAAGCACCCCGCGAAGTACGCGGAGCTGCTGTCCGGGGGCCGTTCCCCGGCCGCGGCCCGCGAGATCTTGTCCACATCGGACCGCCGGCTCGAGCGCGTGATGCTGGAGCTCCGCCTGGTCGACGGCCTGGTGATGGACGCCCTGGACCCCGCCGCCCGGAAAGAGGCCCGTGTCGCGGCAGTGGACGGCCTGCTGGACCCGGCCGCCCTGGAGGGGGTGCACGGCCGCTTCGGCCGCTGCGTGCTCACTCTGAAGGGCCGACTCCTGGCCGACGCGGTGGTCCGCCGGCTGACCTGACGCCGAGTTGTCCCCAACCAAGATCAACCGCGCGGATAATGTCGGTGCCCGTCAATAGACTGGAAAGCGGGGGGCCCCCGCGGGTTGTCGGTTGTCCACAGGCTTGATCGGTTGCGGGCGGAAGTGTCGGGGCCGGTCCGTAGGCTGGAATCCGGGGGCCGGAGGCCGTCGCTAGTCGACGACGTCGCGTGACCGATCCGTCGGCATCGCGCGTAGACCGGTCAGCATGCGCCCCATCACCTCGGCGTACTCGGCCTTGATCCGTGGCTGGTCGGCCGTCGCGGCGGCGGACAGTGCCTGGCCTGCCGCGCCCAGCATGCCGAAGGCCAGCTGTGTTGTCGTCACCAGTGGCACCGGCGCGAGCTGGCCGCTCTCGAGCAGCGCCCGCACGAACTGCTCGACCAGGCCGTAGGCGTACTTCTGCTCCTCCTCGATCCAGCACGTCCAGCCCAGCGCGAGCGGCCCCTCCTGCCACACCACCCGCCCGTAGACCGGGTCGCAGCACTGGGTGAGGAACTCGTCGAGCGCGAGGAGCGCGCTGTGCCAGGCGTTGTCGCCGTGCGAGCCGGCCTTCGCAGCGCGGTCGACGGCATTGGTCTCCAGCCTCGCGAAGACCGCCTCGAACAGGGCGCGCTTGCTGCTGAAGTGGTGGTACACCGCGCCGCGCGTCGCCTGGATGTCCCCGGCGACGTCCTCGAGCGACGTGCCCGCGTAGCCCAGCTCGGCGAACCGCCGGGTGGCCGCGTCGAGCAACGCGGCTCGGGTGGCCTCCGAGAACTGGTCGCGCCTGCTCTTCGCCGTTGACATGCGCCGAGTATAAGACATACGCTGTGTATGTCACGAACACAGAGTAGGTGAAACGATGTCTGGGGCTTGGGAGAGAACACATCGCCGCTACCGCCTCGTGCACACCGTTCTCGACGAGGTCGCCCGCACGGGCCGGCCCGAGGTGTCGGTGTCGCTGTGTGCGGACCTGGATGCCGAGTTCGGCGACTTCGGGGGGTTCCTGCGGGAGGTCCAGCGGCGCTGGTACCGCTCGTTCGACGCGCGGCTGGACGGCGTGCTCGATGAGGGGCCGGCCGACCTCGCCGCGGCGGCGCGAGAGGTGTGGCAACAGTTGGCCGACGACCTGGCCGGCACCCGGCTGCTGCTCGACGCGCACGCCGAGCATCCCGCGCTGCTCGAGTTGGCCGAGTGGCACCGAAAGGCGCTCGTTGCGGTCGTCGGGGACGACGAAGCCGAGTTGGGTGGGGTGCGGCGCGGAGCCGTGCGGAGCGGCATGTGCTGGTGGCGGCGCGCGATGGCGACCGCCTGAGCCGTCCGAGTTTCAGTCGCCTGATTAGGAGGAATCGGTGACCGACACGATCATGTTCAACCCACTGGTGCCGGGGTTCGCGGACAACCCGTACCCGCACTACCGGGAAGTCAGGGACTTCGACCCGGTGCACGAGCACCCGCTGGGGTTCTGGTTCCTGTCCCACTACGACGACGTCGCGCTGCTGCTGCGGTCCGGGCTGTCGGTCGAGGACCGCAACATCGCCGCGGGCCCGATCCGCGCGCAGTACGACGCGATGGCCGAAGGGGACGGCACGCTCGCACTGTCCATGTTGGACCGTGACCCGCCGGACCACACCCGGCTGCGGTCGCTCGTCACCAAGGTGTTCACGCCGCGTTCGATCGCCGCGCTGGAGCCGATGGTGGGCGACCTGGTTGACGCGTCGCTCGACCGGATCGCCGACGGCGGCAGTGTCGACCTCGTCGACGAGCTCGCGTTCCCGCTGCCGTTCGCGGTGATCTCGCGGATGCTGGGCACCCCGCCGACCGACAACGTGCGGCTGCGCGAGCTGACCGGCACGCTGGTCCGCTCACTGGAGGTCCAGACGGACCCCGAGGTGCTGCGCGCGATCGCCGAGGCCGAGGTGCAGCTGGCCGAGATGACTCGGGAGATCATCGCCTGGAAGCGGGCAAACCCGGCCGATGACCTGCTCACCGCGCTGATCGCGGCCGAGGAGGACGGCGACAAGCTCGGTGACGACGAGCTGGTCGCGCAGGTACTGCTGCTGTACGTGGCCGGCCACGAGACGACGGTGAACCTGATCGGGAACGGGGTCGTGGCGCTGCTGCGCAACCCCGACCAGCTTGCGTTGCTGCGCACCCAGCCGGACCTGGCGGCGAACGCGGTGGACGAGTTCCTCCGCTACGACAGTCCCGTGCAGCAGACCCGCCGCATCACGACCGCGCCGCACACCGTGCGGGACAAGGAGATTCCCGCCGGCTCGTTCGTGATCGCCTGCCTGGGCTCGGCCAACCGGGACGAGCGCTTCTGGGGCCCGAACGCGGACTCGCTGGTGCTGGACCGCCCCGACGCCCACCGCCACGTCTCGTTCGGTGCGGGCCCGCACCACTGCCTGGGCGCGGCACTCGCACGGCTGGAGGGCCGCCTGGCGATCAGCCGGCTGGTGACCCGCTTCCCGAACCTCGCCCTGACCGGCGACGTGGTCTGGAACGGCCGCCTGAACCTCCGCGGCGCGACCACGATCCCGATCCGCGTCTGACCCATGCCCTGAACGACGCGCACGGGACGTCCAGCGTCCCGTGCGCGTCGTTCAGGGCATGTCGGCCAGGGCGGTGAGGCCGCCCGCGCGCAGCAGCGCCAGGATCGACTCCCCGTGCCGCAACGAGTTCGGGCCCGTCGGGACGGTGGTCTCCATGCCGATGCGGGCGATCCCGCGATACGACGGCAGCACCGCTCCGCTGCTGGCCGCCGTGCCGGGGGCGGGGCGGCTGCTGCCCGGAGCGACCCTGCGAGGCGGACCGGAGCGGTTCACGCTGCACTACGGCGGCCGGTCGGCGGCCGGTGGCACCGTGGAGGTGGGCAGGCGGACCTTCGCGATGCAGGGTGGGTTCAAGTTCCGCGCGGAGTACGAGTTCGCGGCGCACCCGCGCGGGACCTTGCTGACCTACCGGGTGTGCAACGTGGCGCCGTCGCCGCACCGGGACCGGGCGCTGGTGCGGTTCCAGTTCTGGCTGTCGGGCAAGCTCCGGGTCGGACTGCGCGGGGCGCTGCGCCGGATCGGCTCGGTGGTCGGCTGCCGCGGGTACCCCGTCTAGCGGTCCGGCTGGTCGCACCCGAGCTGGAACTGCTCCACGCCCGGGATGTCCGCGGCCTGGAGCGCCGTGTAGAGCTCGTCGACCGAGGTCCCTTCCACCGGCAGCAGCGTCACCGACGCCGGCAGGGCCTCGGGGCGGACCACGTCGAGCAGGTCCGGCTGGTCGGCGAAGATCTCCTTGAACCGCTCGAAGGTCTCTTGCCGGGTCTCCGTCTCGACGGCCTCGACCCGCGGGTCCCCGCGAAGCTCCTCGGCAGCCAGTCGCATGGGTGCGTCCGGGTCGGTCCCGCCGAAGTCGATGATGAGCGTCTCGCGCCGGTGGTGGTCCCGGCACGCCTTCCGCATCACCTCGTCGGAGGGGCCGACGTCAGGCAGCGGTGAGGCGGAGTCCGTCGCCCACACCGCCAGCGGCGTCCCGGCGACCTCGCGGCCGGACAGCAGGACTGTCGTCACCACGCCGGCCGCGACCAGCACCGCGGCCACCACGGCGAGCGGGACCACCCGGCGACGGGCAACGGGCCGCGCCTCGGCGGTCGACGTTTCCTGCGGGGACTCCGGTGTGTCGGCTGGTGTCGCGGGCTCGTTGTCCACCCGCACATGGTCCCACGGCGGCGGCTCCGACGGGGGTGCACGCAAAAACAGGCACCGGTTCGACCGGCCGGTGTGCACCGCTCCGTAAACTCGTGGTGAAGGACCTACGAGGCCGGCAGGGAGGTGCAGGGTGGCGAGCTCCGACGAGCGCCGGTTCGCGGTGCTGCGGGCGATCGTCGCGGACTACGTCTCCAGCCAGGAGCCGGTCGCGTCCAAGGCGATCGTCGAACGGCACAACCTGGGCGTCTCCAGCGCCACCGTGCGCAACGACATGGCCTCACTGGAGGAGGACGGCTACATCGCGCAGCCGCACACCAGCGCCGGGCGCATCCCCACGGACAAGGGCTACCGCCTCTTCGTCGACCGGTTGTCCGAGGTCAAGCCGCTGTCCGGGGCCGAGCGCCGGGCCATCCAGTCGTTCCTCGACGGCGCCATCGACCTCGACGACGTGCTGCGCCGCAGCGTCCGGATGCTCGCCCAGCTCACCCGCCAGGTCGCGGTCATCCAGTACCCGACGCTCACCCACTCGCTGGTCCGGCACATCGAGCTGGTCCGGCTCACCCCGGCGCGTGTCATGCTGGTGCTCATCACCGACAACGGCAGGGTCGACCAGCGGATGATCGACCTCGGCGATGTCATCACCGACGACGCCGTCGGGCGGCTGCGCACCATGCTCAACACCACGCTCGTCGACCACCGGCTCACCGACGCCGCGGCCATGGTCAGCGAGCTGCTCGAAGAGGCGCCCTCCGAGCTGCGCGACGCCATGACCCGGATCGCGACGGTGCTGGTCGAGTCGCTCGTCGAGCATCCCGAGGAGCGGCTGGTCCTCGGCGGCACGGCCAACCTCACCCGCAACGTCGCGGACTTCCCCGGCTCGCTGCGCCAGGTACTCGAGGCGCTCGAGGAGCAGGTCGTGGTGCTCAAGCTGTTCGCGGCGGCCGGGTCGCCGGGCACGATCACGGTGCGGATCGGGGAGGAGAACGAGGCCGAGGAGATGCGCAGCACCTCCGTCGTCTCGATCGGCTACGGGGTGCACCAGACCCTGTTGGGCGGGATGGGTGTGGTCGGGCCCACGCGAATGGACTATCCGGGCACTATCGCGGCGGTCCGCGCCGTTGCGAACTATGTGGGAGACATCCTGGCCGGGCGGTAGCGCGGCCACGCGGAGCGGCCACACAGAGCCAAGACGGACGCAGGGAAGAAGGCGAACCCTAGGTGTCAGGTGGGCACCGGGGCAGGAGGACGGGACACGGTGGCGAGGGACTACTACGGCATTCTCGGGTTGCGGCAGGACGCGACATCCGAGGAGATCAAGCGTGCCTACCGCAAGCTCGCGCGCGAGCTGCATCCGGACGTCAACCCGGACGAGTCGGCGCAGGAGAAGTTCCGTGAGGTGACGGCGGCCTACGAGGTCCTGTCCGACCCCCAGAAACGCAAGATCGTGGACATGGGCGGCGACCCGCTGGGCAACGGGGGCAGTGGTGCTGGGGGTGGTCGCGACCCGTTCGCCGGGTTCGGGCTCGGCGACATCATGGACGCGTTCTTCGGCGGCGGTGGCGCGGGCGGTGGTATGGGCGGAGGGCGCGGGCCGCGCAGCCGGGTGCAGCCCGGCTCGGACGCGCTGATCCGCATCGAGCTGACGCTCGAGGAGTGCAACACCGGCATCAGCCGCGAGCTCACCGTCGACACGGCGGTGCTGTGCGACGCCTGCCGTGGCTCCGGCTGTGCGGACGGCACGTCGCCGCAGGTCTGCGACACGTGTGCGGGGCGCGGTGAGATCCAGTCGGTGCAGCGGTCGTTCCTCGGCCAGGTCGTCACCGCGCGGCCGTGCCCGGTGTGCCGCGGCATCGGCGAGGTCATTCCCGACCCGTGCCGGCAGTGCGGCGGCGACGGCCGGGTCCGCGCGCGGCGCACCATCACCGCCAAGGTCCCGCCGGGCGTGGCCGACGGCATGCGGGTGCGGCTGTCCGGCCAGGGCGAGGTCGGCCCCGGCGGCGGCCCGGCGGGCGACCTGTACGTCGAGGTCGTCGAGCGGCCGCACGCCACGTTCGAGCGCAACGGCGCCGACCTGCACTGCACCGTCCGGATCCCGATGACCACCGCGGCACTCGGCTCAGTGCTGCCGCTGGACACCCTCGACGACACGGTCGAGCTGGACCTCGAGCCGGGTACCCAGCCCAACACCGAGCTGGTGCTCACCGGGCACGGCCTGCCCCGGCTGCGCTCCTCCGGCCGGGTGGACGGGCGCGGCGACCTGCACGTGCACATCGAGGTCGACATCCCGTCGAAGCTCGACCCCAAGCAGACCGAGCTGCTCCGCGAGCTCGCGAACCTGCGCGGCGAGAAGGAGCACGTGGTCGCCTCCACAACGGCCGCGGCGGCGGCGGGCTGTTCTCGCGGCTGCGCGCGCGACACCGTTGAGCGACACCGCACCGGTCTTTCTCGTCGACTCGTTGCCCTCGGGTTCCTCGTTCGTGCTCGATGGCCCCGAGGGCCGGCACGCGGCCGCGGTGCGCCGGCTCGGACCGGGCGAGGCGTTGGTTGTTTCCGACGGTCGGGGCGGCGGCGTGGCGTGCGTCGTGGACTCGGCCGTGGGCAAGGAGTCCCTGACACTCACCGTCACCCGGCGCTGGCGGGACCCTGCGCCGCGACCGCGGATCGTGCTGGCGCAGGCGCTGGTCAAGGGTGATCGCGGTGAGCTGGCCGTCGAGCTCGCCACCGAAACCGGAGTCGACTCGGTCGTCCCGTGGCGGGCAGAGCGCAGCGTGGCCCGCTGGGACGACGGCCCGCGCGGCGCGAAAGCGTTGGCACGCTGGCGAAGCACGGTCCGCGAGGCGGCCAAGCAGTCCCGCAGGACGTGGGTCCCGCCCGTGACCGAACCGGTCGGCACCGCCGGGTTGGCCGCCCTCGTCGGCTCGTCCGCGCTCGCCGTCGTGCTCGATGCGGCTGCCCCAAGTGGACTGACGGACCTGGACCTTCCGGCGGATGGCGACCTACTTCTCGTTGTGGGCCCCGAAGGAGGTATCTCCGACCGCGAGTCGGCGACCCTGCGGGAGGCCGGAGCGCAGGTGGCGCGGTTGGGCCCGACGGTGCTGCGTGCGTCGACCACCGCTTCCGCCGCTATAGCCGCACTAGGAGTACTGACGACACGCTGGCGCTGAGCGTGCGCGACGGTCTACGCTTTGCATTGCAAGGTGTGGGGCTTGCTTCTCCCATGCCAAGCACGTGGTCTACCGCCGGACACCTCCCCCCTCGGTCCGGCGGCGCCGCGTCGCGGTGGAGCGACCCCCAGGCTTCACCGCGACGCGGCATCCTCGACCCTGTTCGGTGCTTTTGGGCACCTTCCCTCTTCGACGGCCCTGGGGGGCGACCCCCCAGACCCCCACGGTGCGGGCTCCTCCAGACCCGGCGTGGGTGGGTTGTGTGGTGACCAGCATCTGGTCTCGCTTCGCTTTGACCAACTGCTGGTCTCGCTTCGCTTTGACCAGCTTTTCGGGTCGGTCTCGCTTCGCTTTGACCGGGTTTGGGCCTGGGCTCGCTTCGCCTCGACCTGGGGGTTTCGGGTGGTTTTTTCTTTTTCTTCGTTGCATTGGGCAACTTGGGGTGTTCGGCAGTACCTTTTTTCGGGTGGCGGGTAAGTCCGCTCCTTATGAGGAGCTTGAGGTCGGTGGGCGGGTCGTGCGGATCAGCAACCCCGATCGCGTCTACTTTCCCGCGCGGGGGGAGACCAAGATCGACCTCGCGCGTTACTACCTCTCCGTCGGCGACGGGATCGTGCGTGGGCTGCGCGAGCGGCCGTGCATGATGCACCGGTTCCCGGACGGCGTCTCCGGGGAGAAGGTGCATCAGAAGCGGCTGCCCAGGGGGGCGCCGCCGTGGGTCGAGACCGTCCGGGTCGACTTCCCGCGCTACGGCCGGCACGCCTACGAGCTGTGCGTCACCGAGCTCGCCAGCGTCATCTGGGCGACCCAGATGTCCTGTGTGGAGTTTCATCCGTGGAACTCCCGGCGCGCGGACACCGAGAAGCCCGACGAGTGGCGCATCGACCTCGACCCGATGCCGAACTGTGCCTTCGACCGCGTCCGGCAGGTCGCCGGGGTCGCCAAGGAGGTGCTCGACGAGCTCGGCGCCACCGGCTGGCCCAAGACCTCCGGCGGCAAGGGCCTGCACATCTACGTCCGGATCGAGCCACGCTGGGGTTTCGCCGACGTCCGCCGCGCCGCGCACGCCTTCGCGCGCGAGGTCGAACGCCGCGCCGACGACCTCGTCGACCTCACCTGGTGGCGCAAGGAACGCGACCCCGCCACGGTGTTCGTCGACTACAACCAGAACACCCGCGACCACACGATCCGCAGCGCGTACTCCGTGATCGGCGTCCCCGAGGCCCGCGTCTCCACCCCGATCCGCTGGGCCGAGCTGGCCGACGTCGACCCGCGTGAGCTCACCATCGCGACGGTCCCGAAGCGCTACGCCGAGCTCGGTGACCTGCACGCCGGCATCGACGACGCGGTCTACTCCCTCGACGAGCTCCTCGAGTGGGCCGACCGCGACGAGCGCGAGGGCCAGGCGCCCCCCGACGAGGACGAGACCGGTTAGGTCGAGACATGGCCTAGCCTGCTCGCATGTCGGACTGCCTGTTCTGCGAGATCGTCGCCGGGGACATCCCGGCCACCAAGGTGCACGAGACCGGGACGACGTTCGCCTTCCGCGACATCAACCCGCAGGCAAAGGTGCACGTGCTGGTCGTGCCGAAGACGCACCACGAGGACGCGGCGGAGCTGGCCGCCGCCGACCCGCGGCTGCTGGCCGACGTGATCGCCGCCGGCGCCGCCGTCGCCAAGGCGGAGGGCATGGACGGGTCCGGCTTCCGGTTCGTCCTCAACACCGGCGAGGACGCCGGGCGGACCGTGTTCCACGCGCACCTGCACGTGCTGGGCGGCGAGCCGCTCGGCACGTTCGGCCGCCCCACCGGCTGAGCGGTGCGGCAACGTCGATGCGCACTGTCGGTGCGGGCGACTAGCATCAACGACGTCAGACATCGACGAGTGGGCGCATCGGGCGCAGAAGGCAGGACCGAGAGCACGTGACCGGTACCGCACGGGGCGGCGCGCCCCAGACTTCTGCGCAGGAGACCAATGGCCCGAGCAAGGCGGGCACGCTCGACTCGACAGTCCAGTCCCGGTTCGTCGTCCCCGACGACGCGGTCCTCGCGCTGCTCGGCTCGCGGGACGAGAACCTGCGGGTCGCCGAGGAGCTTCTCGACGCCGACGTCCACGTCCGGGGCAACGAGGTCACCCTCTCCGGTGAGCCCGGTGACGTCGCGTTCGCCGAGCGGGTGTTCGCCGAGCTGGTCACGCTCGCCGGCAAGGGTCAGCAGCTCGGCCCCGACGCCGTTCGCCGCACGGTGGCCATGCTCTCCGCGGGCGCGGCCGAGTCACCCGCCGAGGTGCTCAGCCTCGACATCGTGTCCCGGCGCGGGCGCACCATCCGGCCCAAGACGCTCAACCAGAAGAAGTACGTCGACGCCATCGACCACCACACGGTCGTGTTCTGCATCGGCCCGGCCGGCACCGGCAAGACCTACCTGGCCATGGCCAAGGCGGTCCAGGCCCTGCAGGCCAAGCAGGTCAACCGGATCATCCTCACCCGCCCGGCCGTCGAGGCGGGCGAGCGGCTCGGCTTCCTGCCGGGCACCCTCTACGAGAAGATCGACCCGTACCTGCGGCCGCTGTACGACGCGCTGCACGACATGGTCGACCCGGAGTCGATCCCGCGGCTGATGCAGGCCGGCACCATCGAGGTCGCCCCGCTGGCGTACATGCGTGGCCGCGCGCAACCGGTCTTCACGAAGGTCCTGACGCCCACCGGGTTCCGCCCCATCGGGGAGCTCGAGGTGGGGGATCTCGTCACCGGGTCGGACGGGCTTCCCACGCCGGTCATCGGCGTGTACCCGCAAGGCCCGAAGGAGATCTACCGGCTCACCACGCAGGACGGCGCGTCGACGCTCTGCTCCGCCGATCACCTGTGGGCGGTGGCCACGCGCGACGATCGGCGCCGGGGCAGGGCGCTGCGGGTGCTCGAGACCAAGGAGATGGTCGGCCGGCTGCGGGCGGCGCGTCACCACCGGTACGAGCTTCCGCTGCTCAGCTCGCCGGTGGAGTTCGAGCCCCGCGACACGCCGATGGACCCGTACGCGCTGGGTGCCTTGCTGGGCGACGGGTGCATCACCGGCTCCATCACACCGAGCTTCGCCACCGCGGACCCCGAGCGCGGTCGGGCGTCGTCGCCGGGAGCGGTAGTCACCGCATCGAACCCGGTAACGACGGCCCTGCCCGAACTCGGTTCGTCGGACCCGATGCGCGTACCGGACGTGTACCTGTACAACGGTCCGGACGTGCGGGTGGCGGTCCTTCAGGGCCTGCTGGACGCCGGCGGGGACCCAGTCACCCAGCGCGATCGCACGTGTCGCATCGAGTACGCCACGTCGGGTAGTCCGGGAGAGGACGTCGCGTTCCTGGTCCGGTCACTCGGTGGAACCGTGTACGGCCGCCACCGGAACGATGCCCACGTCCTGGACATCCGGCTCCCCGTCGGCATCGAGCCGTTCCGGCTGCCGCGGAAGATGGCGAAGTACGACGCCAGCGGTGGCGGCGGGCGGCCGATGCGCTACGTCGACAGCATCGAGCCGGAAGGTACCGAGGAAGCGGTGTGCATCCAGGTGGCGGCCGCCGACTCGCTGTACGTCACCGAGGACTTCCTGGTCACGCACAACACCCTCAATGACGCCTTCATCATTCTCGACGAGGCGCAGAACACCTCGCCCGAGCAGATGAAGATGTTCCTCACCCGCCTGGGCTTCGGCTCCAAGATCGTGGTCACCGGTGACATCACGCAGGTCGACCTCCCGGGTGGCCAGAAGAGCGGGCTGCGCGTCGTGCAGGGCATCCTGGAGGGCGTCGACGACATCCACTTCTCCGTGCTCAACAGCCACGACGTGGTGCGGCACCGGCTGGTCGGTGACATCGTCGACGCCTACGACAAGTGGCAGGCCGATCAGGACGCGCGGGACGAGGTACGCCACTCGGGGCCGCGAGGACAGGCCCGACGAGGACGCTGAGGCATGAGTATCGAGATCGCCAACGAGTCGGGTGTGGCGGTTGACGAGCCGTCGATCGTCGCCGCCGCCCGGTTCGCGCTCGACCGTATGCAGGTCAGCCGCCTCGCCGAGCTGTCCGTGCTGCTCGTCGGCCTCGACGTGATGGCCGACCTGCACGAGCGCTACCTCGACCTGCCGGGCCCCACCGACGTCATGGCCTTCCCCATGGACGAGCTCGACTCGGCGCGGCGGCCCGACGCGCCCGACCCGGGGCCGACGCTGCTCGGTGACCTGGTGCTGTGCCCGCGGTTCGCCCGCGACCAGGCACACAAGGCCGGTCACGGCCTCATGGACGAGCTGCACCTGCTCACCGTGCACGGGGTGCTGCACCTGCTCGGCTACGATCACTCGGAGCCCGCCGAGGAACGTGAGATGTTCACGCTGCAGAAGCGCATCCTCGCCGACTTCAAGACCGAGCGGGCCGCGGCCCAGCGCCGCGCGGCACAACGCCGCGAGGACGACAAACTGCTCGGCGCCGTGGGCCTCGCGGGCCCGGAACCGGCGCCAACCACGCCGAAGCCGGACGAACCGGCCGACTAGCTCCTCGGGGGAAGCGGTGTCGAACTCGGTCGGACTACTGGTCATCGCGGTGTTGCTGGTGGTCGCGGCGGGGCTGTTCGCGTGCGCGGACGCGGCGTTGTCCGCGGTGTCCCGGGCCCGCGTCGAGGGCCTGGTCCGCGGCCGCCGCGCGGGCGCCCGGCAGCTCCTCGCCCTGGTCGCCGACCGGCCGCGGCACATCAACCTGCTGTTGCTGCTGCGGCTGGGCTGCGAGCTCGCGGCCACGGTGCTGGTCACCGTGGCGTGCGTGCGGCTCATCGCCTCCGACTGGCTCGCCGGGCTCATCGCGGCGGTCGGCATGATCGTCGTGTCGTACGTGCTGGTCGGGGTGGGGCCGCGGACCCTGGGCCGGCAGCACCCGTACGCGGTCGGGCTCATCGCGGCCGGGCCGGTGCGCGCGCTCGGCACCGTGCTCGGCCCGCTGTCCCGGTTCCTCATCGTCGTCGGTAACGCCATCACCCCCGGTCAGGGCTTCCGCGAGGGCCCGTTCTCCTCCGAGGTCGAGCTGCGCGAGCTCGTCGACATGGCCCAGGAGAGCGGCGTCGTCGACGCCGACGAGCGCGAGATGATCCACTCGGTGTTCGAGCTGCGCGGCACGATCGCCCGCGAGGTGATGGTGCCGCGCACCGAGATGGTGTGGATCGAGCAGACCAAGTCCGTGCGCCAGGCACTCGCGCTGTCGCTGCGCACCGGCTACACCCGGCTGCCGGTCATCGGCGAGAGCGTCGACGAGATCGTGGGCGTGGTGAACCTCAAGGACCTGGTGAAGGCCTCGATGGAGGCACCCCCGAACGGCCGGGGCGACCTGGCGCGCACGGTCGGCGAGCTGATGGGGGAGGCCACGTTCGTGCCCGACACCAAGCGGCTCGACGACCTGCTCCGGGAGATGCAGGTGTCGCGCAACCACCTGGCCATCGCGGTCGACGAGTACGGCGGCACGGCGGGCCTGCTCACCATCGAGGACATCCTGGAGGAGATCGTCGGCGAGATCACCGACGAGTCCGACACCGACGACCGCCCGCCGATCGACCACCTCGAGGACGGCGCCATCCGGGTCAGCTCGCGGCTGCCGGTCGAGGACCTGGGCGAGCTGTTCGGCGTCGAGCTGGACGACCACGACGTGGAGACCGTCGGCGGCCTGCTCGCGCAGCGGCTCGGCCGGGTGCCGCTGCCCGGCACGGAGGCCGAGATCGCCGGCCTGCGGCTGCGCGCCGAGGGCGGCAAGGACGGTCGCGGCCGGATGCGCATCACGTCGGTCGTGGTCCGCTGCGTGCCGCCGGCGACCGCCGCGGCCACCGAGAACGAGGACGAGAGGAGTGCCGAGCGTGCCTGACCTGGACCCCGAGGACGCGAAGCTGATCACCCTGGCCAGGTCGGTGCGGGTACGCACCGGCGCGGCCGAGGGCGCCGCGGTCCGCGACCTCGACGGGCGGACCTACCTCGCGGGCACGGTCGCGTTGCCGTCGCTGTCGCTCACCGCGTTGCAGGCGGCGGTGGCGGCGGCGGTCTCCTCCGGCGCCGCCGGTCTGGAGGCGGCCGTCGTGGTCACCGAGTCGTCGTCGGTGGACGCCGACTCGGCCGCCGCGGTCGCCGACCTCGGCAAGGAGGCGCCGGTGCTGCTGGCCGACCCGTCGGGCACCCTGCGCGGACCGCGGACGACAATGGACCGATGACCACACCGGACGTTCGGCACCGCTCGGGCTTCGCCTGTTTCGTGGGCCGCCCCAACACGGGAAAGTCGACGCTGACGAACGCGCTGGTCGGGTCGAAGGTCGCGATCACCTCCAGCAAGCCGCAGACCACCCGGCACGCCATCCGAGGCATCGTGCAACGTGCCGACGCGCAGCTGATCATCGTGGACACGCCGGGCCTGCACCGGCCGCGAACGCTGCTGGGTCAGCGGCTCAACGACGTCGTGCGGGCGACGTGGTCCGAAGTGGACGTCGTCGGGCTCTGCGTGCCGGCCGACGAGAAGATCGGGCCTGGCGACAAGTTCATCGCGGCCGAGCTGGTGAAGCTGTCCCGGCACACCCCGGTGGTCGGCGTGGTCACGAAGACGGACCTGGTGTCCCGCCAGCAGATAGCCGACCAGCTGATGGCGCTCCAGGACGTGATGGAGTTCGCCGAGCTGATCCCGGTGTCCGCAGTGGACGACTTCCAGGTCGACGCCTTGGCCGACGTGCTGGTGGGCAAGCTCCCCGAGGGCCCGCGGCTGTATCCGGACGGCGAGCTGACCGACGAGCCGGAGCAGGTCCTGATCGCCGAGCTGATCCGCGAGGCCGCGCTGGAAGGCGTCCGCGACGAGCTGCCGCACTCGATCGCGGTGACCGTGGAGGAGATCGTCCCCCGCGAGGACCGGGATGACCTGCTCGACATCTACGCGAACCTCTTCGTGGAGCGCGACAGCCAGAAGGGCATCGTGTTGGGCCACAAGGGCGAGCGCCTGCGCACCGTCGGCTCGACGGCCCGACGCCAGATCGCCGCGTTGCTGGGGAGCAAGATCTACCTGCACCTGCACGTGAAGGTGGCCAAGGACTGGCAGCGTGACCCGAAACAGCTGCGCCGACTGGGTTTCTAGTAGCGACGCCCTCGCGGGCGGGCCGAACGCCTACACTCCGCCCCGTGAAGCTCTGGGGGCGTGGCAACAAGACCAAGCAGCAGGCGGCCGTCGACGAGGTCGTGGCGCGGCTGACCGGCGACCGCTGCTGGAACGACATCGCGTTGGATGCCGGCGTGGCCGCGGTCCGCGACGGTCACCTCGCCGCTGGGCTCGCCCTGCTCAGGGAGACCAGGGACGACCACGAGCTGCGCAGCCTGCGGGGGGAGGCGCTCGGTGAGGCCGCGGTGGGCCAGTCCGACGCGATCGCCGGGCTGTTCTCCGAACAGCTTCCCCGCGCCGACGCGGCCGACATCCTGGTCTGGATGGGGACGACGCTGATCGTGGAGGCGTGGCGGATCCGCGGCGACTCCGTGGCGAAGGAGGTCGGCGAGGACCGCTTCAGGCTCTTCCACGCCACGTTGCGGCACGCGCGGGACCCGCTCCTCGCCGCGGCCGACCTGGTGCCGGAGGACCCGACGCCGTGGGCGAGTCTCCTGACCTACGCCCGCGGCATGCAGCTCGGCCGGGACGAGGAGGACTCCTTGTGGCGGAACGTGATCCAGCGCCGCCCCACGCACTTCCACGCGCACACCTTGCGGCTTCAGGCGCTGGCGGCCAAGTGGGGCGGGTCGCACGAGGAGATGTTCGAGTTCGCCCGCGATGCCGCCACGACTGCGCCACCGGGAAACCCGCTGACCGCGATCCTGCCGATCGCGCACGCCGAGTTCCGGCTCGCCGAGATGATGAGGCACCTGGAACGCGGAGACGAGGCGGCGGCGATATCGCTGCTCATGAACTACTTCAGTCCGGAGGTCACGGCGGAGGTCGGCGTGGCCGAGCGGAAGTGGTCGACGACGGCCGGGCCGCACCCGTACTCGGTCGTGGCGCACAACGTGTTCGGCTGGACCATGCTGGCGATCGGCGACGACGCGCGGGCGCGGTGGCACCTGTCCCGCACCAACGAGCGGCCGTCGAGTCTGCCGTGGACCTACGAGGGCGACGAGAAGGAGCGGTTCGCCGAGGCGATCCTGCGCCTGGGGATCGCGTAGGCGCCCTGTGACATCGGTTCGCTCGCACGCTCGCTCACGGGATCCGCCGGCAGACCAGCATGTCGTCGCCGCCCTTGCTGTAGGCCGAGTTCGCCTGGCGCAGCTCGGTCGACACGCCGTGCGACGCCAGCTCCGTCCGGACCTCGTCCAGCCGCGGGTACGGCACGCCCGCCGGGTCGGCGACGGGGCACACCCGGACCTCGCCGGACGTCACGCGCGCCATCTCCAGCAGGAACGACACGTGCTGGTCGTGGCTGACGTACTCCGGGTACGTGAACAGCAGGTGGCTGCTCAGCGTCAACCCGAACTCGCCGTCGGCGAAGGGCAGCGCCGGCAGGCCGGCCGCGACGTAGTTCGGGCCGCCCTCCGCGTAGTCGGCGAGGAAGAAGTCCGCGGACACCTCGAACGCCCGCAGCATCGCGTCCGCCGACCCGAGATACGACCAGTCCAGCCCGACCGGCCCGGCGGCCAGCCACTGGTGCACGTGCGCGAGGTCCGCCGCGACCCGTGACTCGACCGCCGTGCGCGGCCCGTAGATCGGGTCGACGCTCACCGCCTTCCCGCCACGGGCCCGGACCTGCGCGCCGAACGGCGACGCCCCGGCCGGGCAGTCGAGGATCGGGCCGGCGACCAGCTCCTCGTCCGTCAGCAGGAACATGTTCCGGTAGTCGAACAGTGGGCGCGGCGTCACGATGAGCTTGCCGAGCAAAGGTCCCGAAACCGACATCACGCGACTGATCCCACCACACCGTGTCGGGCACGAAACTGTCGGCAGGGAATGCGACCATTACCGGGTGAGCCTCTACCGCGACACCGGAGTGGTGCTGCGCGTACAGAAGCTCGGCGAGGCCGACCGCATCATCACGCTCGTCACCCGCAAGCACGGCAAGGTCCGCGCGGTGGCCAAGGGCGTGCGGCGCACCACCTCCCGCTTCGGTGCGCGGGTGGAGCCGTTCGCGCACATCGACGTGCAGTTCTACACCGGCCGCACGCTCGACATCATCACCCAGGTGCAGACCCTCGACGCGTTCGGCGCCGGGATCATGTCCGACTACCGGCGCTACACCGCGGGCTGCGCGGTCCTCGAGACGGCCGACCGCCTCTGCCCGGAGGAGGGCGAGCCGGTGCTGCGCCTGTACCTCCTCGTCGCCGGCGCGCTGCGGGCCCTCGCCGACGGGCAGCGCGACGCCCCGCTCGTGCTCGACGCGTTCCTCATGCGGGCCATGGCCTTCGCCGGCTGGGCCCCCGCGGTCCTCGAGTGCGCCCGCTGCAACGAGCCGGGGCCGCACAAGTCGTTCTCCGTCCAGGCCGGCGGCTCGGTCTGCCCGCGCTGCCGCCCGGCAGGCTCCGCGGTCCCCGCCCAGGACACGCTGGCCCTCATGGCCGCGCTCGCCACCGGCACCTGGGACGTCGCCGAGGCGTCCACCGCCGCCGCCCGCCGCGAGGGCAGCGGCCTGATCGCCGCCCTGCTCCAGTGGCACCTCGAACGCCAGCTCCGCTCCCTGCCGCTGGTGGAGCGCAAGGGTGTCCCCAGCGGTCAGTAGGGTCGGGCCCGTAAGTCCCGACCCTGGAGGACGGCCTTGCTCCGGCGACGAGCCAGCACCACGGAGACAAAACAGGCGGCGCGAAAGACCATCGAGCCGCCCGAACCGCACCCGTCCGGCGCGCGCCCGCCGGCGATCCCCGCGGACCTCGTGCCCAAGCACGTGGCCATCGTCATGGACGGCAACGGCCGGTGGGACAACCAGCGGGGCCTCACCCGCGTCGAGGGCCACAAGCGCGGCGAGGCGGTCGTCGTCGAGGTCGCGCGCGGGTGCATCGAGCTCGGCGTCAGGTGGCTCTCGCTCTACGCGTTCTCCACCGAGAACTGGCGGCGCAGCCCCGAGGAGGTCCGGTTCCTCATGGGCTTCTCCCGCGACGTCATCCGCGACCGCACCGACGAGCTCGACGCGATGGGGGTGCGGGTCCGCTGGGCCGGCCGCCGCCCGCGGCTGTGGCGCAGCGTCATCAGCGAGCTCGAGTCCGCCGAGCGGCGCACGGTCGACAACACCGCGCTCAACCTCGCGATGTGCATCAACTACGGCGGCCGCGCGGAGATCGGCGACGCCGCCCGGGAGATCGCCCGGCTGGCCGCCGCTGGCAAGATCAACCCGGAGAAGGTCAGCGACCGCACGATCGCCCGGTACCTGTACCAGCCCGAGATGCCGGACGTGGACCTGTTCATCCGGCCATCGGGCGAGCAGCGGACCTCCAACTTCATGCTGTGGCAGTCCGCCTACGCTGAGCTGGTCTTCCAGGACATCCTGTGGCCGGACTTCGACCGGCGCGACCTCTGGCGCGCCTGCGAGCAGTTCGCCCGGCGGGACCGGCGCTTCGGCAGCGCCATCGACGCGGCGGCCGAGCCGACCACCGACCCCCACCAGCAAGGAGAAGCATGACACCCCCCGAGGCAACCGCGAGGTCACCCCAGGCCGAGAACAACGCAGCCGCACCTCAGGGGAACGTGACGCAAGCTAGCCACCAGCACGTGACCAAACAGAACCCTCCGTTCCCCAACGCGACCAACACATTCAACTCCGGGGAGGCGGAACAGTCATGACCGAGCAGGAGGCGTTGACCACCGGTGATCTGCTCACCAAGGCACGCGTGGCGCTGGAGCAGTTCCACGACGTGCACGTGGACGACGACGGCGCGCTGAGCTTCCGGCACGTTGACGTGCCGTGCGCCGTGCAGGCGATGCAGCTCGCCGAGGGGCTCACGGTGCTCAGCCTCACCTGCGTGGTCGCGTGGGACCTGCCCGACGACCCGAAGCTCGCCGCGTCCGCCGCCGAGCGTGCCGGCCAGGGGCTCTTCGGCACGCTGGGGGTCGTGCACACCGACGACGGCATGGACGTCACGCTGCGCTACGCGTTTCCCGCCGACGGGGTCGAGGCCGCCGCGCTCGGCACGCTTCTGATGCTCGTCGTGTCGACCGCCTCCCAGCTGCGGACCGAGCTGCTGGGCGAGGTCGGCGAGCAGACCTCGGAGTGAGCACGGAATGAGCTCCGAGGCGGTCCCGCGGTGGCGGGTCACGTCGCTCGAGGTCCTGTGCGTGGTGCTGGTCGTGGCGCTGTTGGCGCGGAGCTCGCTCGCGAGCGTCCTCGACGTACCGGCGCTGCGGACGGGCGCGACCGTGTTCGTGGCGGTGTGCGTGCAGGCGCTGCCGTTCCTGGTGATCGGCGTGCTGATCAGCGGCGCGATCCGCGTGGTGGCTGGCAAGGCGGCGGGAAGTCCTCGTACCGGGTCGTACTCGGGCTTTCCGCCAACGCCGCCAGGCGCCGCGCGGGCGCCGGAGGTGGTGTCGAATCTCCGACTCAGGACACTAGGCCGAGTCGCGGATCGCCAGGGTCACCGGCAGGACCGTGGTCTCCGGGCGGACCGCCTCGCCGGCGAGCAGGGCCATCATCCGGCGCACCATCTGCCGGATCTGCTCACGCGGGTCCTGGTGCACCGAGGTGAGCGGCGGGTTCATCGCCGGCGCGAGCGTCGGGTTGTCGTCGAAGCCGATCACGCCCACGTCCTCGGGCACGGTCCGGCCCGCCGCGCGCAGCGCCCGCATCGCGCCCGCCGCCATCGGGTCGCTCGCCGCGAACACGCCGTCGAGGTCCGGTGCTCGCGCGAGCAGCGCCGCGGTGGCCGCCTCGCCGCTCGGCATCATGAAGTCGCCGGGCTCGGACAGGCCGGACGGGTCGAGCCCGGCCTCCTCCAGCGCGTCCTGCCAGCCCGCCAGCCGCGCGGCCGCCGCAGGGTGGTCGAGCATCCCGGTGATCGTGCCGATCCGCCGCCGGCCGGTGTCGAGCAGGTGCCGCACCGCGAGCCGCGCGCCGGCCCGGTTGTCGAAGTCGACCGCGTGCACGCCGCGCCGCGCGGTGCCCGGCCGGCCGCCGTACACGACCGGCAGCCGCAGCAGGCGCAGCGCCGTCGGCAGCGGATCTCCTTGGTGCGGCGCGAAAACCAGCGCCCCGTCGACGTGCCCGCCCTCGAGGAACCGGATCGTGCGCGGCACGTCGTCGCGGCTGTCGACGAACATCAGCAGCATCTGCACGCCGGTCGCGGCCAGCTCCCGGTACGTGCCGTGCATGATCGTCGCGAAGTACGGGTCGTCCAGCACCTTGGACTCCGGTTCGGACAGCACCAGCGCGACCGCGCCGGTCCGCTTGGTCACCAGCGACCGCGCCGCCTGGTTGGGGGAGTAGCCGAGGTCGCGGGCTGCGTCGAGCACCTTCGCGCGCGACCTCGAGCTGACGTAGGCGTCGTCGTTGAGCGCGCGCGAGGCGGTGGAGCGGGACACGCCGGCGTAGGCGGCGACATCCTCGAGCGTCGGGCGCTCGTCCGGTTGAGGTCTTCCTTGCACGGCGTGAGTGTAGCGAGCCGTTCTGGGAGCGCTCCCTAACGATTGAGTCAACGGGACCGGACTTCTCCTTGACAGCCCATGGAGACCGGGAACACACTCAAGGCTCCCATTCTGGGAGCGCTCCCAGAAACGAGTCAGCAAGGGACAACTGACGTGCGACGACAGCAAACAAGGGTGTTAGCCGGTGCGATCGCCCTTGCCGCGGTGGCCGGCCTAGCCGCCTGTGGCGAAGAAGGATCCAGTGGTGACCCCGGCGACGGGGGCCAGATCGAGCTCACCATCGGCACGTTCACCGAGTTCGGCTACGAGGACCTGCTCACCCAGTACCAGGACCTGCACCCGAACATCACCATCACCCATCACAAGACGGGCGAGGGCGGCGCGTACCACCAGCAGCTGCTCACCAAGCTCGCGGCCAACTCCGGTCTGGAGGACGTGGTCGCCATCGAGGAGGCCCACCTGCCCGACGTCATCGACAAGCCGCAGCTGTTCAACGACCTGGCCGACATCGGCCCGGCGGACGCGAAGCCGGACCGCTGGCTGGACTGGAAGTACCAGTCGGGGGTGGCCAAGGACGGCACGTGGATCGGCTACGGCACCGACATCGGACCGCTCGCCATGTGCTACCGCAAGGACCTGCTCGAAGCGGCCGGCCTGCCGGCGGACCCCGAGTCGGTCAAGCCGCTGTTCGAGAGCTGGGACTCCTACTTCGCGGCCGGTGACACCTACGTCGAGAAGACCGGCAAGGCGTGGTTCGACTCGACCTCGCAGATCTTCAACGCCATGCAGAACCAGCTCGAGACCGGCTACATCGACAAGGACGACAAGCTCGCCATCGAGTCCAACCCGGACATCAAGGAGAACTGGGACCAGGTGACCGAGGCCGGGAACAACGGCCAGACCGCGAAGCTGGTCGCGTTCAGTCCTGAGTGGAACACCGGGTTCAAGCAGGGCGCGTTCGCCACCAAGACCTGCCCGTCGTGGATGCTCGGCGTGGTCAAGGAGCAGGCGGGCGCGGCCAACGCGGGCAAGTGGGCGGTCACCGACGCGTTCCCCGGTGGCGGTGGCAACTGGGGCGGCTCGTTCCTCGCCGTGCCCAAGCAGAGCCAGCACCCGAAGGAGGCCGCCGAGCTCGCCGCCTGGCTGACCGCGCCGGAGCAGCAGATCAAGGCCTTTCAGAAGACCGGCAACTTCCCCAGCCAGGTCGAGGCGCTGTCCTCGCCGGAGCTGCTGAACACCACCAACGACTACTTCGGTGACGTCAAGGTCGGCGAGCTGTTCGCCGCCCAGGCACAGAAGGTCGGTCAGGCGCAGTACAAGGGCCCCGGCGACGGCAAGATCCAGGAGAACGCCACGAAGACGGCGCTGCAAGCCGTCGAGCAGGGCAAGTCGCCCGAGGACGGCTGGGATCAGGCGGTGGAGGCCGCCAAGAGGATCGTTGGCTGATGGCTGGTCCGATCGTCGGCCCGGCCGACACGGACCCGGGGCGGGTGCCGAGCAGGGCGGCACCCGCCCCGCCCCCGCCGCGCGGGCCGCGGCTGACCTGGCGGCAGCGGCTGAGCGTGGCCGACGTGACGTGGTCGCCCTACCTCTACATCGCGCCGTTCTTCATCCTGTTCGGTGTGGTGGGACTGTTCCCGCTGCTGTACACGTCCTACCTGTCGCTGTTCGACCGCGACCTGCTCGACGTCGAGAGCACGTTCGTGGGGCTCGCCAACTACGCGACGCTGCTCGGCGACGCCCAGTTCTGGAACGCGCTCGTCAACACGATCAGCATCTTCGCGCTGTCGACCGGTCCGCAGGTCGTCATCGCGGTGCTGCTGGCGGCGCTGCTGAACTCCCGGCTGCGCATGCCCACCGCGTGGCGGGTGGGTGTGCTGCTGCCCTACGTCGCGAGCCTGGTCGCGCTCGGCATCATCTTCGCCAACCTGTTCGGGCCCAACTACGGGCTCGTCAACGGGATGCTGGAGCTCCTCGGGCTCGACCGGATCGACTGGCAGGCCAACAGGTTCGCCTCGCACATCGCGATCGCGATCATGGTGAACTGGCGGTGGACCGGCTACAACGCGCTGATCGTGCTGGCCGCGATGAAGGCGATCCCGCGCGACATCCACGAGGCCGCGATGATCGACGGCGCGGGCGCGGTGCGGCGGTTCGTCAGCGTCACGCTGCCGTTGCTGCGGCCGACGCTGATCTTCGTGGTGGTCACCTCGACCATCGGCGGGATGCAGATCTTCACCGAGCCCAAGCTGTTCGACGCGCTGCCCGGGTCGAACAACGGCGGATCGTCCAACCAGTTCCAGACGATCACGCTGTACATGTACCAGATGGCGTTCGAGACGCAGCATCTCGGCTACGCCTCGGCGATCGCCTGGGTGCTGTTCCTGCTGATCATCGTGGTCGCGTTGGCCAACTTCCTGCTGACCCGCCGGCTGGCGTCGACGGGGTCCATCGAGGGCGGTTCGCGATGAGTGCCCTCTCGGTCGCCGTTCGGCGGCGGACGGTGGACGCCACGGGTGCGCGGCGGGCCAGGTTCTGGGTGTACGGCCTGCTGATCGCGTTCCTGGTGGGCTCGATCTTCCCGTTCTACTGGTCGTTCCTGGTGTCGAGCCGGGACAGCTCGATGCTCGCCGAGCAGGTGCCGCCGCTGCTGCCGGGCGGGAACTTCCTGTCCAACGCGGCGCGGGTGTTCGACTCGGTGCCGTTCTGGAAGGCGCTGGGCAACAGCATCGTCGTGTCCGGCACGGTCACGCTCACCACGGTGCTGTTCTCGACCCTGGCCGGGTTCGCCTTCGCCAAGCTGCGCTTCCGCGGCCGCAACGCGTTGTTCCTGGTGGTGGTCGCGACGCTCGCGGTGCCCACGCAGCTCGGGATCATCCCGCTGTACATGGCGATGGCCGAGTTCGGCTGGGCAGGTGAGCTGCAGGCGGTGATCGTGCCGAACCTCGTCACCGCGATCGGCGTGTTCTGGATGCGCCAGTACACGATGCAGGTGGTGCCCTACGAGCTGATCGAAGCGGCCAGAGTGGACGGTTGCTCGATGATCCGGGTCTACTGGCACGTGTGCCTGCCGGCGGTGCGGCCGGCCGCCGCGTTCCTCGGGATGTTCACGTTCATGACGTCCTGGAACGACTTCCTGTGGCCGCTGGTGGTGCTCAACGCGGACAACCCGACCGTGCAGCTCGCGCTGGAGCGGCTGCAGAGCGGCTTCTACGTCGACTACTCGCTCGTGCTCGCCGGGACCACGCTGGCGACCATTCCGATCCTGATCGTTTTCATCGTGCTCGGCCGCCAGATCGTGGCCGGGATCATGCAAGGCGCCGTGAAGGGGTGACCATGTCAGTGCCATCGTCCATGCCGTCGACCGTGCCGTCGTCGGTGGGCCGGTCAGCGGAGTCCGTCTCGCTGCGCTTTCCAACCGGGTTCGTGTGGGGTGCGGCGACGGCGTCGTTCCAGATCGAGGGTGCGACCACTGTGGACGGTCGGACCGACTCGATCTGGGACGAGTTCTGCCGCCGTCCCGGCGCGGTCGCGAACGGTGACACGGGTGAGCCGGCGGCCGACCACTACCGCCGGTTCCGCGACGACGTCGCGCTGATGTCCACGTTGGGCCTCGGCGCGTACCGGTTCTCGGTGGCCTGGCCCCGGGTGCGGCCGTCCGGCGGGCCGGAGAACGAGCGCGGGCTGGACTTCTACGACCGGCTGGTGGACCGGTTGCTGGCGGCGGGCATCTCGCCGTGGGCGACGCTCTACCACTGGGACCTGCCGCAGGCGCTGGAGGACTCGGGCGGCTGGGCGTCGCGGGACACCGCGTTCCGGTTCGCCGAGTACGCCGAGTCGGTGGTGCGCAGGCTCGGTGACCGGGTGGCGGGCTGGCAGACGCTCAACGAGCCGTGGTGCTCGGCGTTCGCCGGCTACGCCTCGGGCCGGCACGCGCCGGGGGTGACGTCGCCGTCGGCGGCGGTCGCGGCGGTGCACCACCTGCTGCTCGGGCACGGGCTCGCCATGGAGCGGATCCGCTCGTTCGCGCCGGACGTGCCGGCGGGGATCACGCTGAACCTGTTCCCCGTGCGGGCGGCCTCGCCGGCCGACGAGGACGCCGCGCGCCGGGTCGACGGGCTGCAGAACCGGGTGTTCCTGGACCCGGTGCTGCGTGGCGCGTACCCGGCGGACGTGCTGGACGACCTGACCCCGTACGGGTTGCCGGCGCTCGTGCGGGACGGCGACCTGTCGGTGATCGGGGCGCCGATCGACCTGCTGGGCGTGAACTACTACCGGGCCCTGCTCGTGGCCGCGCCGGTCGATCCCGACCCGGCGCCGACCGAGTGGGTGGGCGTCGAGGGCGTGCGGTTCCTGCTCAGCGGCCGGCCGCGCACGGACGTGGGCTGGGAGGTGCAGCCGGACGGGCTGACCGATCTCCTCGTTCGGCTGCACGACGAGTATCCCCGGCTGCCGCTGTACATCACGGAGAACGGCGCGGCCTATCCCGACGTCCTGGGCGAGGACGGCGTCGTGCGGGACAACGACCGGATCGCCTATGTCGACGGGCACCTGCGGGCCGCGCACGCCGCGATCCGCCACGGGGTCGACCTGCGCGGCTACTTCTGCTGGTCGCTGCTGGACAACCTCGAGTGGGCGGAGGGTTACGCGAAGCGGTTCGGCCTGGTGCACGTGGACTTCGAGACCCAGCGCCGAACGGTGAAGGAGAGCGCGCGCTGGTACGCGGGCGTGATCGCCCAGGGCGGTTTGGCCGCCGAATGACCAGGGGGTAACAAGGCGCCCGGCCGCGTCCGCACCCGCGGCCGGGCGCCGTCCTGGCCGCTCAGCGCGGGCAGCAGGCCGCGCAGGTGCCGAAGACCTCGACGGTGTGGCTGACCTCGGAGAAGCCGTTCTCCGCGGCGATCTTCTCCGCCCACTTCTCCACGGCGGGGCCCTCGACCTCGACCGTGCGGCCGCAGGCGCGACACACCAGGTGGTGATGGTGGTGGCTCGAGCAGCGCCGGTAGGCGGCCTCGCCGCTGTCGATGCGGAGCATGTCGACCTCGCCGGCGTCGGCCAGCGACTGCAGCGTGCGGTAGACGGTGGTGAGGCCGATGCCCTCGCCACGGGTGCGCAGCTCCTCGTGCAGCTCCTGGGCGGAGCGGAACTCGTCGAGCTGCTCGAGCAGGCTCGCGACGGCGGCGCGTTGTTTGGTCGACCGGCGGCCGGGCACGGTCGGCGAGGAACGGTCGGTGTTCACCGGGCGACCCCCTCCTCGACGTGGGTGACGGCGTCCACCACGATGTGCGCCAGGTGCTCGTCGACCAGCCGGTAGACCACCTCGCGGCCGTGCCGCTCGCCGTGCACGACGCCCGCCGCCTTGAGCACCCGCAGGTGCTGGCTGATCAGCGGCTGGGCCACGCCGAGGGACTCGACCAGCTCGTGCACGCAGCGGTCGGCCTCCCGCAGCTCCAGCACGATGGCGATGCGGACCGGGGCGGCCAGCGCGCGCAGCAGGTCACCGGCCGCGATCAGCGACGGCCCCGGTCTCGTGGCACCGGCGGTGACCGAGGGACGGTCGGGCTCGTGCTCGCCGACCGGTGACACGGCGTCCGACACGGCGTCCGAGGTCACGGCGGTCACCCTCCCGGTGATAGTGGTTACCGTGTTCAACATCCCACGGCGCCCGTTATTTCGCCATGAGTACCGAGATCGCGACCGCCACCAGCACGGCGAGCACGACCACCCGGCCGGCGCGCTGGCCCGGGGTGAGTACCTGCCAGGTCGCCGCCAGCAGCACCGCGACGCCGGCCGCGAGCAGGCCCAGCAGCAGCGCACCGGTGGCGCCGCCGACGATGATGCCGATCGCGAACACCGCCACCACGACCAGGAACACGGCAACCGGTGGCACCCGCGCGAGTGGGCCGTTCCCGGACAGCAGCGGTGCTCTCATCGAGCGTTTCTCGCGCACACATCCTCCTTATGGACGCACCTTCGACTACAGCCTGCAACGCCAGCCTGGTACTGCTGGGCGGTTTTATCACCCGTTCGTGGAGCGAGGCTCCCGGCTACGCTTTGGCGGCTGTCACCGCGCTGAGGGCTGCTCCGAGTGCCTATTCAATGCCCTGGCCCCGAGCGTGCAGCAGTTGGAGTGCCGATGCCCGCCGATCGCGTCGAGACCGTCGAGACCGTCGTCAGCCTGTGCAAGCGCCGCGGGTTCGTCTACCCGTGCGGGGAGATCTACGGCGGTACCCGCTCTGCCTGGGACTACGGCCCGCTCGGGGTCGAGCTCAAGGACAACATCAAGCGTGAGTGGTGGCGCACGATGGTGCACCGCCGCGAGGACGTCGTCGGCATCGACTCGTCGGTGATCCTGCCCAAACAGGTGTGGGCGGCCTCCGGGCACGTGACGGCGTTCCACGACCCGCTGGTCGAGTGCACCGCCTGCCACCGGCGGTATCGCGCCGACCAGCTCGCGGAGGAGTTCGTGGCGCGCGGGGGCGGGGCGGCGGGCGAGGACGACCTGTCGGCCGTGCCGTGCCCCAACTGCGGGGTGGTGGGGGAGTACACGCCGCCGCGCGAGTTCAACATGATGCTCAAGACCCACCTCGGCCCGGTGGAGTCCGACGAGGGGCTGCACTACCTGCGGCCGGAGACGGCGCAGGGCATCTTCGTGAACTTCCTGAACGTGCTGACCACCGCGCGGCGCAAGCCGCCGTTCGGCATCGGGCAGATCGGCAAGTCGTTCCGCAACGAGATCACGCCGGGCAACTTCATCTTCCGCACCCGCGAGTTCGAGCAGATGGAGATGGAGTTCTTCGTCGAGCCGGGCAGCGACGAGGAATGGCACCAGTACTGGATCGACGAGCGGCTGCGCTGGTACACCGACCTGGGCATCCGCCCGGAGAACCTGCGGCTCTACGAACACCCGGCCGAGAAGCTCGCGCACTACGCCAAGCGCACGGTCGACATCGAGTACCGGTTCGGGTTCGGCGGTCTGGAGTGGGGTGAGCTCGAGGGCATCGCCAACCGGACGGACTTCGACCTCACCACGCACACCAACCACTCCGGGGTCGACCTGTCGTACTTCGACCAGGCGACCAGCTCCCGCTACCGGCCGTTCGTCATCGAGCCGGCGGCCGGGGTCGGGCGCCCGCTGATGGCGTTCCTGCTCGACGCCTACCGGGAGGACGAGGCGCCCAACGCCAAAGGCGGCGTGGACAAGCGCGCGGTGCTGAGCCTGGACCGCCGGCTCGCGCCCGTGAAGGTGGCCGTGCTTCCGTTGTCGCGCAACGCCGACCTCACGCCGAAGGCCCGCGACATCGCCACCGCGCTGCGCCGGCACTGGAACGTCGACTTCGACGACGCCGGCGCCATCGGCCGCCGCTACCGCCGCCAGGACGAGATCGGCACCCCGTTCTGCGTCACCGTCGACTTCGACTCGCTCGCCGACCATGCCGTCACCGTGCGGGAGCGGGACAGCATGACCCAGGAGCGGGTGGCCGTCGACAAGCTCGAGCGCTATCTCGGCGGCCAGCTGATCGGCTGCTGAGATACGTCGCCGACCCCTGACGTTTGTCACGGTCAGGTGGTGACGCTCGGCCTGCGTTCCCCACCGCCGCGGCGAGCATCGTGGTTGTCGTGAACACGACACGGATCTCCCAGACCGGCAGTGGGGATGCCGCGGGCGCCACGGGCGCCGCGGTGATGCTGGCCGGTCTGCGCAAGCACTACGGACAGGTACGCGCGGTCGACGGGGTGGACCTGGCGATCGCGCCGGGCGAGGTCGTCGCGCTGCTCGGCCCGAACGGGGCTGGCAAGTCGACGACCGTGGACATGCTGCTGGGCCTCACGAAGCCCGACGCCGGCACGGTCACCGTTTTCGGCTCCAGCCCGCGCGACGCGGTCGCGGCCGGCTCGATCGGTGCGATGCTCCAGGGCGGCGCGTTGCTCGACGACGCCACGGTCGGCGAGACCGTCGCCATGGTGGCGTCGCTGCACCGCGCGCCGCTGCCCGTGACGGAGGCGTTGCGCCGCGCCGGGATCGAGGACCTGGCGGCCCGGCGGTGCAACAAGCTCTCCGGTGGCCAGAAGCAGCGCGTCCGGTTCGCCGTCGCGCTCGTGAGCGACCCCGACCTGCTCGTGCTGGACGAGCCCACCGCGGCGATGGACGTGGCGAGCCGCCGCGACTTCTGGCGGTCGATGCACAGCTACACCGAGTCCGGCCGCACGGTGCTCTTCGCTACGCACTACCTCGAGGAGGCGGAGAACTACGCCGACCGCGTGGTGCTGATGCGGGCCGGCCACATCGTCGCCGACGGCTCGGTGGCCGAGGTGACCTCGCTGGTGGCCGGCCGGATGATCCGCGCCGCCGTCCCGGGTGCCACCGACCGGGCGATCCGCATGCTGCCCGCGGTGTCCGAGGTGGAGGTCCGCGGCGACCTGGTGTCGATCTCCGCCACGGACTCCGACGCCACGTTGCGTGCCCTGCTGGCCACGTTCCCGCAGGCTCGCGACATCGAGGTGACCGCGGTCGGTCTCGAGGGCGCGTTCCTGTCCCTGACCGCCGACGGCCCGGCCGCCATCTCGGAAGGAGCCGTGCGATGAGCGTCGGCTACCTCGTCCTCGAACTGCGGCGGGCCATGCGGTCCACCCGGTTCCTGATCTTCACGATCGCGTTCCCCGTTCTCCTCTTCCTCCTCTACGTTGGCATCTTCGCCCAGGGCGACGCCACGGGCATCGGCGTCCTCATGGTCAACATGACAGCGTTCGGCGCGCTGACCGGCGCCCTGTTCGCCGGCGGCCGGGTGGCGCTGGAGCGGTCCATCGGCTGGCAGCGCCAGCTGCGGCTCACCCCGCTGTCCGGCCAGGGCTACCTGGCCGCGAAGGGCGTGACCGCGATGATGCTGGCGGTGCCCGCGGTGATCCTGGTGCCGCTGGTGGGCGTCGTCGCCGAGGGCGTCTCGCTGGACGCCGCAGGCTGGTTGCGGGTGGTCGTCGGCACCTGGCTCGCGGTGATCCCGTTCGCGCTCATCGGTCTGCTCGTCGGCCAGGTCGGCACCCCGGAGACCATGCAGCCGATCATGAGCATCGTGATGATGGTGATGAGCCTGATCGGCGGCATCTTCATCCCGATCGACACCATGCCGGACTGGCTGCTCGACATCGCCCACGTACTGCCGTCGTACTGGCTGGGCCAGATCGGCCGCGGCGCGGTGACCACGGATCTCGCGACCAGCCTCGGGCAGGCGGTGCTGGTGCTCGCCGGGTGGACCGTGGTGCTCGGGCTCGCGGTGGTGCGCCGGTACCGGCGGGACAGCGCGCGGGTGTGACCGTACGGTGGACACCGTGACCCGTCAGAAGCCCCTGACCAGCCGAAATGACCGGAATGTCGCCCCCGTGGCGTTCGGCGGCGCCGGCCTGATCGGCTGGTACGGCGCTTCCGACCATGCGGACCGGCCCAGCCGGGACGGCTGGTCGTGGCCGCAGCTCAACCAGGTCCCGTCCACTCGCTACGGGCGCATCGCCGGCACCGTGCTGCCGGCGATCTTCCTGGTCTACCTGACCGAGCCGGTCCGCCAGGTCTTCCGCGAGCCGCACGCCCAGCTGGTCCGGATCGTGGTGCTCTCCGTCGTCGTGGTCTACGCGGCGACGTACATGTTCGGGATGATGTCCGAGCACCGCAGCTCCCACACCGTGCGCGTGGTGTGCATGGCGGTGATGGTGTCCTGCGGGATCACACTCGCCGGCATCCTCGGGCCGGACGACCTGGTCTACATGACCTACGCGATCTCCATGGCTCTGGTGCAGCTGCCTCCTCTCCTGGGGCTGATCCTCGGGATCTCGGTGACCGCCGCCCTGCTGATCGGGACGACGATCTCCGACGGGACGCCCAACCTCGGGTCCGCGGCGGTGCTGATCGTGCTGACGGTGGCGCTGTTCGGGATCCGCCAGGTGATCCAGTCCAACGCCGAGCTGCGCGCCGCCCGCGACGAGATCGCGGTGCTCGCCGTGGCCGAGGAACGCGCCCGCCTGGCGCGCGACCTCCACGACGTACTCGGCCACAGCCTCACGACGATCACCGTCAAGGCCGGCCTCGCGCGCCGGCTGCTGGAGAGCGCGGGCGAGATCGCCCCGGCGGTGGCCGAGCTGCGCGACGTCGAGCACCTGTCCCGGACGGCACTGGCCGAGGTCCGCTCGACGGTGTCGGGCTATCGGAAGCCGTCGCTGGCCGGCGAGCTGGTCGGTGCCCGAGCGGCCCTGGCCGCGGCGGAGATCGAGGCGGACCTGCCGCACGCGGTGGACAACGTGCCGGCGGAGCTTCAGGAGCCATTCGCGTACGTCCTTCGGGAGGGGGTGACCAACGTGATCAGGCACTCGGGCGCCCGTCGGTGCGAGGTGCGCCTGGGCGAGTCGTGGATGGAGGTCCGCGACGACGGCCGAGGGTGTCCCGGCGCCGGCGCCGGCGGGCACGGGTTGTCCGGTCTCACCGAGCGGCTGGCACAGGTGGGCGGGTCGCTCGACGCGCGGCCGGCACCGGAGGGCGGGTTCCGTTTGCGCGCGACGGTTCCCCCCGCCGATCTGACGGCCCGCGCCGAGTCCGCCGCCGGTCCCGAGCCGTCCGCGCGCACCGAGGCGGTTCGCGCCTCGGCCGGTCGCGCCGGGTCGGCCGCCGGAACGGAGGCGGGGTCGCACGGTGGGCCGGTGGGTGCCCGGTGATCCGGGTGCTGCTCGCCGACGACCAGGCGCTCGTGCGGGGCGCGCTGGCCGCGATGCTCGGCCTGGAGGCCGACATCGAGGTGGTGGCCCAGGTCAGCTCCGGCGACGAGGTGGTGCCCGCCGCGCGGGAGAGCAAGCCGGATGTGGCGCTGCTCGACGTGCAGATGCCGGGGCGGGACGGGATCACCGCCGCCGCGGAGCTGCATCGGGAGCTGCCCGACTGTCGGATCGTCGTGTGCACCACCTTCGGACGGCCCGGCTACCTGTCCCGGGCGATGGCTGCCGGGGTGGTCGGCTTCGTGGTAAAGGACGCGCCGCCGGAGCAGCTCGTCGACGCCGTGCGCCGGGTGCACGCCGGCCTGCGGGTGGTCGATCCCTCGCTCGCCGCCGAGTCGCTGGCCACCGGGCAGAGCCCGCTGACCGATCGGGAGCGGGACGTGCTCCGGGTCGCCAGCTCGGGCGGGACCATCGCGGATGTCGCCCGGATTCTGTTTCTGTCACAGGGAACTGTGCGCAACCACCTTTCGTCGGCGATCGGGAAGACGGGGGCGCGGACCCGCGCGGAGGCCGCTCGGGTCGCCGATGAGCGCGGCTGGCTCTGACGCCTCCCGCCGTTGTTGTCGCGGTGGGACGGTGTGGCCGACGCTGTTGGAACCGTTGGCGTGCACGGTCTTCCGCGGTGGGGTGGAGCTGTGCGGGTGTCACGCGGCCTCCACCGGTGGGCGGGGGCGGGCCGACGCCTGGGTGTGGGCGCCTCTGAGGAGCTCGGCCACCACCGAGGGCTCGTCGCGTAGCTGGGTGGGTGGGGTGTGGACCACGACGATGCCCGCCGCCGTGAGGTGGGCGGCTCTGCGGAGCGCGGCGGCGTAGTCGGCCGAGGAGAGCTCGAAGCCGTAGGAGTCGACCTCCCAGGCCATGCCGACGTCGTCCCACCACGCGTCCGGGGTGGCGAGGTGGGCTCCGGTCGGGCCGGTGATCGGGACTCGCCAGCGCGGCGGCTGCAGGCCCGCCCGGTGGACCAGGCGCCGCGCCCAGCCCTGGGCCACCGAGCGGACGCCGTCGTCGATCTCGGCCAGGATTCGGCGGGGGAGGGCGGCGCCCCTGGTCGTGGCGCGGGAGAGCTCGTCGCGCAGGATGGCCGGGCTGATCCGGCCGTGGCGCACCGACTCGGTGAGCAACGCTCGGACGTGTTCGGCCGTCGTGGCTCGGCGGCAGGTGTCGATGGTGGCTCTGGCCAGCGGCGCCACCGGGAACCGGGAGCGAAGCTGGGCCACCGGGAGCGTGTTGGTCCTGTCGAAGAAGACGCCGTCGACCAGCCTCGACTGGCGGCGCGATGGAACGAGGACATGGACCGGGCCCTCGAGGCGGGCAGCGGACATGCCGTGCAGGGCGAGCGCGTCGACGCCGGTGAGGACGGCCTCGGGACCGGCGACCGTCAGCGCGGCCTGGATGCGCTGCGCCCGGCTGGGCGGCGCGTTGCCCAGCAGCACCAGGCCGGGTTGGAGGCGCTGCCACGGCCCGCCGTCACGACATCGTTCTTCGATGACCGAGCCGGAGAGGCCCAGGGAGATGAGGTCGGCTGCGGTGGCGACGTGGTGGTCGAACATGCCGGGGATGGCGTCGAGGTCGAGGAGTGCGCGGTTCGCTGTCATGACGCCAGCAAAGCCGACCGGGGCAACGGGCGGGGGCCGTGAGACGTCATCTGTGGATAACCGACCCGGTTGTGGACAACTCGGTCCGAGACCGGCGGTGAGCGGATGGGAGTGTCGGTGGCGGTAGGTACGTTCGGTGTTTGCAGTCGTGGGCCGGACGTTGGTGCGCACACCGCTCTGGAAGGATCGATCGAATGACATCCGTAGAGGCGAGGCCACGGCCGGTGCTCCGGTTCGTGCGCCGCCTGCTGGTCGGCGTGCTGCTCATGGGCGCGCTGGTCGTCGGCGGCACCGGCTTCCGGGTGTGGCAGGTCGCGCGGGTCGACGACCGAGCGACCGCCGACGTAGTGCTGGTCCTGGGCGCGGCCCAGTACGCCGGCACCCCGTCCGACGTACTCGAGGCCCGCCTCCGGCACGCCAAGAACCTCTACGACGAAGGCGTCGCCGAGCACATCCTCACCACCGGCGGCAACCAGCCCGGCGACACCTACACCGAGGCCGAGGCGGGAGCCAACTGGCTCACCGCGAACGGGGTCCCGAAGAAGGCCGTCCTCGGCGTGGGCGAGGGCAACGACACCCTCGGCAGCCTGCGCGCCGCGTCGAAGGCCGCCGCCGAGCGGGGCTGGCACACCGCGGTCATCGTCAGCGACCCGTGGCATTCCTTACGCGCCCGCACCATGGCGGAGGACGTCGGCTTCGAGGCGTGGACCTCGCCCACGCACAGCGGCCCGATCGTGCAGACCCGGCAGACCCAGATCCGCTACATCCTCTACGAGACCGCCGCGCTGCTGTACTACCGCATGACGAACGCGTCCGCGGACCAGATCGGCATCACCGAGGATGTCGGCGCCGACAAGTAACCTCCGCGTATGACCCCCGGTTACGTCGAGCACGACGCGGCCCGCCTCCACCCCGAGCCGGTCAAGAGCGCGGTACTGCCCGACTCGCTGCCGACCCGCCGCAGCCCCTTCGACCGCGACCGGGCCCGGGTGCTGCACTCCGCGGCGCTGCGCAGGCTCGCCGGCAAGACGCAGGTCGTGGGCCCGGGGGAGGGCTCGGAGGTCAGCGGCGTGCCGCGCACCCGGCTCACCCACTCGCTGGAGGTCGCCCAGATCGGCCGCGGCATCGCCGAGGAGCTCGGCTGCGATCCCGACATCGTCGACACCGCGGGCCTCGCGCACGACATCGGCCACCCGCCGTTCGGGCACAACGGCGAGCGCGCGCTCGACGAGGTCTCCCGATCCTGCGGCGGCTTCGAGGGCAACGCGCAGACCTTGCGCATCCTCACCCGGCTCGAACCGAAGGTGCTGGGGGAGCGCGAGCACGGCCTCAACCTCACCCGCGCCTCGCTCGACGCGGCCACCAAGTACCCGTGGCCACGCACCGCGGGCACCGCCAAGTTCGGCGTCTACGAGGACGACCGCCCGGTCTTCGACTGGATCCGCCGGGATGCCCCGCCGCGCCGGCGGTGCATCGAGGCGCAGGTCATGGACTGGGCCGACGACGTCGCCTACTCGGTGCACGACGTGGAGGACGGGGTCCGCTCCGGCCGGATCTCCTTACCCTCGCTCACCGACCCGGTCGAGCGGACCGTCGTCGCCGAGCTCGCCGCCAAGCACTTCAGCCCCGAGCCGGTCTCCGCCCTGGAGGACGTGGCCGCCGACCTGCTGCGGCTGGAGGTGGTCGCGGCCCTCACCCCGAGCGAGTACGACGGCACACTCGGCGCCCAGGTCGCGCTCAAGACCCTCACCAGCGAGCTGGTCGGCCGGTTCGTCGCGGCCGCGGTCACCGCCACCCGCCGCGAGCACGGCGACGGCATGCTCACCCGCTACGCCGCCGACCTCGTGATCCCCGCCCGGGTGGCCGCCGAGGTCGCGCTGCTCAAGGCCGTCGCGCTGCGGTACGTGATGAGCGATCCCGGCCGGCTCGCGCTGCAGGCAACCCAGCGCGGGCAGCTCGCCGAGCTGGTCGCGGTGCTCACCGAGCGCGGGTCGGACGCGCTGGAGCCCGCGTTCGTGCCGGCCTGGCACGCGGCCGGGGACGACGCCGCCCGGTTGCGGGTGGTGGTCGACCAGGTCGCCGCGCTCACCGACGCCCAGGCCATCCGCTGGCATCAGGTGTTCGTCGAGGTCACCGGCTTGTCGGTGTGACGTGGCACACTCGAGGTATGACTGAGATGTTCGACCGGCCACCCGGCGGCCGCGGCCGCCGCGGGGTCTTCCGCCGCGAGCCGCGCGAGTCGGTGCCGGCGGACGGCGACTGGGGCCCGGACGAGTTCGGCGACGGCGACGGCGGCGACGACTACGACGACGGCTCCGCCGGTGTCCGCGAGCCACGGCGCCCGAAACCGCTCGGCCCGATGTCGGAGGCCGGTGCCTTACCGGAGCCCGAGCCGCCGATGATGATCGCCCTGCCCGACCCGCGCCAGTAGAGGAGAGTTCGTGACGGATCGCGCGCACCTCGCGTTCACGCTTGCCCTGCACCGAGTCACCGCGCCCGATCCGGCGACGAACGCGTGCTGGTCACCGTTCTCGGTGGCGAGCGCCCTCGGCCTGGTCGCCCACGGTGCTCGCGGGATGACCGGTGACGAGCTGACGGTGCTGCTGCTCGGCGACAAGTCCGGCGACCTCACCCGGCTCGGCGCTCTGCTCACCCGGGCGGGCGTGCTCGAACCGCCGCGGGACAACGAGGACGAGCCGGTCATCGCGGTGGCCAACACGCTCTGGACCGACCGGTCGATCGAGATCCTCGTGCCGTTCGTCGAGGAGCTGGGCCGGTGGTCGAGCGGCACGGTCCGGGAGGCGCCCTTCCGCGACGCGCCCCAGCGGGCGCGCGACATGATCAACGTCGACGTCGCCAAGACCACCCGCGACCTCATTCCCGAGCTCATCCCGGCCGACGCGATCACCGAGGACACCCGGTCCGCGCTGGTCAACGCGCTGTACCTCAAATGCGGCTGGCGGTTCCCGTTCACCGAGGGCGCCACCAGCCCGCAGCCGTTCCACACGCCGGGCGGCACCGTGGACGTGCCGACCATGGCGCTGTCCGAGCGGATCGGCTACGCGGCCCGCGGTGGCTGGCAGGTGGCGAGCCTGCGTGCCATCGGCGGCGTCGAGGCCGTCGTCCTGCTGCCCGACGGCGACCTCGCCGACGCCGAGCCCGACCTGGACGCCGACACGCTCGCCGACCTGCTCGACGCGCCCAAGCCGACCCAGGTCGACCTGTGGCTGCCCAAGCTGAAGGTGTCCACGCAGACCGAGCTCACGCCGCCGCTCAACCGGCTCGGCGTCCGCACGGTGTTCGGCGACGACGCCGACCTCAGTGGGATCAGCCCCACCGCCCTGGCGGTGCAGGCCGTCCTGCACGAGGCCGTGCTCGAGATCGACGAGAAGGGCCTGGAGGGCGCGGCGGCCACGCGGTGCTGATGCGGCTCGCGTCGATGCCGGCGCCGGGCGTCAAGCTTCGGGTCGACCGCCCGTTCCTGCTGGTGGTCCGGCACGCGGAGACCGGGGTCGTGTATTTCGTCTGCCGGGTGACCGATCCTGCCTAGTCTCATAATCAGTCTCAAATCTCACGACTTGGTTTTGAGATAGCGGTAGACGGTTGCCCGTGAGACGCCGAGCTCGGCGGCGATCGACTCCGCGGTGTGCTCCCCGGAGGCGTGCAGTTCGCGGGCGCGGGCCACGTCGTCCGCGGCCACCGCCCTCGGGCGCCCGCCCCGCGGGCGACGAGCCGGGCCGGCCGGCTGGTCGAGCAGCCGCCAGGCGCCGGCCAGCAGGTGTTCGCGCAGCAGGTCGTCCGGCAGGTACGGCAGGAGCGCGATCGGGTCGGTGATGGCGGAGACGGCCTGCGCGACCGCGACCCGCTCCCCGACCGTGGCGTCGGGGCCGGCCGCGGTCTCGATGGCCCGGTCCATCACCGACAGCAGCCGGTCGAACGTGTCCGCCGGCATCGCGGTCAGCTCCCGGAACAGGGCCAGCAACGTGCCACGGGACCGCAGGAAGACGTCGGTCCACCCGGAGATCAGCACGGTCCGCACGGCCGTGGCCCCGCCGGGCCCGCCCGCCGCGTCGGCGTCCGCCAGCACCCGCTCCAGCTCGGCGATCATCGGGTCCAGCAGGTTGCCGAGGACGTCGGCCTTGGACGCGAAGTGGTAGTACAGCGCGGGTTTGGTGATGCCGACCCGGTCGGCGACCTGCTGCAGCGTCGTGGCGTGGTAGCCGCGTTCGACGAAAAGTTGTTCCGCCGCCGCGAGAATCCGCTCCCGGGTACCGGTCGGCCGTTCGTTCACTGCGTCACCCTTGCTTACCTTTGGTTAAAGAGAAGTGTAACGTCACCTACCATGGGTAAGTGACGACGAAGGGGGATTGTCATGTCGACCGCGATCCGCATCGCTGGTCTCGTGAAGACCTTCGGTGACACGAGAGCACTGGACGGACTCGACCTCACCGTCAGGACCGGTGAGGTGCACGGCTTTCTCGGCCCCAACGGCGCCGGCAAGTCCACCACCATCCGCGTCCTGCTGGGACTGCTGCGGATGGACGCGGGCACGGTGAGCCTGCTCGACGGCGATCCGTGGCGCGACGCCGTGCCGCTGCACCGCCGGCTGGCCTACGTGCCCGGCGAGGTCAGCATGTGGCCGAACCTGTCGGGCGGCGAGGCCATCGACCTGCTCGGCACGCTGCGCGGTGGCCTGGACGAGACGCGCCGGCGCGAGCTGGTGGACCGGTTCGACCTCGATCCGGGTAAGCGAATGCGCACCTACTCCAAGGGAAACCGGCAGAAGGTGGCGCTGATCTCCGCGTTCGCGTCCGACGTCGAGCTGTACGTACTGGACGAGCCCACCTCCGGGCTGGACCCCCTGATGGAGTCCGTGTTCCAGGACTGCGTGCGGGAGCTGCGGTCGGCGGGGCGGACGATCCTGCTTTCCAGCCACATCCTCGCCGAGGTGGAGAAGCTCTGCGACCGGGTGAGCATCATCCGCACCGGCCGAACGGTCGAGACGGGCACGCTCGCCGAGCTCCGGCACCTCACCCGTACGTCGATCTCGGTGGAGACCATCCGGTCTCCGGCCGGGCTCGACCGGCTGCCCGGGGTGCACGACCTGCGGGTCGAGGGCAACCGCGCCCGGTTCGAGGTGAGCACCGGGGACCTCACCGAGGTGCACCGCCACCTCGCCGGGCTCGGCGTGCGCGCGCTGACCAGCGCGCCGCCCACCCTGGAAGACCTGTTCCTGCGGCACTACGGCGATCAGACCGGCGACCAGGCCGGAGCCCGGCCCGCGGCAGCACCCGAGCCGAACTCGGCAGGTGTGCGATGACCCGGGCGTTCACCGGGACCGGTGTGCTCACCCGGCTCGCGGTGCGGCGGGACCGGGTCCGGCTGCCGATCTGGCTGGTCGGGCTCGCGGCACTGGTCGGCGCGACCGCGTCCGGCATCGCCGGGCTGTACACCACCGAGGCGGACCGGGTGGCGAACGCGGCGGTGCGGGCGGGCAGCGTGGTGGCCAGGGCGTTCAACGGGGCCGCGCCGGGGAGCGGCGTCGGCGCGCTGACCGTGTCGGAGGTGCTGGTCTACGTCGCGGTGCTCGCGGCGCTGCTGAACATCCTGACCGTCGTGCGGCACACCAGGCAGAACGAGGAGCTGGGCCGGGCCGAGCTCACCGGCTCGGCGGCGGTCGGAAGGCACGCCGGTCTTACCTCGGCCCTGCTGGTCGCTTGCGCCGCCGACGTGGTGCTCGCCGTGCTCGGCGCGCTGTCGCTGGTCGTCAACGGCCTGCCGGCCGCCGGCTCGTTCGCCGCCGGCGCCGCGGTCGGCGCGGTCGGCATGGCGTTCGCCGCGATCACGGCGGTCACCGCACAGGTGGCCGCGACCGCTCGCGGCGCCACCGGCCTGGCCGGTGCCGTGCTGGGGCTCGCCTACCTGCTGCGGGCGACCGGCGACGCGCTCGGCGAGACGAGCACGGACGGGCTGACCGTGACACCCGCCTGGCCGTCGTGGCTGTCGCCGATCGGCTGGGGCCAGCAGCTGCTGCCGTTCGGTGCGAACCGCTGGTGGCCGATGGCACTCTTCGCTGCGTTCGCCGCGCTCGCTCTGGTGGCGGCCGCCCGGCTGAGCATCCACCGCGACGTCGGGACCGGCATGCTTCCGGTTCGCCGGGGCCGGACCCGAGCCAGGTCCGGCATGCTGAGCCCGCTCGGGCTCGCGTGGCGGCTGCAGCGTGGCGTGCTGTTCGGCTGGCTGGTCGGCATCGCGGTGACCGGGGTGGCGTTCGGCGGGCTCGGCGACCAGGCCGACGAGCTGTTCGGCAGCGAGCAGAGTGCCGAGCTGATGCGCCGCCTCGGTGGCGGCGGCAGCCTGGTGGACTACTACTTCGCGGGGATGATGAGCCTGCTCGGCGTCATCGTGGCCGGGTACACGATGCAGGCAATGCTGCGGATGCGGGCCGACGAGGTCGGCGGGCCGGCCGAGCTGATGCTGGCGACCGCGGTGAGCCGCCCGCGCTGCCTTGCCGCGCCCGTGCTGTGCGCGGTCGCCGGCACCGCGCTCGTGCTGGCCGTGCTCGGCGTCAGCACGGGGCTCGCCTACGGAGTCGTCGTCGGCGACGTGCCGGGCGCCGTGGGTGACCTGCTGGAGACGACGCTGGCGCAGCTCGCGCCGACGCTGGTGCTGGCCGGTTTCGTGGTCGCGGTGTTCGGGCTGGTGCCCAGGCTCGCGGCCGCGCTGTCCTGGGCGGCGTTCGCGGTGTGCCTGGTCGTGGGCCAGCTCGGGTCGCTGTTCGGTCTGCCGCGGGCGGTGATCTCCGTCTCGCCGTTCACCCACCTGCCCAACCTGCCGGCGGACCCGCTGACCGCGGCACCGCTGCTGATCATGTTCGCCGTCGCGGCCGCCCTGCTCACCGCCGGTTTCCTGGCCTTCCGCCGGCGCAGCCTGGCGCTTTGACCCGGCGTCGGGAGGCGGCGTGCTCGTGCTGACCGTGCCCGCCGGACTCGGACCGCTGGTGGCGCACCTGGTGCCGGAGCTCACCCCGCCGGGTGTCACGTCCGGTCCCGGCCGCTCGTCCTCGTGATGACCGGCCGACCACGGCCGGGTAGGAGGAGGAAGTCATGCCGAGGATCCCCGGGATTCCCACCAAAGAGGCCAGCCCACTCCTTCGGGTCATCTACTGGTACGCCAAGCGCCGGGTGGGGGCGGTGCCCGAGCCGTTCAGCGTGCTCGCCCGGCACCGCAAGCTGATGATGGCCAGCGCGCGCCACGAGATGGCCGCGGCGAAGGCCAGCAAGGTCCTGCCCACCAACGTCCGGGAGATCGCCGTCTACCGGGTCGCCCAGCGGCTCGGGTGCTCCTGGTGCGTGGATATCGGCACCATGCTCCAGAAGCACGAGGGGCTGGACATCGAGCGGCTCGAGCGGATCGACGACTACGCGACCTCACCGGCCTACAACCACCAGGAGCGGCTCGCGGTCGCCTACGCGGACGCGATGACGACCTCCCCGGTGACCGTCACCGACGAGCAGGTCGCCGAGCTGGTCGCCGAGTTCGGCCGGGACGGCGCGCTGGAGCTGACCTACCAGGTGGGCCTCGAGAACATGCGGGCCCGGATGTTCAGCGCGCTCGACATCCGCGACCAGGGCTTCACCTCGGGCGACGCCTGCCTGATCCCGGTGCCGGCCGACGCGCCCGCGCTCAACGACCCAGGTGAGTGAGCTTGTCGGGGTTGACGAAGTCGTAGATGGCGGTGACCTGGCCGTCGCGCGCCGCGAACGCGACGGCCCGGCGCGACATCGCCCAGCGCGCGCCGTCCGCCGGCATGTCCGGTACCGCCATGCCGAGGTCGCCGTTGACCAGCACGAGCTCGCCGCCGGTGATCCGGTCCGGCCCGTAGGCCTCGAGCAGGCCGAACAGGAACCGGGCGATCTTCTCCGCGCCGACCATGCGCCGCCGCGAGGTGCGGGCCTTGCCGTCGCTGTCGCCGATGAGCACGGCGTCCGGGTGCAGCAGCTTGACCACGGCGTCCAGGTCGCCGCCGATGATGGCCGCGAGCAGCTGCTCCACCAGGACCCGCTGCTCGTCCATGGCGACCCGCGGCGGCGGGTCGGCCTCGGCGGCCGCCCGGCGGCCGCGGGACGCGTGCTGGCGCGCGGTCGACTCCGGGCAGCCCAGGATCTGGCCGATCTCGGCGAACGGCACGGAGAACGCGTCGTGCAGCACGAAGGCGACCCGCTGCTCGGGCGTCAGCCGGTCGAGCACGACCATGGCCGCCATGCGCACCTCGTCATCGCGCACGACCGTGTCAAGTGGATCGTCACTCGTCGGGGTGCCGTAGGGGGTGACGATCGGCTCGGGCAGCCACGGCCCGACGTACTTCTCGCGCCGCGCGGTGGCCGAGCGCAGCCGGTCCAGGCAGATCCGCCCGACCACGGTGGTGAGCCAGGCCCGCAGCTCGCGGATGTTCGAGCGCCTCTGTTCGTCCAAACCGGACAGTCGAAGCCACGCCTCCTGCACCGCGTCCTCGGCGTCGGACAGCGTGCTCGTGAGCCGGTACGCCACCCCGATCAGGTGGGACCGGTGCTCCGCGAACTGCTCGGCGAGGACATCTTCGCTGACTGTCACGGTTCCCATCGTATGCCGTGTCGAACCCGACCTGCCGGCCACTTGTCGGACCGCGCGCCTACACTCGGACACCGTGGCGGGACGGATCCGGGAGAGCGACATCGCGCAGGTGCGCGAGCGAAATCGGATCGACGACGTCGTCGGTGAGTACGTGTCGCTGCGCCGCGCGGGCGGCGGGGCACTCAAGGGCCTGTGCCCGTTCCACGACGAGAAGACGCCGTCGTTCAACGTGCGGTCCACGCACGGCACCTTCCACTGCTTCGGCTGCGGCGAGGGCGGCGACGTCATCGCCTTCCTGATGAAGATCGACCATCTGAGCTTCGTCGAGGCGGTCGAGCGGCTCGCCGAGCGCACCGGGGTCCAGCTCACCTACGAGGGCGGCGCGCCGACCCGGCAGCGGGACAAGGGCACCCGCACCCGGCTCGTCGACGCACACCGCGCGGCGGCGGAGTTCTACGCCGAGCGGCTGCACACGCCCGACGCGGTGAAGGCGCGGGAGTTCCTCGCCGAGCGCGGCTTCGACCAGGCGGCGGCCGCCCAGTTCGGCTGCGGCTTCGCGCCCGCGGGCTGGGACAAGCTCACCAAACACCTGCTGGGTCGTGGGTTCGAGATGGGCGAGCTCATCAAGGGCGGCCTGTCCAGGGAGGGCCGGCAGGGGCCGATAGACCGGTTCCACCGCAGGCTGCTGTGGCCCATCAGGGATCTCGGCGGCGACGTCGTCGGCTTCGGCGCGCGGCGGCTGTTCGACGACGACCAGATCCAGGCCAAGTACCTCAACACCAGCGAGAGCCCGATCTACAAGAAGTCGCAGGTGCTGTTCGGCCTCGACCTCGCCAAGCGGGAGATCGCGCGACGCCACCAGGTCGTGGTGGTCGAGGGCTACACCGACGTCATGGCCATGCACGCCTCGGGCGTGCTCACCGCGGTGGCCTCGTGCGGCACCGCGTTCGGCGCCGAGCACATCACCGTGCTGCGCCGGCTGCTCATCGACGACGACGCGTTCCGCGGCGAGGTCATCTTCACCTTCGACGGCGACGAGGCCGGTCGCAAGGCTGCGCTCAAGGCGTTCGACGACGACCAGAAGTTCGCCGCGCAGACGTTCGTCGCCATCGCCCCGGACGGGCAGGACCCGTGCGAGCTGCGCCAGTCCAAGGGCGAGGTCGCCGTCCGCGACCTGGTGGCCCGCCGCCAGCCGCTGTTCGCGTTCGCCATCCGCACCGAGCTCGCCGAGCACAACCTCGACACCGCCGAGGGCCGGGTGGAGGCGCTGCGCCGGACCGTGCCGATGGTGGCCAGGATCAAGGAGCTGGCGCTGCGCGACGAGTACGCGCGCCAGCTCGCCGGCTGGGTCGGCTGGGAGGACACGGCCACTGTGGTGCGCCGGGTGCGGGAGAGCGCGGGCGGGGCGGTGCCGATGCCCGCGCGACGCGGGCGTCAGCAGCCGGACAACCCCGACCAGGGCGCGCTCGCGGTCGACGTCGACGGGCCGGCGCGACCCAACCCGCGAGACCCCCAGCTGCACGTCCAGCGCGAGGCCATCAAGCTCGCGCTCCAGGAGCCGGTGCACGCGGGGCCGGTGTACGACTCGCTGCCCCTCGACGTGTTCACGCACCCGGCCTACGCGGCGTTGCACCGGGCGTTGCTCGACGTGGGTGGCACGGCCGGCGGGCTGGCCGGCGCCGAGCTGCTCGACATGGTCACGAAGGCCTGCGGCCACCAGACGGTGCGCAGCCTGGTCACCGAGCTGGCCGTGGAGCCCATCCCCACCCGGCAGAACGAGATCACCCGGTACGCGGCGGGCATTCTCGCCGCGCTCCAGCGGCAGCTCCTGTCCGGGCAGATCGCCGACATCAAGGCCCGGCTCCACCGGCTGTCTCCTGTGGACAACGAGGACGAGTGGCGGGTGCTGTGGGGCGACCTGGTCGCGCTGGAGCAGTTCTACAAGGCGCTCGGTGAGCAGGCGGCGGGGAGCCTGTCGTGACCGGGTTCCTGCGCAAGCTGTTCGGCGGCGGGGTACCCGAGGGCTTCACCGGCGTGCTGGAGCGCGACGAGCACGTCGTCTCGTCGTCGGCGCTGCGTGGCGGCGGGTTCCTGTTCGCCACCTCGCTCGGCCTGTGGGTGCCGGGGGAGGACGGGCCCCGGCGGGTCGGCTGGCACCTGGTCAGCAAGGTCACCTGGGACCACGGGGTGCTCGAGCTGGTCGAGGCCAGCGAGACCGACACCGCGGGCGAGGCGGTGCTGCTCACCGACCTGCGCCCGGTCCGCTACGTGCTGGAGCGGCCGAACAAGCTGCCCGATGTCGTGCGCGTCCGGGTCAACGACTCGATCCGGTCCCGGCACCGGCGTGAGCTCCTCGGCGGTGGCGCGTGGTTCGTGCAGCGCAAGGTCCCCGGCCGGGACGGGATCGTGCTGCAGGTCCGCGCGGACCAGGGCGCGGACGCCGACGCCGTGCGCCGCGTGGCCACGGAGGTGGCCGAGAAGATCCGGCAGGCGCTAGAGTAAACAGTACGGACGTACGGTTTGCTGGGAGGCGCCATGTGGGACCCAAGCCGGTACCTCGCCTTCGCCGACCACCGGGCGCGGCCGTTCTTCGACCTTCTCGCCCGGGTGAACGCCGCCGCGCCGCGCCGGGTGGCCGACCTCGGGTGCGGGCCCGGCAACCTCACCGAGACGCTCACGGCCCGCTGGCCGGACGCCGTCGTCGAGGCGATGGACTCCTCGCCGGAGATGGTCGACGCCGCGCGGGAGCGCGGGATCGACGCCGAGGCCGGCGACGTGCGCGAATGGAGCCCGCGGCCGGACACCGACGTGGTCGTGTCGAACGCGGTGCTGCAGTGGGTGCCCGACCACGACGAGCTGCTCCTGCGCTGGGTCGAGCGGCTGCCTTCCGGCGCGTGGCTGGCCTTCCAGGTGCCGGGCAACTTCGGCGCGCCCTCGCACGTCCGGGTGCGGGAGCTGACGGCGTCCCCGCGCTGGCACGGCCGGCTCGACGCGGTCGCGCTCCGCGAGGAGGACGCGGTGCTCGACCCGGACGGCTACGCGGCGCTGCTCGCCGACGCCGGCTGCGAGGTCGACGCGTGGGAGACCACCTACGTGCAGCGGCTCACCGGCGAGGACCCGGTGCTCGACTGGGTCACGGGCACCGCGCTGCGCCCCATCAGGTCCACTGTGGACGAGCCGGGATGGGTGGAGTTCCTGGCCGACCTGGCGCCGCTGCTGCGGGCGGACTACCCGACGCGCGCCGACGGCAGCACCTGGTTCCCGTTCCGCCGCGTGTTCGTCGTCGCCAGAGTCCCGTGAGCACCGTCCCGTGAACGCCATCCCGTGAACGCCGCCCCGTGAGAAGCAGCGGCGCCGCCACCCCGACGAGGTGACGGCGCCGCGGCGCGGTGCGCTACGAGCCGACCCGCGCCGGGTCGCGCCGCTCGGCCGGCGCGGCATCCGCCCGGTCGGAGTGGCCCGGCCACCAGGCCGCGTGGCCCAGCAGCGCGGTCACGCTCGGCACCAGGAACATCGACATCGCGAACGCCGCGATCATGATCCCGATGGACACCGCGAAGCCCATCTCCACCAGGAACGAGATGCCGGCGAGCATCATCGACGCGAACGTGCCGGCGAGGATGACCCCGGCCGCGCCCACCGACGGACCGCCGTGCTCCACCGCGAGGTCGGCCGCGGTGCGCGGGTCGTGGCCGAGCTTGGCCTCCTCGCGTAGTCGGGCGATCATCAGGATGTTGTAGTCCGTGCCTATCGCCACGACGAACAGGTAGACGAGCATCGGCAGCATGAACGACACCCCCGGCCGGTCGCCGATGCCCTGGAACGCGATCACCGTGGCGCCCATCGTGCTGAAGAAGCCCAGCACCACGGCCAGCATCAGGTAGATCGGTGCGACGACGCTGCGCAGCATCAGGCCGAGCACGATCGCGATCAACACGCCGGCCACCGGGAAGATCACCCACAGGTCCCGGGTGTTCGCGTCCCGGATGTCGGCGAACGCCGAGGTCAGCCCGCCGACATAGGCGGTGGAGCCGTCCGGTGCCTCGCTGTGCGCGACGTTCCGGAGCTCACCGTCGACCAGGTCGAGCGAGGCGTTGGCGTACGGGCTGGTGTCGAGCAGCAGGTCGATCTTGGCGATCGTGCCGTCCTCGCTGACCGTCGCCGGCCCGGTCGGCCCGGGCATCACCCCGCCGACGCCCGGCACGTCGTCCAGCCGTTTCGTGTAGCCGGCGAGCGCGGCCTGGTCGAGCGTGCCGTTGTCGGCCTTCAGGTACACCGAGGTCGGGTTGAGCGCGCCGGGCGGGAACCCGCTCCGCATGTACTCGAGGCCGCGGGAGGACTCGGTGCCCTCCGGCAGCTGGGCGTTCTGGTCGTAGTCGGTGTTGAAGCCGAACATGCCCAGCGCCAGTGCGACCATCACGCCGCCGGACGCGATGGCCACCACCGCCGGGCGGCGACCGGTCAACCTGCCGAGCCGCTGGAACGTGGTGCCCTTCGGCGTGCGCTGCCAGGACTTCGACGGCCAGAACACCTTGGTGCCCACCAGCGAGACGACCGCCGGGATGAGGGTGACCGCGGCGACCGCCATGAGCGCGACCGCGATCGACAGCCCGGGACCGAAGCTGGTGAAGGCGCCGAACACGGCCAGCAGCAACGCCATGAACGCGATGATGATGGCGGCCGCCGCGGACGCGATGACCTCGCCGACCCGGGCCACGGCCGCGACCAGCGCGGTCTTGGGGTCGTCGCTGGCACGCAGCCGTTCCCGGTAGCGGAACAGCAGGAACACGATGTAGTCCGTGCCGACGCCGAACAGCACGATCGTCATGACGATCTGCACGGACTGGTCGACCTGGAAGTCGAACGCCTGCGCCAGCCACGCGACCAGGCCCGGTGCGATCGCGCTGACCAGGCCGACGGTGATGATCGGCAGGAGCGCGGCGACCGGGCTGCGGTAGATCAGCAGCAGCAGGCTGATGATCAGCACGATCGTGGCCGCGCCGACGATCAGCAGCGCGGTGTCGAACGCGTCCGCGTTGTCCGCGTACATCGCGACGTCACCGGTGACCGCGTACTCGAGACCCGAGTCGTTCAGCGCCGGTCGGGTCGTGTCGCGGATCCCTTCGACGGCGTTCACCAGCTCCGGGTCCTCGCCGAAGCCCTCGAGCCCGATGCTGACCAGCTGCACCTTCTTGTTGGGCGACACCGCCTGCGCACCGGTGACCGCCTCGGTGACCCTGGTGATGTCGGCACCGTTGATGTCCTGGGCGAGGTCCCCGATCCTCGCCTGGTCACCGGTGGTGAGCGGCTGCCCGTCCGCGCGTCTGACCACGATCGTGGCGCTGGCCTGTTGCTGCTGGCCGAACGCCTGCTCGGCCAGCTCCCCGGCCTGCATCGACTCGTAGTCCGACGGCAGGAAGTTGGCCTGGTCGCTGGTGGTGACGTCGCCGAGCGTGGGCGCGAAGGTCACGATCGCCACGGTGACCAGTACCCACCCCGCGATCACCTTCCACGGATTGTGGACGACGAATCGACCCAACCGTTGAAACATCATGCCTCCCCACGTGATGTGCCACGAGTTTACCTGCCGCCCGGTAGGTAAGATCGACCGGCGGTGCTGGCTTGGCGAAACGCTAACGTGAGCGGGCTGAGAAAGCGCTGAGGAGGCACGTGACATGGTCGGGGACACTCGCGAGACGATTCGTGAGGTCGCAATGGAACTGTTCGCCACGCGTGGGTTCGACCAGACGAGCCTGCGCGAGATCGCCGAACGGGTCGGGCTGACGAAGGCGTCGCTGTACTACCACTTTCCGTCGAAACAGGCGCTGCTCACGGCCATCGTGGCGCCGGTGATCGACGGGTGGCGCACGATCGCGGACGACATCGAGGACATGCCGCACTCGCCGGCCAACGCGCGGGCGGTGCTGAGCCGCAGCCTCGAGGTGCTGCTGCGCAACCGCACGGTCGCGGGCATCTTCCTGCACGACCCGGCCGGCGTGGTCGCCGCGGCCGGCCCGATGTGGCACGACCTGATCGGCAACAGCACGCGGCTCACCACCTGGCTCGCCGGTCCGGCGCCGACGATGGCCGACCGGCTGCGCGCGATCGCGGCGATGGAGGTGCTCGGCGCCGCGCTCAGCTCG
>NZ_WHTD01000160.1 GCF_009379765.1 Actinophytocola sp. | reverse complement strand
GGTTCTGCCAGCTCCCGGTGGCCGACTCGAAGCGCTGCCACTGCCACCACGCCAAGCCGACGCAAGCAACCAGCGACACGACACAGAGAGCGACGATCCCCACCCGGCGAGCCATCACTCCGCCATTCACACCACCGACGCCAACACCCACGCCGGGCGGGCCGTTCGCTCGAGGTGCTCAGGCGGCGTCGGTGACGATCGTGGCGGCGACAGCGGTGGGATACGGGATGGTCAGCCCGCCCTCCCGCATGCCTTCCAGGTGCACCTCGATGGCCTTCGCCATCTCGGCGATGGCCAAGGCCTCGCTGTCCCCGGCGGCGACACATCCCGGTAGGTCGGGGCACCACGCACCGAAACCGCCGTCCTCGGCCCGCTGCACCAACACCGCGTACCTGAACACATCGACCCCTTCCGGCTCATCGAACGTATGTTCGCATCATAGCGGATCCGGCCGCGCCGTGGTTGCGGCGTCGGCGCCGAGCGCGGCCTCAACCGAAGTCGACGGAGTCGGTGGTCACCGTCCCCGCGTGCCGTCCGGGAGCGGTGTGGTTCTGCCAGTAGAGGTTGGTGTGGTCGATGACCTTGTCGGGTGTGGGGGCGCCCCACTGGCTGAGGTCCTCGGTGGTGTGCGCATCGCCGACGAGCGTCGCGTCGTAGCCTCGGACGATCGCTCCGTGGAGCGTGGACCGGATGCATTCGTCGGTCTGCGCCCCGGCGACGATCAGGCGCCCTACCATGCGCTCGGCGAGCACGGCCTCGAGGTCGGTGTCCTCGAAGGAGTCGCCGTACCGCTTGTGGACCACCGGCTCGGACCCTTCCCGGGTGAGCTCGGGAACGTAACGCCAGCCGTCGCTGCCCCTGGGCATGTCGTCGGAGGAGTGCTGCACCCACACCACGGGCACGTTCTCGGCTCTGGCCTTGTCCACCAGGACGGCGATGTTGGCGATGACACCGTCACGGTTGTGCGCGCCGGCCGTGTTGCCGTTCTGGACGTCGATGACGAGTAGCGCGGTGTTCGGGCGTCCGGTCAGGATGGTCATGACGCTCCTCAGCGTTGGGTTCTGCGTGCACCCACGTTATGCGCGACCACCGACAGTCCGCGGCCTCGTCAGTCCTGGGACAGTGCGGTGCGGGCGTAGCCGTCGGCCAGGCCGAAGACCTTCTGGCCGTACGGGACGGAGTTGTTGTACGAGAACACCGCCGCCCACCAGTCCGCCGGGACTGCCAGGTCGCGGTCGCCCGCGCACAGGTAGCGAGCCGCCGACAGGGCGGCGTCGTCGATCTGCTGGGGGTCCCCCCGGCCGTCCAGGTTCGCGTCGGAGGCCCAGCGGCGCCAGGTCGACGGGATGAACTGCATCGGGCCCACCGCCCGGTCGGCAGCGGGGTCGCCGTCGAACCGGCCGCCGTCGGTGTCGGAGATCGACCGCACGCCCGAGGAGCCGTTCAGCGGCACACCGACGATCGGCTTCGACGGGCGGCCGTCCTCGCCGAGCACCGCGCCGCCGTACTGGCCGTGGTTCGACTCGATGCGGCCGATCCCGGCCAGCGTCGCCCAGGAGAGGTGGCAGCCGGGGTCGGCGTCGCGCTGGACGAGCTCGGCGTTGCCGTAGGCCATCAGAGCCCTGGCCGGGACGCCGGTCGGGTCGGCCAGCCGGTCCGCCCAGGTACGGAGCGGGTCCACGCCGGCCTGGGGACGGGCCTGGGGATCGGCGGCGGCACCGGGGTCCGTAGCCGGGGCCACGGCGCCGGGCTCGACGTCGGCGACGGGAACCTGGTCGGCGGGGACCTCCGGGCGGGGCGGGCCGGCCTCCGGGGAGGTCGCGACCCGCAGCAACAGCACACCGCCGCCGGCCATCGCGAGGATGAGAAGGACGACACCGAGCCGGACGAGCACGCCGAGCGAACGGCGCGGCGATGCGGGCTCGGCGTCATTCACACAAGGTCAACGACGCCGCCTGCACAACGTTACTGAGCCGACCCGGCCACCCGACTCGTGGATCATCGCGTACGGGTCAACGTGGCTCGCAGAGCCTCCCGCCGACCAAACGCAACCTCAGGGGACCGTGACGGCACCCGACCACCAACCACCCGAGGTCCGCACCGTCCGCTGGAGCGCAACCAACACTTTGAAATCCGGGGAGGCGGACTAGCGGCGCTAGGCGGAACGGCGCTCGTTCTGCCGCTGCAGGCGCGCGACGCACCACGCGGGCGCGCTGCCCTTGCGCAGGTGCTGCAGCACGGTGAGCGGGCCGAGCCTGCGGCCCAGGTCGGACGGCGCCAAGCCGGCCGCGCGGTAGTCGAGCGCACGCTGGTCGAGCGGGCTGATGCCGGCGTCCCACCACTCCTTGGCCTCGGCGAGGCCGCCGACCATCTGCCACCAGCCCGCGGCGGCCGAGATGAGCTCGGCGGGCACCTCGGGCAACCGCTCACGCATGGCGGCGAAGAAGCGCGGATCCGTGGCCTCGACGGCCGCCCATGGAGAGTTGCCCCCGCGGGCCCGCTGGCCGGGGATCCCGGTCGTCGGCTGCACCGGCACGTCCGCGAGCCACTCGGACGCGATCCTGTTGATCTCGTCCGACTCGGCGGCCTTCGAGTGGTCCTCGGTCCACTGCCGCACCAGGTCATCAACGCCGGGATCGTCGAGCATCCTGCCTCCTCGAGAGAACCTGCGGACCAGCCCCGCGAAAGTCGATGCGGGAACCGTAAAGGCCGGCACCGACAGTTCGCCAGACCTGATCTCGTGGAAACCTCGCTAGCTGGGCTGAATGGCCGAGAATCCACCCGTACGGTCCAATGTGGCTCAAGATCCGGGCACACACCGTCACGTTCCGTGAGCTACTCATCAGCAGGCATGCGAACACGCCGCCGGGCTCGCGTGCCCTGGCGGCGTGTGTCGGTCGGATCGGTCAGGCGAAGAGGTTCCGCATGAAGGTGATGATCGCCTCGGCGCCGTCCTTGAGCCAGCCGAGGAGGCCCTGCACCGCCTCGGCGGCCTGGGTGGGCTGCGTGATCACATAGAACAGCACCAGCGCCACGGCCACGAGGATGATGGCCTTTTTCGCGTCCACTGCAACTCCGTCCGCCTGCTACCCCACCGCCGGTCGCATACCCGGCAGCCTGTGCCCGTGGCGTCATCGTGCTCCACGTCAGCCGTGTTCGCAGTGACTTTCACACCGATGGCGGGCCTCAGCTTACGGTGCGTGCAGCACGACGCACAGCACTCTATGTCGTATTCACCCGATCATCGAGGAGACACGCCATGATCGAGACAGTCCGTGTCGAGCGGGTCGGACCGGTCACAACGGTCCTGCTCAACCGCCCGGAGGCACGCAACGCGGTCGACGGCGCCACCGCCGCCGCACTCGCGGACGCCTTCCGCTCGTTCGACGCGGACGACTCGGCCGGCGTGGCGGTGCTGGCGGGCGTCGGTCCGTCGTTCTGCGCGGGGGCCGATCTCAAGGCGGTGGGTACCGATCGAGGGAACCGGACGGTCGCGGACGGCGACGGGCCGATGGGGCCGACCCGCATGACCCTCGGCAAGCCGGTCATCGCGGCGGTCAGCGGGCACGCCGTGGCCGGTGGCCTGGAGCTCGCGCTCTGGTGCGACCTGCGGGTGGCGGACACGACGGCCGTGTTCGGGGTGTTCTGCCGGCGCTGGGGCGTGCCGCTGGTCGACGGCGGCACGGTGCGGCTGCCCCGGCTGATCGGGCAGAGCCGGGCGATGGACATGATCCTCACCGGCCGGCCGGTCGACGCGGACGAGGCGCTCGCGATCGGGCTGGCGAACCGGGTGGTGCCGGCCGGTGAGGCCCGCGCGGCGGCCGAGGAGCTGGCCGCCCGGCTGGCGGCCTTCCCGCAGGCCTGCATGCGCTCGGACCGGGCGTCCGCGCTGGCCCAGTGGGGCGGGACCGGGGAAGCCGCGATGGCCACCGAGTTCAGCCACGGCACCGGCGTGCTGGCCGGTGCGTTGTCGGGCGCGGCGCGCTTCTCGGCCGGCGCGGGCCGGCACGGCTCGTTCGGCTGACCGACTCGCGGGTCCTGAATGTCGGACTCGCGGGTCCTGAGCGTTGGACTCGCGGGTCGTGGTGGCGTCCAGGACACCGGTGACGGTGAGTCATGCGATCACCCCGTCCGCCCGCATCCGCTCGATGTCGTCGGGCGCGTAGCCCAGTGCGGACAGCACCTCCGTGGTGTCCGAGCGCGGCTCGCGCGGCCGCGTCGGCGGGTCCGCCGGGGTGCGGTCGAACTTGGGTGCGGGCGCGGGCTGGGTGTGCCCGTCGAGCGCGACGAACGTGCCGCGGGCGACGTTGTGCGGGTGCTCGGCCGCCTCCTCCGGGGTGAGCACGGCGGTCAGGCACGCGTCGGTGCCGGCCGCCCGCTCCGCCCACTCGTCCCGGGTGCGGGTGCGGAACACCGCGGCCAACTTCTCCCGCACCGCCGGCCACCGGTTCTTGTCCAGCCGCCCGGCGACCTCCTCCTGGTCGACCTCCATGACCTTCAGCAGCGCCGCCCAGAACCGCTCCTCGATCGCCCCGACCGCCACGTACCTGCCGTCGGACGCCTCATAGGTGTCGTAGAACGGCGCGCCGCCGTCGAGCATGTTGCCGCCGCGCCCGCCGTTCCACAGCCCGATGTTGCGCAGCCCGTGCATGCCTGCGGTGAGCAGCGCCGAACCGTCCACCATGGACGCGTCGACCACCTGGCCGCGGCCGGACGCCCCGCGTTCCACGAGCGCCGCGAGCACACCCATCGCCAGCAGCAGCCCGCCGCCGCCGAAGTCGCCGATGAGGTTCAGCGGCGGCACCGGCCGCTCCCCCGCCCGCCCGATCGGCTCGAGCGCGCCGGCGAGGCCGATGTAGTTGATGTCGTGCCCCGCGGCCTGCGCAAGCGGACCGTCCTGGCCCCAGCCGGTGATCCGGCCGTAGACCAGCCGCGGGTTGCGCTCGAGGCACACCTCCGGTCCGATGCCGAGCCGCTCGGTGACGCCCGGCCGGAACCCCTCGATCAGCACGTCGGCCCCGTCGATCAGCCGCAGCACCACGTCCCGCCCCTCGGGCGACTTGGTGTCCACGCCGATCCAGCGGCGGCTGCGGGAGAGCGGGTCGTGCGGGAACGCCAGCACGTCGAACCCCGGCTTGGCCCGGTCGACCCGGACCACCTCGGCCCCGAGGTCGGCGAGCACCGTGGTCGCGAACGGCGCTGGCGCGAGCCCCGCTAGCTCGACGACCTTGAGCCCGGTGAGCGGTCCGGCCATCGATTTCCTCCTGGGTGGTTGCGGCTCACAGCGTACGAGAGATGATCTCCTTCATGATCTCGTTCGTGCCGCCGAAGATCCGCTGCACCCGCGCGGACGTCCAGGCCCGGGAGATCGGGTACTCGGTCATGTAGCCGTAGCCGCCGAACAGCTGCAGGCACTCGTCGGCCACCCGGGACAGCCGGTCGGTCGTCCACCACTTGACCATCGCGGCGCCGGTGACGTCGAGCTCGCCCTCGAGGTGGCGCTCGATGCACTGGTCGAGGAACGCCTTGCACACGGCGACCTCGGTCGCGCACTCGGCGAGGGTGAACTTGGTGTTCTGGAACGTGAAGATCTCCCGGCCGAACGCGGTGCGCTCCTTGGTGTAGGCGATGGTCTGCTCGACCGCCGCCTCCATCGCGGCCACCGCGGACACGGCGATGATCAGCCGCTCCTGGGGCAGCTGCTGCATCAGCTGGACGAAGCCGAGGCCCTCCTGGCCGCCGAGCAGGTTCTCGACCGGCACCCGGACGTCGTCGAAGAACAGCTCGGCGGTGTCCTGGCCCTTCATGCCGACCTTGTCGAGGATCCGGCCGCGGCGGAAGCCTTCGGCGTCCTCGGTCTCGAGCACGACGAGCGACACGCCCTTCGCGGTCTCCTCGGGGTTCGTCTTGGCCACCACGATGATCAGCTCGGCCTGGGCGCCGTTGGTGATGAACGTCTTGGCGCCGTTGAGAACGAAGTGGTCGCCGTCCTTGATCGCCTTGGTCTTCACGTTCTGCAGGTCCGACCCGGTACCCGGCTCGGTCATCGCGATCGCGCCGACCAGCTCGCCGGACGCGAGCTTGGGCAGCCACCGCTTCTTCTGGTCCTCGGTGCCGCAGGAGTTGACGTAGTGGGCCACGATGCCGCTGTGCACGGCGTTGCCCCACGCGTCGTCGCCGGCCTTGGCCTCCTCCTCCAGCAGGATCGCCTCGTGCGCGAACGTGCCGCCGCCCCCGCCGTACTCCTCGGGGATGGACAGGCACAGCAGGCCGACCTCGCCCGCCTTGTGCCACAGCTCCCGGTCCACCTGCTTGGCCTGCGACCAGCGCTCGTGGTTCGGCGCGAGCTCCTTCTGGCAGAACGCGTGCGCGAGCTCGCGGAAGGCGTCGAGATCGGCCTTGTTCTCGCCTTCGAGCCAGGACGAGCGCTGGGTGAGCGGCATGTGGGCTCCAAAAACAATCCGGATGGCATGTAAAGTCTTGGCCGAATGTACATGCGTGCAGGTCTGCACGTAAAGCATAGGGAGAGCGCCATGGCGACTCCGACCACGCGACCGCACCGGACCCAGCAGGAGCGCAGCGAGCGGACGAGGGAGCTGCTGCTCGACGCGACGATCTCCTGCCTGGTCGAGCTCGGCTACGCGCGGACGACGGTGCAGGAGATCTGCCGGCGGGCCGGGCTTTCCCGGGGCGCGCAGCAGCACCACTTCACGACCAAGGCCGAGCTGATGACGAGCGCGCTGGAGCACCTGTTCGAGCGGCTCGGCGAGGAGATCGTCACCGCGACGTCGCGGCTGCCGCCGGGGCCGCAGCGGCTGGACGAGGGCATCGACCTGCTGTGGCGGGCGTACTCCGGGACGCTGTCGACGGCCGCGGTGGAGCTGTGGGTGGCCGCGCGGACCGACGAGGAGCTGCGGCGGAGCCTCCTGCCGGTGGACCGGGAGCTCGGCCACCAGACGCTGGAGTTCTACCGGCGGATCGCGGGCCCGGGGGTGGACGAGCGGCAGCTGCAGACGTTGTTGCTGCTCACCGTGAACCTGGTCCGGGGCCTGGCGCTCGACGCGATGATCGGCGGGGACGCCGCGCGGCGGACCGCGTTGCTGGCGGAGTGGAAGACCCTGGTTCTCGCGCGGTATCGCTGAGCCGGGCGGCATGGTTATGACGGTTGGCCCGGCCCTCGCTCGGGCCAACCGCCACTACGCATAAAGAGGGAACCGAGCGCGGAACGTGACGTTTGCGCTCGCAACGTATTTTGCTCAGTCGGCAACCTGCCACGCCTCGTCGCTGCGGTAGTAGTCGGCGATCTCGTCGGCGGCGAGCCGGTCCGCGTCGCGCCAGGGGCCGATGGAGTCGAGCTCGTCGATGTCGACCCAGTGCGACTCGTCGTAGACGTACATGTTGGGCCGCGGGTCGCCGAGGGTGATGTCGAAGCTCGCCTCGCTCGGGAACTGGCAGCGCCAGATCCGCAGGGTCGCGTCGGTGCCCACGTCGTCGGAGTCGCGCCAGGCGAGGATCGCGCGGTCGCCGAGGATCCGGTCGACGCAGTTGACGTTCACGCCGAACTCGGTGGTGAACTCGCGTTGCAGCGCGGCGCGCTCGTCCTCGTCGGCGCGCAGCTGGTCGCCGGGCAGCTCCCAGTAGCCGGACATCGACGCCGGCTGCGAGCGGCGTGCGACGAAGAGCCGGTTGTCCCGGATGATGGCCGCGCCCGCCACGATTACGTCCATCAGGTGAGTACCTCAGCTCGCGCGGTTTAGGGCCAGCGGCGCGCAGGACGGCGGCCGGGCGGGTTCGCCCGCCCGCCGGGGCAGCTAGTTGGGACCTTCCGGGCACCTGTGTTGGTGATCACTGGCATCATGCGTGCCGTGACTCAGCCGCCTGCGCGTCCCCCGTTCCCGCCGCCGCACCCGATGCGCCTGCCCGGCCCCGTGCCACCGAGGCCCGCCCCGCGCCGGGGCGTCGTCGCCGGCGTGCTCGCCGGGATGTTCGCGCTGGCTGCCGCGGGCCTGTCGATCGGCGGCGTCTTCGCCGTCGTCCACACGCTCAGCAACACCCACCGCGACGACTCGGGCGCGAACTTCGGCTACGACATCACCTGGTGGGGGCGGAAGTACCCGCGCGGGAGCGAGTTCGTCCAGAACCAGGACTCGCTCAGCGGGCTCGCCCCGCTGAGCGCGGCCGCGATCCTGCTGCTGGGCGCGGTGTTCGTGTTCGTCGCGGCCAACTCCGGGCGCCTGCTGACCGCGAGCCGGTCGGTCCTGTCGCTGGGCAGCGGCCTCCTCGCCGGAGCGGTGTTCCTGCAGTTGCTGGGGACGCTGCAGGACATGTCGGTGTGGAACGAGGAGGAGCTGGACCCGGGCGAGAGCATCGAGTTCACCGCTTCGCTCGGTCTGTGGCTGCCGCTGGGCGGGGTGCTCCTCGCGGCCGTGGCGGCCGTGCTGGCCCACGTCGGCCGGCGCGCGGCGGCGGTACGCGTGGAGCCCAACACACCGCGGATGGGTTTCCCGATGCCGTACGGCCCGGGCGGTCCGGTGCCGGGGCAGCAGCCGACCGGGCCCGGGCAGCCGGGGCACTCGACCGGTCAGTACCAGGCGGTGGGCACGTCGACGGGCCAGCACCCGGTGGTGGGCGCGCCGGCAGAGCAGCCGCCGTCGCCACCCGAGGCTTCCGCGGTCGGTCCCGACGCGCCGACCGTCGCTCCCCCGGCGGTAGGCGCCGAGGCGGCGGCCGCCCACGCGGCGGCACCCATCGCGTCGCGCCTGGACGACGAGTCCACTCCGGACGCTGACATAACCCAACGCACGACGGTGATGCCTCCGCCCGCCCCACCGGCACCGGACGCCCCGACGGTGGCCCCGCCGCCGGCCCGGAGCCAGGCCCCCGCCGCCTCGGCACCGGAGGCCGCTCCGGCATCGGAGGCCTCGGCCGCACGTCGCACCCCGCCCGCGCCCGCCGCAGCGGTGTCGCCGACTGTTCCGGCCCCACCGGCCGTGTCGGCCACGCCCACTCCGCCGAGCCCACCAGCCGAGCCTGCCGCGCCGGCGAGCCCGGCTCCGTCGACCGAGCCGGCATCGCCGGAACCGGCTACGGAGGCGGCGCCGCCCGCGACCCCGGCACCCTCCACCTCGGACACTCCGGCGGACCAGCCGGCGCCGGGATCCTCCGGTCTGCTCAACCTCCCCGCCGCTCCCCCGGCGCCCGAGCTGGCCGCCGAGGAGAAGAAGAAGGGCAAGTAGCGGCGCCAACCCGCGCCCGGTGGCCCTTGCCCTGAACGACGCGTTCGGGGCGCCCACCGTCCTGAACGTAGCGCCCGCGGGCCGCGGGCGTTGGACACGCGGGTCCTGGGCGTTGGACTCGCGGGTGCGGCTGGGCTTGGTGGTGGGAAATCGTCCGACCAGCGGTCCGATCGGGCAGGACTTGGAGATAGGGGCTGTCCCGGAGCCCCCGGCTGCGGGATGATCGTCGGGTGTTCGGCCCGGCGGGCGCGCGGCGTGTACCCGCCTCGCTCCTACTGCTCACCCTCGCCCTTTTCGGGGTGGCCGGCTGGTGTGTCTGGTCCCGCGCGGAGGCGCCCACCGACGGCACCACGGTCAGCCCCGCGAACAGTGCCGTCTCCATCGGCCGGATCATCGTCTCCGACCGGGAGCCGGGGACGCCGTTCGAGCTGGGCGACGAGATCGTCGCCATCGGCGGGGTCGAGCTCAGGCAGCACGCCACGCAGCTGCCGGGCGGCGACAGCGTCCATGTAGGTGACACCGTCGAGTACGAGGTCATCCGGGACGGCGAACGAAGGACACTGCGAGTAGAGCTGCGGCACTACCCCGTCCTGGACGGCGTGGCCGGCTGGTGGCCGATGCTCCTCGTCGTCGCCCTCCTGCTCGCCACCTCGGTGACCGTGCTCTGGGCGCGGCCGAAGGACCCGGCCGCCAGGGCCGCGCTCATGACCTCCTCGATCGGGATCGTCGCCACGGTCGGGGCGGGGTTCTTCCCGCTCGCGGCCATCGACCTCGTCGCCGGGTACCAGTTCTGGCGGTGGTACACCGGCGAGCTGGCGTTCGCCCTCCTGTGGGGCGCGGTGCTGCACTTCGCGCTCGCGTTCCCGGCCGTCACCCGCTCCAGGAACCAGCACCGGCTGCGCGTCGCGGCGGCCTATCTCGGCACGCTCGCCCTGTACGGCGTCGCCTGGGCGGTCGCGTTCGTCGCGTTCGACGATCCGATCGAGCGGATGTACGCGGTCGTGGCGCCCGTGCTGGTGAACCTCTACGTCTACCCCGTGCTCATCGCCGTCCTGCTCATCCGCAAGTACCTGCGGCAGACCGACGAGCGCACCCGCCGCCCGCTGCTGTGGCTCATCGCCTCGCTCATCGCCAGCACCGGCGCGTACTTCGCCGTCTGGGTCGTCCCGGTGATCGCCACCGGCCGGCCGGTCGTGCCGTACGAGTACCAGGCCCTGCCGTTCGCGGCCGTCCCGATCGCGATGGCCGCCGCGGTGCTGCGCTACCGGGCGCTCAACGTCGAGGTCGCGGTCAGCCGCTCGCTCGTCTACGGCACCTTGTCCGCGGGAGCCATCGGGCTCTACGTCGCCCTCGTCAGCGCGCTCTCGCTGGTGTTCCCGCCGATCGACGAGATCTGGCAGCAGGCCGCGGTCGCCGCGACGATCGCCGTGCTGGTGCAGCCGTTCCGCATCAAGCTCCAGACGTTGATCAACAAGCGGCTCTACGGCGAGCGCGACGACCCCTACCGGGTGGTGTCCGCGCTCGCGTCCCGGCTGGAGAACACGCCGACCGCGTCGACGATGCTGCCGGAGATCGTCGAGACCGTCGCGGCCGCGCTGCGCCTTCCCTACATCGCCATCGAGATCCAGGCCCGCGGTCGCAGCGAGACCGCGGCGAGCGTCGGCACGCTCACCGGCGACCCGCACCGGATGCCGCTGACCTTCCACGGCGAGCGCGTCGGCAACCTCGTGATCGGCAAACGGTCGCAACGCGAGCTGACCCGCCCGGACCGCATCGCGCTCGCCGAGGTCGCCCGGCACGCCGGCGCCGCCGTCTACACCGCCCGGCTCACCCGGGACCTGCGCCGCAGCCGCGACCGGCTGGTCCGCGCCCGCGAGATGGAGCGCCGCAGGATCCTCCACGAGCTGCACGACGGCGTCGGCCCGACGCTCGCCGCGGTCGCGCTCGGGTTGGACGTCAGCCGCCGCACGGTCGGCGAGACGACCCCGACCGGCGAGCTGCTCGGCCGGCTGCGCGACGAGCTGCAGGCCGCGATCGTCGAGATCCGCCGGATGGCGCACGGGCTGCGGCCGCCGGTGCTCGACCGGATCGGGCTGATCCCGGCGATCCGCGAGTACGCGGGCGCGCTCGCCAGCCGGACCGCGGGGGCCGAGGTGGACGGTGTGACGATCGTGCTGGAGGTCCCGTCCACCATGCCGAAGCTGCCGGCGCCGGTGGACGTCGCCGCGTACCGGATCATCTGCGAGGCGCTCACCAACGTGACCCGGCACGCGGCGGCCAGCTCGTGCGCGGTGCGCCTGTGGATCGACGACGACCTGCACATCGAGGTCGTCGACGACGGGATCGGCTTGCCCGTCGCGGCGTCGAACGGGTCCAAGGGCGGCGTCGGGCTGTCCTCGATGCGCGAGCGCGCGACCGAGCTCGGCGGTGAGTGCCTGGTCGAAGCCGATCATGACGGCGGAACCCGGGTCTTCGCTACGCTTCCCTTGCCGAAGGAGGGCAGCTGATGAACGCGAGGCTTCGCGCACTCGTCGTCGACGACCACCCGCTGTTCCGCTTCGGGCTGTGCACGGTGCTCGCCCAGGAGCCGACGATCGAGGTCGTCGGTGAGGCCGCCAACGGCCGGGACGCGGTCAGCGCCGCGCGCGCCTTCCAGCCGGACGTCGTGGTGATGGACCTGCACCTGCCGGACATCGACGGCATCGAGGCCACCCGGCAGATCGTCAACGAGCGGCCGGACACCGGGATCGTCGTGCTCACCATGTTCAACGACACCGAGTCGGTGTTCGCCGCGATGCGCGCCGGTGCCCGTGGCTACCTGCTGAAGGGGTCGGGCCAGGAGGAGATCATCCGCGCGGTGCACGCGGTCGGCCGCGGCGAGGCGATCTTCGGTCCGGACATCGCCACCCGGGTGATCGGCTTCTTCAACACCGGACCGACCACTTCGGACCCGATCTTCCCGGAGCTGACGTCCCGGGAGCGCGAGGTGCTGGCGCTGATCGCGGACGGCGAGAGCAACTCGACCATCGCGCGACGGCTGTCGCTGTCCCCGAAGACCGTGCGCAACCACGTGTCGAGCATCTTCACCAAGCTCCAGGTCGCGGACCGAGCCCAGGCGATCGTCCGCGCCCGCAAGGCCGGCTTCGGGGAGACACAGTCCTGACCGGACGCCTGCCCGACCGGGCAAAGGCGGGACACCGGTCCCATGTGCTCGGGACGCCGGTTCGGGCACTCTTCACTCCGCGCGGGCTTCGACGTGCTGGGCGTCGGGTCGGGGGCGTGTGAGGAGAGCGGAAACCACATGTTGGAGCAGAACAGAATTCCGGTCGTCGTGCGGGCGACCGACCCGATCCTGCAGAACGGCGTGCAGATGGCGTTGCGCACCCGGCAGGAGGTCTGGCTGGTCGACGAGGAGGGCGCGGCACCGGAGGCCGTCGCGCTGGTCGTCACCGACCGGTTCGACGAGCGGGCCGGCCAGTTGTTGCGGACGCTGCAGGTGCGGGGCTTCGCACGGGTCGTGCTGATCGCGGGCGAGCTGGAGGACACCGAGATCCTGACCGCGGTCGAGGGCGGCGTCTGCGCCGTCGCGCGGCGGGCCGACGCCACACCGGACGTCCTGGTCCGGCTCATCAAGGCCGCGTCAGCGGGCGAAGGCGCGCTGCCGCCGGACCTGCTGGGCCGGCTGCTCAACCGGGTGTCCCGGCTGCAGCGGCACGTGCTCGAGCCGCGGGGGCTGCACCTGGCGGGCATCACCAACCGGGAGACCGAGGTGCTGCGGCTGGTGGCGTCGGGACTGTCCACGAAGGAGATCGCGGACAAGCTCTGCTACTCCCAGCGGACGGTGAAGAGCATCCTGCACGACGTGACCAACCGGTTCCAGCTGCGCAACCGGTCCCACGCGGTGGCATACGCGCTGCGCGAAGGTCTCATCTAGGCGGAGGAACGAGAGGAAGAGGGCGGGTCCCGCACTCCGGGGACCCGCCCTCTTCGTTGTGGGGGAACAGGATCAGCCCGCGCTCGGGCCGGACAGGCGGCCGGAGAAGGACACCGCCGGGGTGCAGTCGCCGTCGGCCGGTGCGGGTGCGCCCGGCGCCTGGCAGCTCACCTGGATCTTCAGCGGGGCGCCGGGGCCGAACGTCCACGGCTCCAGGAAGTGGTAGTCCAGGTCCCGGAAGTTGGCCAGGCCCACCTCAAGCAGCACGTCGTTGCCGCGCAGGATGCGCAGCCGGCCGGCGTCACCTTGGGGGTTCTGCATGATGATGTCGGTGATCACGAGCGTCTTGTCGGCCGGGATGACGCCATTGGGCACGCCGAAGTTCTCGAACGCCTCGGGGTTCGGGTCGGCCGCGGCGCCGGTGGTGATCCGGAAGTCCACAGCGGACCCGGACGCGATGTTCACCCCGTCCTGGGTGGTGGTCGCGCCGCGCGCGCCGCCGTTGTTGGCGCCGGCCGCGCCGGCCGCCGTGGCCGCCTCGGCCGCCTGCTTCTGCGCGGCCGCGGACTGCTCCTCCGCGGCGACCGCCTTGCGCTCGGCCAGGTCGACCTGCTCCTGCATGTCGGCCTGCACCTCCTCGGCCGCGGCCTTGCCCGCCTCGCGGGCCGCGGTCTGCACGGTCGGGCGGACCAGCGTGAACCACAGCACGGTGAGCACCGCGGCCAACGCCACCAACGCGACTGCCGCGGGGAGCAGCCACTTCGGCAGCAGCTGCTGCTGCACGACCGTGCCGTTGGCGGTGATCGGCGGCAGGTCCCCGGACACGGCCGTGACCACGAACGGGTGCCTGCGCTCGTTGCCGCGCAGGAACCGGTCGTGGGGCTTGGCCCGCAGCTTGAGGAACGCGGAGGTCCCCGGCTGCACCATCAGCGAGCTGTGGTCCAGGGTGAGCCTGAGCTGCTCCTCCGGATCGTCGGTGACGACGTCCACCCCGATGGGGTAGTTGCCGGAGTTGTCGACCACGACCTCGTGGACGGCCTTGCTGCGGCATTTCGACGACTTCGGCGTCAGCTCGACCTGCAGGTCGGTGAACGGCGCGACATCGATCGCGCCCTCCTCGACCGACGAACCGCCCGGCTCCTCGCGCGACAGCACCCGGACCCCGAACGGCATCGGGCCGGCGAGCACGGATGCGTCGCGTGGCGGCGCGAACCGAACGGTGGCCTCGCCGTCCTGTCCCGGCATCAGGTTCATGACGCGCGGGACGACCTCGACCCACTCCCGTGCGTCCCCGACAATGTCCAAACTGAACTGGTCGACGAGCGTTCCGTTGTTCCGCACCAGGACCTTGGCCTCGATCGACTCACCCGGGGTTACGGACAGCTGCTTGCTCGCCATCGACGTGGTGGCTCCCATGCCAAGGAAGTGTGGGAACTCCTGGCCACGACTGCAGGCTGCGAACGGGTGCGTGCCGGGGCGGCGCACGCTGCCCGATGGGGCGCGCCGAGGCGTCCACTACGCCACCCGCCGGTCGGGACCGGCCCGGCGCGATCCGCCATAGGTTCAGGCGCGGTGAACCACGCCTGGAGGTCCGTCGTGCCCAAGTCATTCCGCACCAGCCGAACCCTCGCCGTGACAGTCGCGGTGTCGTTGCTCGGTGTTTCCACGACCGTACTGCTCGCGGCCGCCGGCGGCCCGTCCGCGAAGGCGGCGGCCGCCCCCGGCGCGACGGTGCGCGCGAGCGTGCCGGACGAGCAGAACGGGCCGGAGAGCGACGGCCGCGGATACCAGCAGGAGCTGTCCGCGGACGGCACCGCCGTGGCGTTCACCAGCCGCGCCCAGCTGGACAACCTGCGGAACTGGGTCGGTGACGCCACCTTCCAGGCCGTCTACGTGCGGGACCTGGCCCGCAACCGGACGGTCATGATCAGCCGCGGCCAGTTCGTCCGCCCGGCGCCGCCGAGCTACCCGCCGATCACCCCGCCGCCGACCACGACCACCGCGGTGATCAAGTACGGCGCGGACCGGCCGCTGGACCTCAGCGCGCGCGGCGCGCAGCCGACGGGCGAGCCCGAGCTCGACTTCGGCGAGACGGCGCCGGACGGGGCCAGCTACCAGCCGACGATCTCCGCGGACGGCCGGTACGTGGCGTTCGTGACCGAGGCGACGAACATCCTCGAGGCCGACGACGACGAGGACCACGACATCCTGATCTGCGACCGCGATCCGGACGGGGACGGCGACTTCGACGAGAACAAGGACGACGGCGAGCGCGACTACCGCTACCTCAAGGTCACCGAGCCGGTCCTGACCGGCGTCGAGTTCCCGACCCGGATCGACGAGGTGTCCAAGCCGAGGATCTCCGACGACGCGAGCCGCATCGTGTGGCAGGACGAGGTGTACACCGGCGACAGCACGAGCTCCCGGGCGAAGACGGCGGTGCTGCGGACGGTGCCGGGCGGCCCGGTCACCGAGCCCGCCGAGGCCCAGCTCGTCGACGGCCTGTTCCCCGGCGCCCGCCGGCTCTACGAGCAGATCGACCCGGACGTGTCCGGCGACGGCCGCTACATCGTGTTCGCCGGCCTGTACTCGGTGCCGGACCCGGAAAGCGACGGGTCCCACGACGTCTACGCGATCGTGCGGAACGAGGCGGGCACCCGCACCAACGTGCGGGTCGACCTCGACGTGGACCTCTCCCCCGTCAGCGAGAACCACGACGTGCTGACCTCCCACCCGGCGATCTCCGGCGACGGCACGGAGCTCGCGTTCACCGCGGAGGCGGTGAACTTCGAGGGCCCCCTGCGCCAGCCGAACGTCTACGTGGTGCGGCTGGACGGTCGGGCGGCGCCGGTCGACTCGGTGATCGTGTCCCGGGACAACACGGGGGCGCTCATGAACGGCAGCTCCCCCGCCCTGTCCGCCGACGGCCGGTTCGTCGCGTTCGTGACCGACGCGCTGGGCGCACACGACGGCGTGGACGCGGCCGAGACGCGCAGCTGCCTACGCTGGAACAACACGACCTACGCCGGGGCGCCGATGCTCGACCTCGCGGGCGTGCCACCGCACGAGGACGCCCGGGACATCCGGACCACCTGCCAGGTCGTCGTGCGCGACCTGGCGACCGATCGGGAGCGGCTGCAGGCCGAGCAGAAGAGGCTCCCGGGCACGCTCGCGTCGAACGGGGTCGGCGAGTGCGGGGAGAGCGGGTCGTGTGCGGGCAACGACGACAGCACCCCCTTCTCCGGGGTCCCGTCGCCGTCGTTGTCCCTCGACGGGTCGGCGGTGGCGTTCGACTCGAACGCGACGAACCTGGTGCCGGACGAGACGGACGACAACGAGGCGACCGACGTGTTCGTGCGGACGTTCCGGCCCGAGCTCCGGGCGGACCCGGACCCGCTCGACTTCGGTGACGTCATCGTCGACGAGACGTTCGCGCAGACGGTGCGGTTCGACCACGTCGGCATCGGGCCGCTGGTCGTCGACTCGGTGCAGATCACCGGGGACGACGCGGCCTCGTTCGTGCTCGGGGCGACCACCTGCGTCGGCGAGGGGATCGTGCTGCAGCAGGCCGGAAGCTGCCTGGTGTCTGTGGAGTTCGCGCCCACGGAGGAGGGCGAGCGGAGCGCCGTGCTGCACGTGGTCCTGCCTGACGAGCGGGAGTTCACCGTGGACCTGCGGGGCACCGGCACGCTCGAGCCGACGACGCCGGACCCGGACGACCCGTCCGGCCCGGCACGCTTCGCCGCCGGGCCGGACCCGCTCGACTTCGGGGAGCGGCTGCCGCTGTCCACCGGTCCACGGTCGACGGTGACGGTGGTCAACCGTGGCGGGTCGCCGATGACGGTCGGCACGGTGACGGTCGAGCCGCCGGTGGCCCGCGCCCACTTCACGGTGGCCGCGAACACCTGCACGGCACCGCTCCCGGCCGGCGGGTCGTGCACGGTGTCGGTGGCCTTCTCCCCCCAGCAGACCACGGACCTGACCGGTGCGCTGCAGTTCATGGACGACACGCCCGGCGCGCCGCACCTCGTCGGGCTGCGCGGCAGCGGGACCGAGCCGGCGATCGAGCTCTCTCCCGCCGTCTCGCCGCCGGGGCGGGTGATCACCGTGACCGGCACCGGGTTCGCGCCGGGCCACCGGATGGTGACCACCGTCCCCGGGGCGGTGCAGACCGGCCCGGTCACCGTCGCGGCGGACGGCACGTTCCGCGGTGGTCTGCTGATCCTGTCCAAGGCGACGATCGGCAGTTTCCCGGTGATCGCGAAGGTCGCCGACGCGGTCACGGTCAACGCGCAGAAGCAACTGCTGATCGTGACGCCGACGGTGAGCCCCGCGGACTTCGTGGTCCGCGGCTAGGTCGTGTCTCGTGGATCTTGGTCGATGGGATTCGTGATCCAGCTGTCTCCTGGCAAGGCGGCGGAAGGTCGCTCATACCGGGTTGTATTCGGGCCTTTCGACAACGCGGCCAGGGGACAGCTGGGCGCGAATACCACGATCCAAGATCCGCGAGACATGGCCTAGGCTGTCACGCGAGGAACTCGAGCACCAGGCGGGCGAACTCCTCGGGCGCGTTCTCGTGCACGAGGTGACCGACCGGGATCTCCGCCACCGAGGCCGCCGGCATCGCGCCGGCGGCCTCGGCCACGCGGGCCGGGTCGACATGGCTGGCCGGGCCGCCGCTGATCCACAGCGTCGGCGTGGTGACGCGGGCGATGCCCTGCCACCACGCGGGGTCCGGCGCGCGGGCCGCGCGCCGGATCGGGGCGACCACCCGCCAGTCGAACGGCGGGTTCTCCGGTCTCTCGGGCGGGTTCTCGTCGGGGAGCGCGGGGCCCGCGCGCGGTGGGGTGGGCGGGTCCTCGACGACCAGCCTGCGGACCCTGTCCGGATGGCGCCCGGCGAGCGTGGACGCGACATGCCCGCCCATCGAGTGACCGACGAGGTCGACCCGCTCGTGCTCGTGTCGGTCCAGGAACGCGAGGACGTCGGCGACCATCGCGTCGAACGTGTACTCGCCGGGGTGCGGGCTGGCGCCGTGGCCGCGGAGGTCCAGGGCGATGGCATGCCGGCCGGTGGCGGCGAGCCGGTCGGCGAACCTGTTCCAGGTGGTGGCGTCCTCGCCCAGGGCGTGCAACAGCACGACCGGCGGCCCGTCGGGACCGCCGGTGCTGCGGTGGCTCAGCGGTACGGTCACCTTCGCGACCGTACCTCCTATGTCTTCTCGAAGAACTCCAGTTCGGTGAGAGCGAACTCGTTGCCGGCCATCGACTTGAACGTCCCCGTCACGTGGATCTCCACGCTGGAGGCGCCGTCGCCGTTCTCGATCTCGAGGGTCTGCGGGTCGGGGGCGTCCTGGAGGGTGACGTCGGTGGTCTTGCCCGTGGAGAACACCAGGTGCAGCTTCTGCGCCCGGGCCCGCCCCTTGAAGTTCTCCTTCTGTCCGTTGTGGACGATTAGCCGGGCGAGATCGACCTGGCGGCCGAAGGTGACCTCGATGACCGGCTCCTGCTTGCCGTCGGCGGGCGCGGCCCATGCGGTGTCGGACGCGCCGTCGAGCGCCTGCTCGGCCGGGAAGTCCTCGAGCTGCAACGGCGCGACGGGTGGCTCGGATGCGTGCACCGGCTCGTAGGTCGGGAAGAAGATGCCCTCCACGCCGGACTTCACCTCGATCGCGCGCTCGTTCACCCAGCCGCGGAACGGCGCGAACACGCCGTACGCGATGCCCGCGAGCAGCACGACGACCGACACGACCCGGCGGATGAGCTTGAACGTCGCGCTGACGAACACGCCGGTCTTCGACTTGCCGCCGCGGCCGCGGCGCTTGGGCCGATCGCCGGACCTGCGGACCTTCGCGCCTCTGCGCGGAAGGAGCTTGCGCCACCACGGTGTCCTGACGATCTCGGCGGTGGCGAGCGAGGTCCCGCAGCGGCTGCAGAACTTGCGGGTCTGGGCGTTGCCCTCGCCGCAGTCGCCACAGACGAGGTCGCCGGGCTGCAGCTTCCTACTCGGCGGCTGCCGGCGCACGGTGGGCGCCTTCTTCCGCGCCTCCTGCGGGACGACGGACTCGGGCTGGGTGGCGGTGGCCTTGCCGTCGAGCGGGGTCACGAGCTCCCTGGCCTCGGCCACACCGGCCTTCGGCGGGGCAGGAGGCAGTGGAGGCCCGGCCGCCGGCCCCGCGGCCGCTCCACCTGGCGGCGGAGCCGGGGGCTTGGGCGCGGGCGGGAGCGCCGGTGGAGCGGGAGGGGCGGCCACCCCGCCTGATGCCACGCCGGGCGGCGGTGGTGGTGGTGGTGCGGGCGCGCCGCCACCAGCTGCCGCCGGTGGCTTGGGAGCGCCGGGCGGCGGCGGCGGTGGCTTCGGTGCTCCGCCCGTGGCGGCGGAGGCGGCGGAGGTGCCCCAGGGCCCTTCGCGCC
>NZ_WHTD01000021.1 GCF_009379765.1 Actinophytocola sp. | reverse complement strand
GCTGCCGCTCATCCAAGTGCGGCAGGATCGTCCCGAACTTCGCCGCCAGGACCTGCTCATCGATCTCCACGACCATGGCCATACCAGAACCATGACAGAACAATCACGACATGTACAAGTTAATTTGAGACAATTCCTTAGCACTCGATTGGGTGGAGGCACAGTACCCCCGCAGGTGAGGAAGTATGGGCCATCTCCCGATGGGGTGAGTAACGGAAGCGCATCGAAGTCCGGATGCTGCCCGAGCAGCCGGCCGATACTGCCCGTCGGGGCGATAAATCCACTCGCGTCGATCACCCTGAGGAGTTCAAGATTTCCGTTATGTACACAGTCCGACGGGCGACGCCGGCCGACCTCGACGTGGTGATCGAGCTGATCGCCCGGCTGCAGGCCGACCCGGCACATCTCATCGCGTTCCACGGGGAGTCCGTCGAGGAGGTGGCCGAGGAGCTCGCCGGTCTGCGCCCCGACTGGGTGTCCGGCGCGGTCGTCGCCACCGACCGGACTGGCCGGGTACGCGGGGTCCTGAGTATCGAGGTCGACGACGAGCTGCACCGCGCCTACCTCTACGGGCCGTACGTCGACGTGCCCGCCAACCACCCCGCGGCCGCCCAGCTCTGGCAGGCCACCGCCGACGCCCTGTTCGACCGTGCCGACCGGCTGCCCCGGATGGCCGCGGTGACCATGTTCGACATGTTCGGGCACCGGCGGAACCGGCTGCTCGCCGACTTCGCCGCCCGCCACGACGTGGCCGTGGACAAGTCGATGCGCCTGTTCGCCCTCACCGGCGCCGACCTGCGGGCGCTGCTCGTCCGCCCGGCCGGCCGCTCGCCCGCCGAGGACCGGATCGGGCTCATGTCCGCCGACGCCGAGGTCCGCGCCGCGGTCGCCGGGCTGCACGACCGCTGTTTCCCGACCGCGCCGACCCCCGGCCACCGGCTGGTCGCCGACGGCTCCGTCCATACCGTGGTGGTCCTGCGCGACGGGGCGTCCGGCGTCTTGGGCTACGCGGCCGGCGTCACCCAGGCCGACGAGTACTACGTGGACATGGTCGGCGTCGACCCGGCCGTGCGGTCCCTCGGCGCCGGCCGGCAGCTGGTCCGCCGGCTGCTGGTCGAGCTCGCCACCCACACCGGCGCCCGCAACCGGGCCACCGCGCTGATCCGCCTGGGCAACGACGCGTCGGAACGGATGTTCACCGCGCTCGGCTTCACCCTGCACACCGAGCTGGTGAGCTACCGCAAGACCGACCACCACCCGGCGGCCGACCTGAGCGTCACGCAGCCTTAGCCGTCCGTTGCTCCGCCGGCTCCGGCGCCGGCCGGTCGCGGTGGCGCAGCGCGAGCAACCCGCCGACGATCAGCATGACCGCCACGCCGAGCGGGGTGTACCACCAGCTCACCAGGCTGCGCACGCCCTCGGCCGGTGCGGCCGCCGAGAAGTCGATCCGGACCGTGGACCACTCGCCGTAGCCGTTGGCCACCGGGTCGGTGGCCAACGGCCAGGCCGACGAACTTCACGCCCAGGATCACGAACGTCATCACCGCGACGGTGACCGCGAACGCGACGATCCCGTCGGTCTGGGTCGCGCGCTTGACGATCAGCCCGAGCAGGAACGCGCCGAGCAGCGCGCCGTAGGTGTACCCGGTGATCCCCAGCGCCTGCACCACGATCGGGTCGGCGGCCGTCTGGTTGGCCGTCGCGAACAGCCCCGCGCAGGTGATCAGCAGACCGGCCCAGATCACCGTCCAGATCCGGCCGAGCCGGAGCCGGTCGGTGTCGGACAGCGTGCGGCGGGAGATCCGCTCGTACCCGTCGGTCACCGTCGCCGACGCCAGCGCACCCAGCGACGAGGACAGGGCGGCGGCCAGGATGCCGGCGATCACGAACCCGGACAGGCCCGAGGGCAGCTCCGTGACGGTGAAGTTCGCGAACAGCTCGTCCTTGTTGCCCAGGCCGAGCCCGCCGGCCGAGACCGGGTCCGTGGGCACCGCCGCCTGGTAGAACGCCCACATCAGCACGCCGATGAACAGGAAGAACGCGAACTGCGCCAGCACCACCACACCGCTCGCGACCAGGGCCTTCTGCGCCGCGCGCACGTCCCGGGTGGACATCAGCCGCTGCACGATCAGCTGGTCGACACCGTGCGAGGCCATCGCCAGCATCGCGCCGCCGAAGAACGCGGCGACGAACGGAAAGCTGCCGGTCAGTGCGTTGGAGGAGAAGTCGAACACCTGGAACTTCGACGCGTCCATCGCGTCGCCGAACCACCCGTCCGGCAGCGACCCGGCCAGCGCGACCACCACGATGAGGCCACCGATGACGTACCAGAGCATCTGGATCGCGTCGACCCACACGACCGCGCGCACGCCGCCGACGAACGTGTAGAACACCATCGCGATGCCGAGCACGGCGACGATCACCCAGTAGGACGCGGTGATACCGTACGAGGCGAGTACCACACCTTGATCGGGATCGCGGTGGCGAACAGCCGGATGCCGTCCGCGAGCAGCCGGGTGAACTGGAAGGTCACCGACGCGGTCGCGCGCATCCCGTCGCCGTACCGCTTGCCGAGGAACGCGTACGCGGTGACCAGGTCGCCGGCGATGTAGCGGGGCAGCAGCACGAACGACACGATGATCCGGCCGACGATGTAGCCGAACGCCAGCGTCAGGTAGGTCATGCCGCCCGCCTGCTCCGGCGCCAGGTAGGCGACCACCGGCGCGGAGAGCACGGTCAGCGTCGACGTCTCCGCCGACACGACCGACAGGTAGACCACCCACCAGGAGATCTTCTTCTCGCTGATGAAGTAGTCGGTCGCCGACTTCTGCCGGCCGCCGATCAGGATGCCGAGCAACGGCATCCCGACCAGGAAGACCACGATGATCGCGATGTCGAGCGCGCGCACCGGCTACCTCCCGCTGATCGCCGGCTGGTTCACCCGCAGCCGGGTGACGGTCGTCGTCGTGGGTTCGGGCAGGCGCAGGGCGGCGCTGCCCGGGGTGATGCTGCCGAGCAGCCGCGGCCCCTTCGCGCCGGTGGCGCTCGGCGCGTTCGCCGGGATGCCCGACCAGGTCAGGAAGCCGAGCAGCGCGGTCAGGTACGCCTCCTTGGCGTCGCCGGGCAGGCCGAGCTCGTCACTGCCGACCAGCTCGGCGGGCGCGAGCAGCCGGCGCAGCGCTGCCCTCAGCGTCGGGTTGCGCATCCCGCCTCCGGAGGCGACCACCCGGGTCACGCCGTGTGCGCGGCACGCGTCGGCGACCGTGGTCGCGGTCAGCTCGACCAGCGTCGCCAGCAGGTCCGGGCCGCTGACCCTGGGCACCTTGGCCATCGCGGCTCGCAGATAGTCGGTGTGGAAGTGCTCCTTGCCGGTCGACTTCGGCGGCGGCGCCGTGTAGTAGGCGTCCGCCAGCATGATCTCGAGCAGGTCCGTGCGGCAGCGGCCCTGCTCGGCAAGGTCACCGTCGACGTCCTGCTGCCATGCGCCGTTGGAGATCATCCGGGCGGCGGCGTCGAGCAGCGCGTTGCCCGGCCCGGTGTCGAACGCGAGCTCCGGCTCGTCCGGCGTCACCACGGTGATGTTGGCGATCCCGCCGATGTTCAGCCCCGCGACGACGCCCGAGCCGGCCGGCGCCGTATTCCTGGCTCGATCCTGCGAGCAGATCTCGCGGTCCGAGGCTCGATCCTGCGAGCGGATCTCGCGCAACCACAGCCGGTCGAGCACGCTGGCGAGCGGCGCGCCCTGACCACCGGCCGCCACGTCCCGCGCCCGCAGGTCGGCGACCACCGGCAGCCCGGTGGCCTCGGCGATCCAGGCCGGCTGGCCGATCTGCATCGTGCCGAGCGCGTGGCCGTCCTCGACCCAGTGGAAGAGGGTCTGGCCCAGCGAGGCGACGAGGTCGGCCTGCCCGTCGGCGATCGCGCCGAGCGCGTCGTTCGCGGCGGCCGCGAACGCCTGGCCGACCTCGGTGTCCAGCCGGCACAGCTCCTCGGCGGTGCAGCCGCCCGGCGGCAGGGCCGCGAGCAGCGCGTTGCGCAGCGCGGTGGGGTAGGGCACCCCGGCGTGGCCCAGCGGCACGAGATCGATGGTCTCGTCGGTCAGGCGCAGCTCGGCCACCGCCACGTCGATGCCGTCCATCGACGTTCCGGACAGCAGCCCGATCACTCGGCACGAAGTCACGGCACTTGGGTATGACACCTCCCGGGCCGCCCGCAAGACGTGAGGTTAGTTCTTGACCAAATCGATGTCACGAACGGTTGAGTATTCTCCACGGAAGGTATAGACCAGGGCGATACTGTGGCACCCTGCGTCGGGGAGTGGGATTGGCCACACCCAAAGTTGAGGACACGAGGAGCGAGGATGACCAAGTTTTCGGCGGATTGGAGCAGGCGAAACTTCCTGCGTGGCGCCCTGGCCACCGGCGCCCTGGTGCTGCCGGGCTCGAGTGTGTTGGTCGGCTGTGCCACCTCCGGTGGCGGCCAGGAGGCGACCGAGGGCGAGACCTCCGCCGACAACCCGTTGGGTGTCCCGACCGACTCCCCCATCGAGATCTACATCTTCAACGGCGGCTTCGGCGACAAGTACGCGACCGACGTGCACGAGCCGATGTACAAGGAGAAGTACCCGAAAGCCAAGATCAACCACAAGGCCGAGGTCGACATCGCGGGTGCCCTGCAGTCGCGCTTCGTCGGCGGCAACCCGCCGGACTTCGTGAACGACTCCGGTGACGGGCAGATCCCGCTCGGCCAGCTCGTCTCCGACAAGCAGCTCTACGACCTCGCCGATCTCTACGACGCGCCGAGCTGGGACGACCCCGACGTCAAGGTGCGCGACACGCTGGTTCCCGGCGCGGTCGAGCAGGGCACGTTCGGCGACGCCCCCTACGTCATGCACATGGCGCTCACGGTATTCGGCCTCTGGTACAACAAGACGCTCTTCGACAAGCACCAGTGGGAGGTCCCCACCACCTGGGACGAGATGACCGCGCTCTGCACGGAGATCAAGAAGGCCGGCGTCGCCCCCTGGACCTACCAGGGCATCCACGCCCGGTACATGAACTGGCCGCTGCTCACGATGGCCGCCAAGCTCGGCGGCGCCGACATCCTCAAGGCGATCGACAACCTGGAGGAGGGCGCCTGGGGCAACGAGGCGGTCAAGGAGTCCGCCAACGCCCTGGCCGGCCTGCGCAAGAGCGGCTTCTTCCTCGCCGGCTCCGAGGGCATGGACCACATCCAGTCCCAGGGCCAGTGGAGTGCCGGCAAGGCGGCGTTCGTGCCGTGCGGGTCGTGGCTGGAGAGCGAGCAGAAGGACGTCACCAAGGGCGACTTCGAGTTCGCGTACATGGCCGAGCCGCTGCTCTCGAGCGACGCCGCGATGCCCAAGGAGACGCTGCGGGCCTCGCCCGGCGAGCCCTACGTGGTGCCGGCGGCCGCGAAGAACCCGCGCGGTGGCCTGGAGTACATGCGGATCATGCTGTCCAGGGCGGGCGCGAAGGGCTTCACCGAGCAGGTGTCCAGCCTGACCGTCGTCAAGGACTCCGCCGAGGGTGTGCAGCTTCCGCCGGGCCTCACCTCCGCGCAGTCGGCGCTCAAGGCGGCCGGCGACAACGTGATCAACTGGATGTACCCGACCTGGTACGGCGACATGGAGAACCCGGGTATCAACGCGGTCACCGGTGACCTGCTGGCCGGCCGCAAGACCGTCGACGAGTGGGCCGAGGGCTGCGAGGCCGAGGCCAAGAAGATCCGCGACGACGACTCCGTCACCAAGTACACCCGCTGAGTCCGGAGCGTTCGTTGTCGACCGACGTGTCCATTCGAAACACCGTGCCGCGCCGGCCGACCTCGAAGGCAGGTCCCGCCCTGCACCACGGGAAGAACGGGTTCGTCCTGGCCTTCCTGCTGGTGCCGGTCGGGATCTACGCCCTGTTCGTGGTCTCGCCCTACGCCCAGGCGATCTACATCTCGCTGACCGACTGGACCGGCCTCACCGCCAGCCAGACGTTCATCGGTTTCGACAACTACGTCCGCCTCATGGACGACGACCAGTTCCTGATCGCGTTGCGCAACAACGGGATCCTGCTGGTCGTCGTCCCGGCGGTGACGGTCCTGCTCGGGCTGTTCTTCGCGTCGATGCTCAACGTGGGCAGGCGCGGGCGGTCCGGCATCCAGGGCGTCCGCGGGTCGGGCGTCTACAAGATCGTCTACTTCTTCCCGCAGGTGCTCTCGGTCGCGATCATCGGTGTGCTGTTCAAGTACGTCTTCGCGCCGACCGAGGCAGGCGGGATCTTCAACGGCCTGCTCAGCGCGATCGGCCTCGACGCGCTCGCCAAGCCCTGGCTCGGTGACCCGAACTTCGCGTTCTGGGTCGTCGTGCTGGTGATGATCTGGTCGTTCGTCGGCTTCTACGTCGTGCTGTTCTCCGCGGCGATGCAGTCGATCCCGAAGGAGATCTACGAGGCGGCGCTGCTCGACGGCGCCGGCCGGTACACCACCTTCCGGCGCGTGACGCTGCCGCTGGTGTGGGACACCGTGCAGGTCGGCTGGGTGTACCTCGCGATCCAGGCGATGGACGCCTTCGCGCTCGTGCACATCATGCTGGGCATCAGCGGCGGGCCGTCCCGCGCGGGCGACGTGCTCGGCGTGGCGCTCTACCGCGCCGCGTTCAACCGGTACCGGTTCGGCTACGCCTCCGCGATTGGGGTCGTGCTGTTGCTGCTGACATTGCTGGTCGCGGTGCTGTTCCTGCGGGCGGCCCGGCGGGAGCGGGTGGAGCTGTCATGACGGCCGTTCAGGACCCGCCGGTGACCTTGCTGCCGCGGCCGCCCCGCCGCCGTGGCCCCGGGGTCGGTGCCGGCGCGGGCGCGCTCAGCCTGCTCAACGGGACCTTCCTGCTGATCTGGGGCCTGATCACCACGCTGCCGCTGCTGTGGGCGATCGTGTCGTCGTTCAAGACGAACTCGGAGTTCCTGTCCAGTCCCTGGTCGTTGCCGGACGCAGCGCACTTCGAGAACTACTCCCGGGCGTGGACGGTCGCGAACATCGGGCAGTATTTCGTCAACAGTGTGATCGTGATCGTCATTTCGGTGCCGCTGACCATGCTGCTGGGTGCGATGGCCGCCTATGTCTTGGCGCGTTACGAGTTCCGGGGTAACCGGGTGATCTACTTCGGGTTCGTGGGTGGGCTGATCTTCCCGGTCTTTCTCGCGTTGGTGCCGCTGTTCTTCGTGGTGCGCAACACCGAGAACCTGCCGCTGCTCGGTTCGTTGCTGGGGTTGAACAGCCACTTGTCGCTGGCGCTGGTGTATGTGGCGTTCTCGATGCCGTTCACGGTGTTCTTTCTGACCGCGTTCTTCCGCACCCAGCCGACGTCGATCGCCGAGGCGGCCATCGTCGACGGGTGCTCGCACTTCGGCCTGTTCTTCCGGGTCATGCTGCCGATGGCCAAGCCGGGCCTGATCAGCATCGGCCTGTTCAACGTGCTGGGGCACTGGAACCAGTACGTGCTGCCGGTGGTGCTGATGAACGAGCCGGACAAGAAGGTGCTCGCGCAGGGTTTGGCGGCGCTCGTGATCAGCCAGGGGTACCGCGGCGACTGGACGGCGTTGTTCGCCGGTCTGGTGATCGCGCTGCTGCCGGTGCTGATCGTGTACGTCCTGTTCCAGCGCCAGGTCCAGGCCGGCCTCACCGCGGGCGTACTGAAGTAGCGGCAGCGCCGTTGCTTTCGGTACGTGTCGCGGCCGATACTGTGCGTATCGATAACTCCGCGAGACAGGACAGTGCGATGGTCAGCAGCAGAGGATGGGAAGCAGACCCTGGTGCGACATTCACCCGCCGCCTCGGTACGCATCCGGCGAAGCTCGACGGCCCGCCGACGAACGGAAAGAATGGCTGCCCGGACATCTGGGAGCTGTCCAACGGGGACGTGGCGGTCATCGGTCGCGACCTCACCGACGAGTATGCTGACCGCCTACCGGACGGGGTGACGGTCGTTCATGACGAGCGCGTCGTCGTGATCCCGCGCGTCACGATTGTCGCAGCGAAGAGGGACATACCAGATGCTTGATCGAGTCCGCGAGGCAGCGGGCGAGACGTTCCGGCCTACCAAGGCGTACCTGGACGATTCGAGCCAGTACTGGGCGCGGATCGACCGGTTCGACAAGCTGGAGCGGATTCAGCATTTCCGGGAGCCGTATGACGCCAGTTGGCGCGCATTCGCGGCGGGCCGGTGGGAGGGGTCCCTCGAACTTACCGAGCGGAATCGACCCAACGTCGTCGCGGAGTTCGCCGAGGACGCCCGGCTGGGTTACCAGTCGTACCGGGTCCGGGTGGTCGAGTTCCCCATCGACCCGTACCTCCAGTGGGAGATGCACCGGTTCAAGGTTCGCGTCGAGTGCGGGGAGAACCTTCACGTCGTCGGTCCGGAGGCGGTCGCCCGGTTCGAGACGGGCGGTATCGTGCCTGAGCTGATCTTCATGGGCTCGCTGGCCATGTACGAGGTGCTGTACGACGAGACCGGCGTGCTGGCCGGCGGTCGCAAGTTCACCGATCCCGAGTTGATCGAGGGCTGCCGCGCCGAGGTTCAGGCGCTTTATGGTGAGGGCGAGGACTTCCGGACGTTCTTCGAGCGCGAGATCGCGCCGCTGCCGGCCCCGGTCGTCGAACCGGAGGTCAGCCCGACCGCCGGTTCGTGACCAGGCCGGAGATAGCTTTCGCAGCGTGGTCGATGGGACACTTTCTGTGTCCGCATCTGTTGAGAGGGGCCCGCTGATGACCGGTAATGGGTGGAGAGGATGGGAGGCTGACCCCGACGCGGCCTTCGTCCGACGATTTGGTAAGTCAGCCGAGGAACTGACGGACTCCAAGGGAAAGCAAGGCTGCCCTGACATTTGGGAGCTCTCGAATGGGGGCGTGGCTGTTGTCGGGCGCGACCTCACCGATGCGTATGCTGGGCGCCTACCGGAAGGTGTGACCGTCGTTCACGACGAACGACTCGTCGTGATTCCACATGCCATGCTCGTCGCCGCGAAGACAGACATCCCAGATGCTTGACCGGGTTCGCGAGGCACCGGGCGAAGTCTTCCGTCCGGTGCAGGCTTACCTGGATGACTCGAACCAGTATTGGCGTCGAATCGACCGATTCGACAAGCTCGAACGGATTCAGCAGTTCCAGGAGCCGTACGACGCCAGTTGGCGGTTGTTCGCGGTAGGCCAGTGGAAGGAGTCATTGGCACAGGCGGAACGCGAGCGTTCCTTGGTTGTCGCGGAGTTCGCCGAGGACGCAAGTCTGGGTTACACCTCGCACCGGGTCCGTGTGGTTGAGTTCCCGGTCACCCCCTACCTCCACTGGGAGATGCACCAGTTCAAGATCCGCGTGGAGTGCGGGGAGAACCTCCGTGTTGTTGGGCCGGAGGCCGTCGCCCGGTTCGAGACGGGCGGTATCGTGCCCGAGCTGGTCTTCATGGGTTCGCTTGCCATGTATGAGGTTCTGTATGACGATTCTGGGGTGCTCGCCGGTGGCCGGAAGTTCACCGATCCCGAGTTGATCGCCGGCTGTCGCGCTGAGGTTCAGGCGCTCCACGCCCAGGGCGAGGACTTCCAGACCTTCTTCGAACGCGAGATCGCGCCGTTGCCGGCTCCGGTCGTCGAACCGGAATTCAGCCCGACCGCGCGTTCGTGACCCGGCAGCGTGGCCGATCACGGCGCGCCGGAGCGTCAGCCGGCAGGGTCGTGTTCTTTGTGGCGATACTGCTACTCGTGGTCGTCTCGGTCGGTCTGGTCGTGCTGTCCCCGCTGGCGTTGCGTGCGCTCGACAATGGCGACCAGGTCGATTGGAATCGCCTGAGCGACATCGGCGAGACCTACGGCGCCGTGTCGGCCATCGTCGCCGCCGTCGCCCTGCTCGGCGTGGTCGTGTCCCTGGTAACTCAGAGCCGGGAGGCCAGTGCGGCACGCAAGAACGCGCGTCGCGGCCATCACGTCGAGCTGATGCGAATGGCGATGGACGATCCGCGCTATATGGAATGCTGGGGGCCATACCTGACCGACTCCTTCGCCGCCGAAGGCCAGTACACGTACGTCAACTTGGTCGTCGCGCACTGGTATTCGGAGTACGAGGTCGGCGAGATGTCGGACACCCTGCTCCGGGCTACGGCCACGAGTGTGTTCGCGAGTGCCCCGGGGCGCCATTACTGGCGGAATGCCGGGACCTTCTGGCGGGACAACTACTCAGGCCGACGGGCCAGGCGATTCCACCGGGTGCTGGAGGAGACCTACAAGGAGACGATCAAGAAGCTGCCGGCGACACCGCCGGCCACCGTCGCGCCCGAGTCACTGCCGGTGCCGGATGCGCCCCGCGCCGACCGGTGGTGGCTGACCGTGCTGGTGGCTGCGGGCGGTGGCGCGGCGGCTGCCCTGGTGGTGGTTCGGGCAGTCCGCCGCGCGCTGCGCGGTCACTGATCCTGGGCCGGCGTGGTGGCCAGCTCCCGGTGGGCGGCCGCGCCGAGGTCGACCAGCTGACTGAGATTGTCTCTGCCAAGCGTGATGACGTACTGGTCGCGGTGGCCGAAGTAGAGGGTCGCTAGATCGTTGTGGTGGTCGATCTGGGTGCCGCGCCGGCGCTGACCGAGCCGGCTTGACCTCCAGTTAGGTCGAGGTCCTAGCGTCGGTGGCATGCACGCGATCCGCCAGCACGAGTTCGGTCCGCCGTCGACCCTGCGGTACGAGGAGGTGCCCGACCCGGTGCCGGCCGCGGAGCAGGTTCGCATCCGGGTCGGCGCGGCCGGGGTGCACCTGCTCGACACGGCGATCCGGTCCGGCGTGGGCGGCGGCCCGTTCCCGTTGCCGGCACTGCCGATGACGCCGGGCCGGGAGGTCGCCGGGGTCGTCGACGCGCTCGGTGACGGGGTCGACCCGGCGTGGCTCGGCAAGCGGGTGGTGGCGTATCTCAACACGCAGCGCGGAGGGTACGCGGAGCTGGCAGTGGTCGCCGCCGCCGCGCTGCACGAGGTCCCGGCCGGGGTCTCCGACGCGGCCGCCGTCGCCACGATCGGCACCGGGCGCACGGCGATGGCGGTGCTCGACGACGCGCGGATCACCGACTCCGACGTGGTGCTGGTGCCCGCGGCGGCCGGCGGCATCGGCGCGTTCGTGGTGCAGGCGGCGCGCGACATCGGGGCCATCGTGATCGGCCTGGCCGGGCCGGCGAAGCTCGACGTGGTGCGCGGGCTCGGCGCCGAGCTCGTGTTCGACTACACGTCGGACGGCTGGCCCGAGGAGGTGCGGGCGGCGCTCGCGGACCGCGCGGTGACCGTCGTGCTGGACGGGGTCGGCGGGAAGGTGGGGCGGCACGCGATGGAGCTGCTCGGGGTGGCCGGTCGGCTGGTGATGTTCGGCTGGTCGGCGGGGTCGCCGCCGGAGCTGCGTGCGGAGGACCTCTACGGGCGCGGGCTGACCGTGTCCGTGCCGATCGGGCAGCGGATCATCGCGGTTCCGGGCGCGCTGCGGGCGTTGGAGGAGCGGGCGCTGGCCGAGGTGTTCGCGGGGCGGATCGTGCCGTTGACCCACGAGGCGATTCCGCTGGCGGAAGCCGCGCGGGCGCACACCGAGCTCGAGAACCGGGGAACCGTCGGCAAGGTGGTGCTCGTGCCGTGACCGACGGGGCTTGATGCGAGGATGGCGGTCGTGTCGAGCACCGTGATCGTGATCATCGTCGTCGTCGTGGTTCTGCTCGCGCTCGCGCTGGTCGTGGGCGTGACGCTGCGCCGCAGGCGGCGGATCAGCCTGACCGAGCGGAAGGCCGTCGACGAGCCGAAGGCCAAGGGTGGCTACCTGGCCGGCGGCGGCATCAGCCTCGCGCCGGGCGGCCAGAAACAGGCCGAGCGGCAGGTCGAGGCCGAGCCGGCTGAGGAGGCCGAAGCGCCGGCACCGGAGGTCCCGACCCAGTCCGAGGCTCCGGCCATGGAAACCCCGGTCGTCGAGGCGCCCGCGCCCGCGCCGGTCGCCGAAGCGCCGGCCGGGCCGGTCGAGGAGATCGAGCCGACCTCGGGCCGCCTGGAGCGGCTGCGTGGCCGGCTGTCGCGCTCCCGTTCCACCTTCGGCCAGGGCCTGCTCGGCCTGCTCGGCGCCGGTGACCTCGACGAGGACTCCTGGACCGAGGTCGAGGACAGCCTCCTGCTCGCCGACCTGGGCGTCGGCACCACCCAGGAGGTCGTCGACCGGCTGCGGGCCGAGCTCGTCTCTCGCGGCGTGCGCAACGCCGAGCAGGTCAGGGCGCTGCTCCGCGACGTGCTCGTCGACGCGCTGCACCCGGACATGGACCGCGCCGTCCGCGCGTTGCCGCACCACAGCGACGGCACGAAGCTGCCCGCGGTCGTCCTGGTCGCCGGCGTCAACGGCACCGGCAAGACCACCACCACCGGCAAGCTCGCCCGGGTACTCGTCGCCGAGGGGCGCACGGTCGTGCTCGGCGCCGCGGACACCTTCCGCGCCGCCGCCACCGAGCAGCTCGCCACCTGGGCCGAGCGGGTCGGCGCCGAGGTCGTGCGCGGCAAGGAGGGCGCCGACCCGGCCGCGGTCGCGTTCGACTCGGTCAAGCGCGGCATTGAGGCCGGGGTGGACGCCGTGCTCGTCGACACCGCGGGCCGGCTGCACACCAAGACCGGCCTCATGGACGAGCTCGGCAAGGTCAAGCGGGTGGTGGAGAAGCAGACCAAGGTCGACGAGGTGCTGCTCGTGCTCGACGCCACCACCGGCCAGAACGGGCTCACCCAGGCCCGCGTGTTCGCCGAGGTCGTGGACGTCACGGGGATCGTCCTCACCAAGCTCGACGGCACCGCGAAGGGCGGCATCGTCTTCCAGGTGCAGCGCGAGCTCGGGGTGCCGGTCAAGCTCGTCGGCCTCGGCGAGGGCGCCGACGACCTGGCGCCGTTCGAGCCGGGCGCGTTCGTCGACGCGTTGCTGGGGGTGTGAGGTGGAGTTCCAGGACGTGGTGCGCCGCCGCCGCATGGTCCGCAGGTTCCTCGCCGACCGGCCGGTCCCGCCGGAGATCCTCGACCGGATTCTGCACAACGCCACCCGCGGCCCGTCCGCCGGGTTCTCCCAGGGCCAGGCGTTCCTGGTGCTGGAGGGCGAGGACCTGGCCAGGTTCTGGGCGATGCGGCCCAAGGGCAACGGCGTGCGCACCGCGCCGCTGCTGATCGTGCCGCTGTCCTGCAAGCGGGTGTACCTCGACCGCTACGCCCAGCCGGACAAGGGCTGGACCGACCGCGACGAGGCCCGCTGGCCGGTCCCGTTCTGGCACATCGACACCGGGATGGCCACGCTGCTGATCCTGCAGTCCGCCGTCGACGCCGGCCTCGGCGCGCTGTACTTCGGGATCATGCCCGAGGACGTCGCACCGTTCCGTGAGCTGTACGGCGTGCCCGACGACCACGAGCCGATCGGCGCGGTGGCGATCGGCTACGCCGACGAGCCGGAGCAGTCCGGTTCGCCCCGAACCCGATCCCGGCGTTCGTCTGACGACGTCGTGCACCGCGGCCGGTGGTGACGAACGTCGCGTCCCGCGCCGGGGGGTGAACGGTCATAGGGTGTAGGCCATGTCCGACATCCAGGTTCTCGGCGGTGCCGTCGAGCGAAGCGACGAGATTCTCACCCCGGCGGCGCTGGCGTTCGTCGCCGACCTGCACGCGAGGTTCGCCGACCGGCGCGACGAGCTGCTCGCCGCCCGCGCGGGCCGGCGCGAGGAGGCGTCCCGGACAGGAAAGCTGGACTTCCTCGCCGAGACCCGCGAGGTGCGCGAGTCGGACTGGCGGGTGGCCACCGCGCCGGCCGACCTCGAGGACCGGCGGGTGGAGATCACCGGCCCGACCGAGCGCAAGATGGCGATCAACGCGCTCAACTCGGGCGCGAAGGTGTGGCTCGCCGACCTGGAGGACGCCAACACTCCACACTGGACCAACGTGGTGTCCGGCCAGGTCAACCTGTTCGACGCGGTCCGCGGCACGATCGCGTTCACCTCGCCGGAGGGCAAGAGCTACGCGCTCGAGCCCGACGGGACGCCCGCGGTGATCGTGATGCGCCCCCGCGGCTGGCACCTCGACGAGCGCCACCTGACCTTCGACGGCCGCCGCGCGGTCGGCGCGCTCGTGGACTTCGGGCTGTACTTCTTCCACAACGCCAAGGCCTTGCTGGAGCGTGCCAGCGGCCCGTACTTCTACCTGCCGAAGATGGAGAGTCACCTCGAGGCGCGGCTGTGGAACGACGTGTTCGTCCGCGCGCAGGATGCGCTCGGCGTGCCGTACGGCACCGTCCGGGCCACCGTGCTGATCGAGACGATCCCGGCGGCGTTCGAGATGGAGGAGATCCTCTACGAGCTGCGCGACCACGCGTCCGGGCTCAACGCGGGCCGCTGGGACTACCTGTTCAGCATCATCAAGTACTTCCGCGACGCCGGGCCGGACTTCGTGCTGCCGGACCGGGGCGACGTCACGATGACCGCGCCGTTCATGCGTGCCTACACCGAGCTGCTCGTGCGCACCTGCCACAAACGGGGCGCGTTCGCGATGGGCGGGATGGCCGCGTTCATCCCGAACCGGCGCGACCCGGAGGTCACCGAGAAGGCGCTCGGCAAGGTGCACGAGGACAAGCGCCGCGAGGCCGGCGACGGGTTCGACGGCTCGTGGGTCGCGCACCCGGACCTCGTGCCGATCTGCGCCGAGGAGTTCGACGCGGTGCTCGGCGAGCGGCCCAACCAGCTCGGCCGGCTCCGCGAGGACGTGTCGGTCACCGCCGCGCAGCTGCTCGACGTGAAGGCGACGCCGGGCGCGGCCACCGAGGCGGGCCTGCGCGCGGCCGTCGACGTCGGCGTGCGGTACCTGGCGTCGTGGCTGTCCGGCAACGGTGCCGCGGCGATCCACAACCTGATGGAGGACGCGGCGACCGCGGAGATCTCCCGGTCCCAGGTGTGGCAGTGGGTGCGCAACGCGGTCGTGCTGGACACCGGCGTCAAGGTCACCACGTCGCTCGTGCGGGACGTGCTGGCCGCGACCCGCGCGGCGCTGGCGGAGGCGGTGCCGGCCGAGTTCCTGGCGCCGGCCGTCGAGCTGTTCGAGCAGGTCGCGCTGGCCGACGAGTTCCCCGACTTCCTCACCTTGCCCGCGTACGAACGGATCTGAGGTGCGCACCTCGCTGGACGGCTCGATGGTCGCCGGGCTGGCCCGGCGGCTGTCCGAAGTAGACAGAGGTCGGGCGGCGCGGTACCCGGGCGACGCGGGTGGCCGGCAGCCGGTGCACACCTGTTACGTGCCGGCCGACCAGGTCACCGGCGACGTGGCGGGGGAGTGGGGCGCGGCGGCGCTCGCCGCGCTGGCGGAGCACGCGCCGCGGCCCACGGTGTTCACCGAGCTGTTCGGTCTGCCCGCCGAGCTCGCCGAGGTCGTGTACGACAAGGTGGTCGCGAAGCTGCGCCGCGAGCCGGTGGAGGACCTGCGGATCGACTTCGAGGACGGCTATGGCTCGCGACCCGACGCCGACGAGGACGCCGACGCCGTCCGGTGCGCGGAGCTGGTCGCCGGGTGGACCAGCCCGCCACCGTGGGTGGGCCTGCGGTTCAAGTCGTTCGACACGTCCGCACTGTTCATGCGTGGGGTGCGGACGCTGGACCTGTTCGTCACCGCGCTCGGTTCGGCTCCGGTGCTGACCCTCCCCAAGGTCACCGACGTGGCGCAGGTGAGCGCGCTGGTCGAGTTGCTGGAACTGCTGGAGGAGCGACTCGAGCTGGCCACCGGTGCGCTGCGGTTCGAGATCCAGATCGAGACCACCCAGTCCATCGTGGACGGAGAGGGGCGGCTCGCGATCCCGCGGTTCGTCGCGGCCGGGCGGGGCCGGGTGAGCGGGCTGCACTTCGGCACCTACGACTACACCGCGGCGTGCGGGCTGGCCGCGGCCGAGCAGCACCTGGCGCACGCGGCGTGCGACTTCGCCCGGCACGTGATGCAGGTGAGCGCGGCGGGCACCGGGGTGCGGCTGTCCGACGGCTCGACCAACGTCCTGCCGGTCGGCGACGCCGTCCACGAGGCGTGGCGAACGCACTTCGGCCTGGCGCTGCGCTCGCTCGCGCACGGCTTCTACCAGGGCTGGGACCTGCACCCGGCCCAGCTGGTGACCCGGTACGCGGCCAACTTCGGGTACTACCGGCGCAACGCCGAGGCCGACGCGCGGCGGCTGCGGGCGTACGTGGACAAGGCGAGCTCGGGGGTGCTGGACGAGCCGGCGACCGCGCAGGCGCTGGCGATGTCGATGCGCAGGGCGGTGGACTGCGGCGCGCTGGACGCCGCCGATGTGTCCCGGCTGTGCGGCCTGTCCGAAGTGGAGCTGGCGGCCCTGGCACGGCGGGCGTCACCATGACCCTCGATCTGGTGTTCCACGCTCCTCGACTCGTGCTGCCCGACGGCGAGACGTCCGGGTACGTGGGCGTCCGGGACGGGGTGATCGCCGAGGTCTCGCCGGCGCCGCTGGAGGCGCCGCGGGTCGTCGAGCTGGCCGGCGACGAGGTCCTGCTGCCGGGCCTCGTCGACACGCACGTGCACGTCAACGAACCCGGCCGCACCGAGTGGGAGGGCTTCGCGACCGCCACCCGCGCGGCCGCCGCGGGCGGCGTGACGACGGTGGTCGACATGCCGCTGAACAGCGTCCCGCCGACCACCGACCTGGCGGCGCTGGCACTGAAACGAGCCACCGCGCGCGACCGGATCCACGTCGACGTCGGCTTCTGGGGTGGCGCGGTGCCGGGAAACCTCGGCGACCTGGTGGCACTGCACGAGGCCGGCGTGTTCGGCTTCAAGTGCTTCCTGCCGCCCTCCGGCGTCGACGAGTTCGGCCACCTGAGCCCGGCGGAGCTGGCCGACGCGTTGCGGCTGCTGCACGGGATCGGCGCGCTGATGATCGTGCACGCCGAGGACCCGGCCGTCATCTCCGGCGCGCCACCGGCGGCCGGCCGCCGGTATGCGGACTTCCTCGCGTCCCGCCCGCGCGCCGCGGAGAACACGGCCGTCGAGACGGTGATCGACCTGGCCCGCCGCGCCGACGCCCGGGTGCACGTCCTGCATCTGTCCTCTTCGGACGCCGTGCCCGCGGTCGCCGCCGCGCGCCGGTCCGGGGTCCGGATCAGCGCCGAGACGTGCCCGCACTACCTGACGCTGCGAGCCGAGGACATCCCCGACGGCGCGACGCAGTTCAAGTGCTGCCCGCCCATCCGCGAGTCGGCGAACCAGGACCTGCTGTGGCAGGCCGTGTCCGACGGCACGATCGACTGCGTCGTCAGCGACCACTCGCCCGCCACGCCGGCACTGAAACGGCTGGACACGGGCGACTTCGGCGAGGCGTGGGGCGGGATCGCCGGCCTGCAGCTGGGTCTGCCCGCCGTGTGGACCGAGGCCGCGTCCCGTGGCGTGCCGTTGACATCGGTCGTGCGCTGGATGTCCTCGGCCCCCGCGGACCTTGTCGGCCTGCGCCGCAAGGGCCGCATCCAGGTCGGCAACGACGCGGACCTGTGCGTGTTCGCGCCCGAGGACACTTTCACCGTGCGTGCCGCCGAGCTGCACCACCGCAACCCGGTCTCGGCCTACGACGGCCGGTCGCTCACCGGCGTGGTCCACTCGACATGGTTGCGCGGCCACGAGATCACCGGCGAGCCACGCGGCCGCCTTCTGGTAAGGGGGTTGGCATGAGCGGAGCTTGCGGAGCGAATCATCGACATTCAGGGGGCGCCATGACCTGGGATACGTTGCCGGACCTGGCGTCGCGGCGGCTGGGCGGCGGCGTCCTGTGGGCCACCGACGAGCTGTTCGCCGAGCGGGAGAACCTGATCCGCCCGGCGGAGCCGGTGTTCCAGCCCGCCACGTTCGGCCACAAGGGCCAGGCCTATGACGGGTGGGAGACCCGCCGGCGGCGCGAGCCCGGGGTCGACCGGGCCGTGGTGCGCCTGGGCCTGCCCGGCGTGGTCCGCGGCGTGGTGGTGGACACGGCGTTCTTCACCGGCAACTACCCGCCGTTCTGCTCGGTGGAGGCCTGCGCGGTCGAGGGCTACCCGTCCCCGGCCGAGCTCGCCGCCCAGGACTGGACGCCGCTCGTCGCCCGGTCCCCGCTGGCCGGCGACACCAAGAACCCTTTCGTGGTAACGGATCCGTGCCGATACACCCACGTCCGCCTCACCATCGACCCGGACGGCGGCGTGGCCCGGCTGCGCGTCCACGGCGAGCCGGTGGCCGACCCCAGGTTCCTGGACCTGTCGGCCATGGACCTCGCGGCACTGGAGAACGGCGCGTCGATCTCGGGCTGCAGCAACATGTTCTACTCGTCCCCGGCGAACCTGATCTCCCCGGGCTTCGCCGCGGTGATGGGGGAGGGCTGGGAGACCGCGCGCCGCCGCGACGGCGGGAACGACTGGGTGTCGGTCCGCCTGGCGGCGCCCGGCGTGCCGCGCCTGGTGGAGCTGGACACGAGCCACTTCAAGGGAAACGCCCCCGGCTGGGCGTCGCTGACCGGCGTGTCGGCCGACGGCGCGTGGGTGCCGCTGCTGGGGCGGACCCGCCTGCAACCCGACACCCGGCACCGCCTCGTGCTGCCGGCCGCGCCCGAGGTGCGTGAGGTGCGGATGGACGTGTTCCCGGACGGCGGCATGGCACGGCTGCGCGTGCACGGCGCGCTGACCGCGGCGGGTCGCGACGCGCTCACGCTCCGCTGGCTCAACCTGCTCCCCGCGAGCCAGGCCCGAGCCGTACTCCAGGCCGCCGGAGTGTCCGAAGTGGACATCGAGGCGACCGTGCGCGACCGCCCGCTCGACTCCGTGCCGGCGGGCCTGCGCGGTAGCTGATCGGTGGGATGGGCCCGGCTGAACTAGTGTCCTGAGTCGGAAGTTCGGCGCCAGATCCGGTGATCCGCGTGGTGGCTGGCAAGGCCAGCAGAAACCTGGATCCGGCGATATAAGCAACAGACTTCCAGCGCGGATCGCTAGCGTTGCCGTGTGATCAGCCGCATTCGCCGGTCCTACCACCGGGTCAGCCGCATCGATGCCGAGCTCGTCCGGCGCAGCGGCACGATGCCGCCCAGTGCCTTCGACCGCGTGTGCCGCCACATCGGCCGGGCCGCCGACCACAGCAAGCTCTGGTTCGTCATCGCCGCCGTGCTGGCCGCGAGGAAGGGCGCCACCCGGCGCGCGGGGTTCCGCGGCGTCGCGGCCATCGCCGGGGCCAGCATGTCCGCGAGCCTCGTCGGCAAGCGGCTCTTCCCCCGCCGCCGGCCGGCCGCCGAACTGCTCCCGGCGCCGCGCCGGCTGACGAGACGGCCGCGCTCCTCGTCGTTCCCGTCGGGCCACGCGGCGTCGGCGTTCGCGTTCGCCTCCGCGGTCACCATGGAGCACCGCAAGGCCGGCGCCGTCATCCTCCCGGTGGCCGTGCTCGTCGGGTACTCCCGCGTGCACGTCGGCGTCCACTGGCCCAGCGACGTCGCCGCGGGCGCCGCCATCGGGGTCGGCGCCGCCTACGCCACCCGGCACTGGTGGCCGCACGGCGCCGGCCTGCCCGAGCAGCGCGAGCCGGCCGTCGACGCCGAGGAGCTCGGCGACGGCGACGGTCTCACGGTCGTGCTCAACCCGAGCTCCGGCACCGACGACGTCGACCCCTCCGACCAGATCCTGGCCATGTGGCCCAAGGCGGAGCTCATCCGCATCGAGCCGGGCACCGACCCGGTCGCCGCTCTCGAGGAGCGGATCGGCGACATCCGCGCGGTCGGCGCGGCCGGTGGCGACGGCACCGTCACCTGCGTCGCGGACGTCGCCGTCAGGCACGGGCTGCCGCTCGTCGTCGTCCCGGCCGGAACGCTCGACCACTTCGCCCGCGACCTCGGTGTCGAGGGCCTCCAGGACACCGCGGACGCCACCCAGGTCGGCTCGGCCGTCGAGGTCGACGTCGCGGAGGTGGTCGTCGAGGACCAGGACGGCGAGTCCGAGCGGGTCCGGTTCATCAACACCGCGAGCCTCGGCGGCTACCCGGAAATGGTGCGGTTACGGGAGAAGCTCGAGGCCAACCGCCCGAAGTGGCTCGCTGCCGCGCTCGCGACGACCCGCGTCCTCGGCCGGGCCCAACCGGTCCCGATCCTGCTCGACGGTTCCCACCGGCTCGTGTGGATGCTGTTCGTCGGCAACGGCTCCTACGAGCCGAAGGGCTTCGGCGCCGCCCGCCGCCCCACGATGGCCTCCGGCCGCCTCGACGTCCGCTACCTGCGGGCCGACATCCCCTACTCCCGCGCCCGCTTCGTCCTCGCCGCACTCACCGGCACCCTGCGGACCAGCCACGTCTACAAGCACTTCGACGCCACCGAGACCGAGATCCGGGTCCTGGACGGCCGACGTCGCATCGCCACCGACGGCGAGGTCGGCCCACCCGGCCGCCGGTTCACCTTCCGCTCCCGCCCCGGCGCCCTCACCGTCTACCGGGTCGTCCCGCCCGCCTAGCCGGCGCCTAGCCGCCAAGTGCCGCCCGCAACCGTCGGTACCGATCGTCCGGGTGCTGGCGGGGGCAGCTCACGCACTTCTGCTCCCCGGGCGCCTGGTAGATGAGACAGCACGACGCCCGCCGCACCGCGTGGCGGCCGCCCACCGACACGTACCGCGGCACCGGTAGCGCGCCACCCACGGACGCGGCCAGCGACACCGCCACCGGCGGCGTGCCGCCGGCCCACAGCACCTGGTTCGCCAACGAGTCGGTGGCGATCGCCCACAGCGCGGGCTCGGGCGCGCCGCTCGCGGCGGCCACCGCGGCCACCGCCGACGACAGCGCCGCGGCCAGCCCTTTCCCCAGCATGGAGGCTGGAACGACGCCCGACGACCGCGCGTCGAGCACCCGCCCGTCCGGATGCAGGAACAGCGTCATCGACGCCAGCGCGGGATCGGCCACCGACCCCCCGCGCACGGCCGGCGAGACGCGCGACGAGACGAGCGAGGAGACCGGCGGGCCGAGCAGCACCGAGCTGGCCGAGTACCACCACAACACCCCGACGGAGGCGTCCCGGGACATCCGGTAGCGGCGCGCGGCGGCGGCCAGCTGGTCGGCCAGCCACGACGGGTCGGTGACCGACGCGGCGGGCACGGGGATCAGTTCGGCGATGACCCGAGGGTAGCGATGTCCGGTGGGGAAACGTGCTCGTAACACGAACGCTCGCACAGTTCACCGGGGCGAAACGTGCGGCGCGATCCTGCGAAACAGCGTTTCCCGATGCTCCTCCGCAAGGTTGCAGGCAAGAGGAGGAGTAAGCATGGAAGGGAATACGGCCTGGTTGCTCACCAGTGCCGCCCTGGTGCTGTTGATGACGCCGGGGCTGGCGTTCTTCTACGGCGGCATGGTGCGCACCAAGAGTGTCCTCAACATGCTGATGATGTGTTTCGGTGCGATCGGGCTCATCGGCGTGCTGTGGGTGATCTACGGGTTCTCCATGGCGTTCGGCCCGGACAAGGGCAGCATCGTCGGTGACCCGTTCGAATACATCGGCCTCAGCGGCCTGATGGGCGGCGAGGCGCTGTCCGGCACCGCGTTCGTCGCGTTCCAGGGCATGTTCGCGGTTATCACCGTCGCGCTGATCGCCGGCGCGATCGCGGACCGGGTCCGGTTCGGCGCTTGGCTGCTGTTCGCCGGCCTGTGGGCCACGATCGTGTACTTCCCGGTAGCGCACTGGGTGTGGGCCGAAGGCGGCTGGATCTACGACCTCGGTGTCGAGGACTTCGCCGGTGGAACCGCGGTGCACATCAACGCCGGTGCCGCGGCGCTCGGCCTCGCGCTCGTGCTCGGCAAGCGGGCCGGCTGGCCGAAGGAGCCGATGAAGCCGCACAACCTGCCGCTGGTGATGCTGGGCGCCGGCCTGCTGTGGTTCGGCTGGTTCGGCTTCAACGCCGGCTCGGCGCTGGCCGCCGACAACATCGCCGGCACGGCGTTCATCAACACATTCACCGCGACCTGTGCCGGCATGCTCGGCTGGCTGCTGCTGGAGCGCGTCCGCGACGGCAAGCCGACGAGCCTGGGCGCCGCGTCCGGCGTCGTGGCCGGCCTGGTCGCGATCACCCCGGCGTGTGCCTTCGTCGACACCTGGGGCGCGCTGGCCATCGGTGTCATCGCCGGTGTGGTCTGCGCCCTGGCGGTCAGCATCAAGTACCGCCTCGGCCTCGACGACTCGCTCGACGTGGTCGCCGTGCACCTGATCGGCGGCCTGATCGGCACGCTGATGATCGGCTTCGTCGGCACCTCCGGCGTCAACGACGGCGGCGCGGACGGCCTGTTCTACGGCGGCGGGCTCACCCAGCTCGGCAAGCAGGCGGTCGGTGCCTTCTCGGTGATGATCTACTCATTGGTGGTCGCCACCATCCTCGGCCTGATCGTCAAGGCCGTCTTCCGCGGCGGCCGGATCAGCGCGGAGGCCGAGGCCGTCGGCATCGACGAGGCCGAGCACGCGGAGGCCGCCTACGAGTTCTCCGGGCTGCGCAGCGGTTCCTCGTCGATCACCAACGCGGCCAACGCCTTGGCCGGCAAGGTCCCGGCAAGCGCAAAAGGAAGGCTGACGCCATGAAGTTGGTCACGGCGATCATCAAGCCGTTCACGCTCGACGACGTGAAGGCGGCGCTGGAGCAGGTCGGTGTGCTCGGCATGACGGTCAGCGAGGTCCAGGGCTACGGCCGGCAGAAGGGCCACACCGAGGTCTACCGCGGCGCGGAGTACTCGGTCGACTTCGTGCCGAAGGTGCGGATCGAGGTCCTGGTCGACGACACCCTCGGGGACAAGGTGGTGGAGGCCGTGGTCGAGGCCGCGCGGACCGGCAAGATCGGTGACGGCAAGGTCTGGGTAACACCGGTGGACACCGTGGTCAGGGTGCGCACCGGGGAGCGCGGCTCCGACGCGCTCTGATGGGAGCTCAGGGGGACGGGGCGGCCGGCAACGACAGTCGGCCAGCCGAAAGGCCGGTGCCGGCCGCCCCTACCGCCGCGGACCTCGTGCTCGCCCGCGATCGCCTGCTCGGCGATCGCGGTGGCGTGCACCAGGCCGGGCGGCTCGCGCCCGAGGCGTTGCGTGAGGCGCTCACCGACCTCCACGAGTTCTGGCTGACCGTGCACGCCGCGCAGGCCGGCGTCCGCTCGGACAGCGAGGGCATCGCGCTGGTCGCCGTCGGCGGGCTCGGCCGGCGCGAGCTGGTCCCGTACTCCGACCTCGACCTCGTGCTGGTGCACGCGGGCCACAAGGGGATCGGCAGGGACGTCGACACCGCGGCCGAGCAGCTCTGGTACCCGCTGTGGAACTCCGGCGTCGGGCTCGACCACTCGGTCCGCACGGTCGACGAGGCGCTCGACGTCGCCGGCCGCGACCTGCGCACCGCGCTCGGCCTGCTCGACGCCCGGCACGTCGCGGGCGACCAGGCACTCACCAAGCAGCTCGCCGGCGGGGCGCGCGACGCGTGGCGGACCGGTGTGCGCAAGCGCTTCGACGAGATGGTGAGCTCCGCGCGGCGACGCTGGCAGCGCAGCGGCGAGGTCGCGCACTGGGTGGAGCCCGACCTCAAGCACGGCCGTGGCGGCCTGCGGGACCTCGCGATGCTCGATGCGCTCGCGCTGGCCCAGCTGGTCGACCGGCCTTCCGGCGAGGTCTCCCAGGCCCGCAAGCTCCTGCTCGACTCGCGCACCGAGCTCCGTCGCATCGCCGGCCGCCCGCGGGACGTCCTGATGCCCCAGGACGGCGACGAGATCGCCGCCGTGCTGGGCATCGGCGACAGGTTCGCGCTGGCCAGGGCGTTGTCCGGGGCCGGGCGTGCGGTGGCCTACGCGCTGGACGTGGCGCTGCGGACCGGGCAGCCGGGCCCGCGCAAGGTGCTCGGCGTGCTGCGCCGCACCCCCACGCGCCGGCCGCTGGCCGAGGGCGTGGTGCTGCACGGCGACGAGGTGACGCTCGCGCGCGACGTCGACCCGAGCAAGGACCCCGGGCTGTTGCTGCGGGTGGCCGCCGCGGCCGCGCGGACCGGCCGGGCGATCGCGCCGGGCGCGCTCATCCGGCTCGGCGAGTCCGCACCGGAGCCGCGCGCTCCGTGGCCCGCCGAGGTCCGCCAGGAGCTCGTATCGCTGCTCGGCGCCGGTGAGGGCCTCATCGACGTGGTCGAGGCGCTCGACCGGACCGGCCTGTGGGCGCGGCTCTTCCCGGAGTGGGGCGCGGTGCGCGACCTGCCGCCGCGCGACGCCGCGCATGTGTGGACCGTCGACCGGCACCTGGTGCAGGCGACCGCCTACGCGGCGCGCCTGGTGACCACCGTGTCCCGGCCGGACCTGCTGCTGATCGGCACCGTGCTGCACGACATCGGCAAGGGGAGGGGGACCGACCACTCGATCGTCGGCGCCGCGCTCGCCACCCAGGTCGGCGAGCGGCTGGGGCTGCCGGACAAGGACGTGGCGACGCTGTCCGCGATGGTGCGCCACCATCTGCTGCTGCCGCACACCGCGACCCGCCGCAACATCTCCGACGAGGCCACCGTGCGCCGGGTGGTCGACACGCTCGACGGCGACCCGGTGCTGCTGGAGCTGCTGCACGGGCTCGCCGAGGCCGACTCGCTCGCGACCGGACCCGGCGTGTGGTCGGACTGGAAGGCCGCGCTCGTCGCCGACCTCGTCGCGCGCTGCCGGCAGGCGATGGCCGGCGAGCGGCCGGAGGGCCCCAAACCGCTCGACGACGCCCAGCGCGCGCTCGCCGAGTCCGTTGCGGCGTCGGGAAAGCCGGACGTCATCGTCGACACCGGACCGGTCGCGACGATCACCCTGGTCGCGCCCGACCACCCGGGCCTGCTGTCCCAGGCCGCCGGCGTGCTCGCGCTGCACTCGCTGAAGGTCCACGCCGCCGAGCTGCGCGCACACGTCGGCGTCGCGGTCGACACGTTCCATGTGTCCCCGCGGTTCGGGTCGCTGCCGGACGAGGCGTTGCTGCGCGAGCAGTTCACCCGCGTGCTGTCGGGGTCGCTGCCGCTCGCGGAGAAGCTGGCGGCGAAGGAACGCGACTACGCGGACGTGCCGGACGACCCGCCGCTGGCGCGGGTGCTGTGGTTCGACGACGAGGCCGACGGCGGCGCGGAGTCGGCCGACGTGGTGCTGGAGCTGCGTGCGGCCGACCGGCTGGGCCTGCTGCACGACGTGGCCGCCGCACTGGAGAGGTGCGGCGCGGACGTGCTGTGGGCGCGGGCCATGCAGGTCGGCGGGACCGCGATAGCGTCGTTCAGCCTCGCCTCGACCTCACCCACGCACGGCAGCCCCGACTGGCGGCGGGAGATCGAGAAGGCCGTGCTCGGCGCCTGTTGAGTAGTTTCCCCCAGCGCGAACCGGGGGTGATCACGCTCCCGGCACCGTCTCATGGCCGCGATGCTTGGTCCCGCACACCAGGGAGGTGTGTGCGGGCGCGGGGTGAGATCGTCGAGGGGTCGAGCTCATCCCGCCGTCCGGCACCCGTTCCGGCACCCGTCCGGCACTGCGCCCGAGCGGGAACGACTACTCTCGATGTCGTGTTTGACACTCTCTCCGATCGGCTCACCTCGGTCCTGCAGAACCTGCGCGGCCGGGGCCGGCTGTCCGACGCCGACATCGACGCCACCGCGCGCGAGATCAGGATCGCGCTGCTGGAGGCGGATGTCGCGCTGCCCGTGGTGCGCACGTTCATCGCGAACGTCAAGGAGCGCGCCAAGGGTGCGGAGGTCTCCGGTGCGCTGAACCCGGCGCAGCAGGTCGTCAAGATCGTCAACGAGGAGCTCGTCGCGATCCTCGGCGGCGAGACGAGGAGACTCACCCTCGCGAAGACGCCGCCGACCGTGATCATGCTCGCGGGTCTGCAGGGTTCCGGTAAGACGACCCTGGCCGGCAAGCTCGCCAGGCACCTGGGCGGGCAGGGCCACACCCCGCTGCTGGTGGCGTGTGACCTCCAGCGGCCGAACGCGGTGACCCAGCTGCAGGTGGTCGGCGAGCGGGCCGGCGTGCCCACGTTCGCGCCCGAGCCGGGCAACGGCGTCGGCGACCCGGTGGACGTGGCCCGCCGCTCGATCGACGAGGCCAAGCGCGCGCAGCACGACGTCGTCATCGTCGACACCGCGGGCCGGCTGGGTGTCGACGAGGTGATGATGCGCCAGGCCGCGGACATTCGCGAGGCCGTCCAGCCCGACGAGGTCCTGTTCGTCGTCGACGCGATGATCGGCCAGGACGCGGTCACGACCGCCGAGGCCTTCCGCGACGGCGTCGGCTTCACCGGGGTGGTGCTGACCAAGCTCGACGGCGACGCCCGCGGTGGTGCCGCGCTGTCGGTCCGCGAGGTCACCGGCCAGCCGATCATGTTCGCGTCCAACGGCGAGAAGCTCGAGGACTTCGACACCTTCCACCCGGACCGGATGGCGTCGCGCATCCTCGGTATGGGCGACGTGCTCACCCTCATCGAGCAGGCCGAGCAGGTCTTCGACCAGGACCAGGCAGAGGCCGCCGCGGCCAAGATCGGCACCGGCGAGCTGACGCTGGAGGACTTCCTCGAGCAGATGCTGGCGGTCCGCAAGATGGGCCCGATCGCCAACCTGCTCGGCATGCTCCCAGGCGCCGGCCAGATGAAGGACCAGCTCGCCCAGGTCGACGACAAGCACCTGGACCGCCTGCAGGCGATCATCCGCGGCATGACCCCCGCCGAACGCCACGACCCCAAGATCATCAACGCCTCGCGCCGCCAGCGCATCGCCCGCGGGTCGGGCGTCGCGATCCGCGAGGTCAACGAGCTGGTCAACCGGTTCTATGAGGCCCGCAAGATGATGCAGCAGATGGCCGGCCGCTTCGGCCTGCCGGGCTCGAACCGGGTCAGCAAGACGCGCAAGGGCAAGAAGGGCAAGAAGGGCAAGGGCCGCGGCCCCACGCCGCCCAAGGTGCGCGGCGGCCTCCCCGGCATGATGCCGGGCGGCATGCCCGACCTGTCGAAGATGCCCCCGGGCCTGAACGAGCTGCCCCCGGGCCTGTCCGGCCTGGGCCAGTTCCCCCCAGGCTTCGACCCGAAGAAGTTCAAGCTCCCGAAGGACAAGGGCAAGGAGAACTAGTGTCCCCCGCCGGGTGCCCCATGCCCTGAACGCGTCGCTCAGGACGCTCAGTGCCCCGAGCGCGTCGTTCAGGGCGTCGCGACCGCCGGGCATGATCGTCCGGGTCCGGTGAGGCACAATCGGGCCTCATGACGGCGTTGCACATGCGCGGTGTCGTGCTTCCCGAAGGCGAGGAGCGCGACCTCTGGATCGTGAACGGGCGGATCAGGACCCGGCCCGTCCCCGGTGCCGAGACCATTGTGGACGGTGGCTTCCTCCTCCCCGGCCTCGTCGACGCGCACTGCCACGTCGGCCTCGCCGCCGAGGACCTCGACGGCGCCGCCGAGCAAGCCGTCACCGACCGCGACGCCGGCACCCTCCTCCTCCGCGACTGCGGCGCCCCGCTCGACACCAGCCCGCTCCAGGAACGCCTCGAGCTCCCGCGCATCGTCCGAGCCGGCAAGCACATCGCCCGCCCCAAGCGCTACATCCGCGACCTCGCCGAGGAGATCGACCCGACCGACCTCCCCACGGCCGTCGCCGCGCAGGCCGCCGCGGGCGACGGCTGGGTCAAGCTCGTCGGCGACTACATCGACCGCGACCTCGGCGAGCTCGCCCCGCTCTGGCCGGACGACGTCCTGAAGGAAGCCATCGACGTCGCCCACGAGGCCGGCGCCCGGGTCACCGCGCACGTCTTCGGCGCGGCCGCGCTGCCCGGCCTGATCGGGGCCGGCATCGACTGCATCGAGCACGGCACCGGCCTCACCGACGACACGATCGCCGCGATGGTCGAGCACGGCACCGCACTCGTCCCCACGCTGATCAACATCGAGACGTTCCCCGGCATCGCGGCCGGCGCCAGCAGGTACCCGCGCTACGCCGGGCAGGTGCTCGAGCTCTACGCCCGCGTCCGGCGGACCGCCGGCGCCGCGATCGAGGCCGGCATCCCCGTGTACGCCGGCACCGACGCGGGCGGCGGTATCGCGCACGGCCGCATCGTCGACGAGGTGATCGCCCTGCACGAGACGGGCATGACCACCGAGCAGGCCCTCGGCGCCGCCTCCTGGGACGCCCGCGGCTGGCTCGGCTGGTCCGGCATCCAGGAGTCCTCGGCGGCCGACGTCATCGCCTACGACACCGACCCCCGGGCCGACCTGAACGCGCTCCGCGCACCGAGGCGGATGGTCCTGCGCGGCCGCGTGATCCGGTAGGTCGGCCCCGCTTGTCCGGTTGGTCAGGGGCGAACGGACTACTCTCAGGTGGATGACGACCGAACGGGAAGCGACCGAGACCTCCGGGTCACAGCTCGCCGGCCCCCCGGTCCGCACGCACCGGTGGGGGTTCGGCGCCTTCCTCTTCGTCTTCGCCGTGTTCGTTCTCTCGGCCGTCGTCATCGGCGCGATCGTCGGCACGGTGGCGCCCGAGTCGACCAACTCGGCCACCGTCGCGCTGGTCGGCACGATCGTCCCCACCGTCCTGGCCACGGTCGTCGCGCTGCTGGTCACCAAGCTGCGCGGCAACGGCCCGGCCGTCGACCTGCGCTGGTCGTTCACCCGCGAGGACGTCCGGGCCGGGTTCAAGTTCGGCGCGCTCGGCCTGGTCTGCACCACGGTCGCGGCGGTCGTCTGGACCAACGTCGTCGGTGAGGAGAACGCCTCCTCCGCCGTCAGCCAGCTGGTGGAGAACGAGCGGATGCCGATCTCCGCCGCGATCGCCATGTTCCTGTTCGTCTGGCTGGTCGGGCCGATCTGCGAGGAGGTCATCTACCGCGGCCTGCTCTGGGGCGCACTGGAGCGCCTGGCGTGGGGCCGGTGGGCGGTGTTCGGCCTGACCACGGTCATCTTCGCGGTCAGTCACCTCGAGCCGCTGCGGACCTCGCTGCTGCTCGTCATCGGCATCCCGATCGGCCTCGCGCGGCTGTTCACCGGCCGGCTCGGCGCCAGCATCGTGACCCACCAGGTCAACAACTTCCTGCCCGCGCTCGCCGTGCTGCTGGTCGCGCTCGGGGTCATGCCAGCCTGAGGAAACAGGTCTGGCAGAATGTGCGGCTGTCTGCCGTGACCGGACCCTCTCACCGTGTCTCGGCGCCAACGAACTTGGGGCATCAGTGAACCGCAACCCCACGCGGCTCGCCGACGCCCGGAACCACATCGACAGGAGCACCACAACAAGTGGCAGTCAAGATCAAGCTGCAGCGTCTCGGCAAGATCCGGGCGCCGTACTACCGCGTCGTCGTCTCGGATGCCCGCACCCGCCGCAGCGGCAAGGCCATCGAGACCATCGGCCAGTACCGCCCCAAGGAGGAGCCGAGCTTCATCCAGGTCGACTCCGACCGCGCGCAGTATTGGCTGGGTGTCGGCGCCAAGCCGACCGAGTCGGTCCAGCGGATCCTGGAGATCACCGGCGACTGGCAGAAGTTCAAGGGGCTGCCCGGCACCGAGGGCACGCTGAAGCACGCCGAGCCCAAGCCGAGCAAGCAGGAGCTGTTCGACGCCGCTCTCAAGGCGGCGGGCGAGGAGCCCACCACCGAGGCCACCACCCCCAAGAAGCGGGGTGGCGCCAAGAAGTCCGAGGCCAAGAAGGACTCCGCTCCTGACGCCCCCAAGGACGCCGCCGCGGATGAGGGTGCCAAGGACGCGTCGTGAGCTTCCTCGCCGACGGTCTCGAACACCTGGTGCGTGGCATCGTCGACAACCCGGACGATGTGCGCGTCGAACTGGTGACCACGCGCCGTGGCCGCACGCTCGAGCTGCACGTCAACCCGGAGGACCTCGGCAAGGTCATCGGTCGCGGTGGCCGTACCGCCACCGCACTGCGCACCGTCATGGCCGGCATCGGTGGTCGCGGCATCCGAGTGGACGTCGTCGACACAGACCAGTGAGCGAGCCATCGATCACCGGCGAGCTTCTCCTGGTCGGCAGGATCGCCAAGGCCCACGGCATCGCCGGTGAGCTGGCCGTCGACGTGCACACCGACGCTCCGGACGAACGGTTCGCGCCCGGGGCCGTGCTCAACGCGCGGCTCCGGGACCGCACCGTCCGCACGCTGACGGTGTCCACCGTCCGGGCGCACGCCACTCGGCTGCTGGTCCGCTTCGACGAGGTGCCGGATCGAACCGTCGCCGAGACCCTGCGCGGCGCCCAGCTCCTCGTGTCCGCGGCGGACATGCCGCCCAGCGAGGATCCCGACGCGTTCTACGACCACGAGCTCGAAGGCCTGGTCGCGGTGCTGACCGACGGCACCGAGGTCGGCACGGTCCGCGAGATCGCCCGGAGCCCCGGCGGCGAGCTGCTGGTGCTCGTCCTTCCCGACGGCACCGAGGCGCTGGTCCCGTTCGTCCGCGAGATCGTGCCCGAGGTCGACGTCAAGGGCGGCCGCGTGGTCCTCGACCCGCCCGAAGGGCTTCTTTAGTGTCCCCCGCCGGAAGTTCGTCACTTGATTCGCCGGCCCGGCTTCCTGCTGGCGGCGTTGCCGGTCCGCCCGAGTACAACCCGGTACGAGGACGAACCGGCGCCTTGCCAGCAGAAACCTGGACTCGGCGACTCAGGCAACAGACTTCCGGCGGGGGACCCTAGATGCGAATCGACGTCGTCACGATCTTCCCGGAGTACCTCGACCCGCTGCGTGCGGCGCTGCTGGGCCGGGCGGTCGAGCGCGGCCTGCTCGGCGTCGACGTGCACGACCTGCGGCGCTGGACCCACGACGTGCACAAGGCGGTTGACGACAGCCCGTACGGCGGCGGTCCCGGCATGGTGATGAAGCCGCAGGTCTGGGGCGAGGCCATCGACGAGCTGTGCGCGTCCGGCAGCCCCCGCCTGGTCGTGCCGACGCCGGCCGGCCGGCCGTTCACCCAGGCCCTCGCCCGCGAGTACGCGGGGGAGGAGTGGCTGATGTTCGCTTGCGGCCGCTACGAGGGCATCGACCAGCGGGTGCTCGACGACGCGGCCCGCCGGATGCCGGTCGACGAGGTCTCCATCGGCGACTACGTGCTGGTCGGCGGCGAGGTCGCGGTCATGGTGATGGTCGAGGCGGTCGTGCGGCTGCTGCCCGGGGTGCTCGGCAACCCGGCGTCGGCCGAGCAGGACTCGTTCTCCGACGGCCTGCTCGAGGGGCCCAGCTACACCCGGCCGGACGTCTGGCGCGATCTCGCGGTGCCCGACGTGCTGCGCTCCGGCAACCACGGCGCCATCGACCGGTGGCGCCGCGACCAGGCGCTGGAGCGGACGTTCCACCGCCGCCCCGACCTGCTCGACGCGCTGGCGGACAGTGCCTTGGACAAGCACGACCGCGCCCAGTTGGAGCGGTTGCGCGGCGGAGGGTGATCCCCGATTTCGGGTTGCGCACGACCGTCTGACATACTTGACCAGTTGTTGCGACCGGGTGGCGCCTCGGCGCACTCGACGTTGACTCCCCAGGTTGACCAAGGACTGTGGCCGATTGCCGCGCCCGCCTGGGACGCACGAACGACACGAGGACGGATACACCGATGAACACCCTGGATGCCCTGGACGCCAAGTCGCTGCGCTCCGACATCCCGGACTTCCGCCCGGGCGACACGCTGAAGGTCCACGTCCGCGTCATCGAGGGCTCCCGCGAGCGGGTTCAGGTCTTCAAGGGCGTCGTCATCCGCCGTCAGGGCGGTGGCATCCGGGAGACTTTCACGGTCCGCAAGATCTCCTTCGGCGTCGGCGTCGAGCGCACCTTCCCGGTGCACTCGCCGAACATCGCCCAGATCGAGGTCGACCGCCGTGGTGACGTCCGGCGCGCGAAGCTGTACTACCTCCGTGAGCTGCGCGGAAAGGCCGCGAAGATCAAGGAGAAGCGCGAGACCGCGCCGACTTCCTGACCGGCGACCTCACACCGTCCTGCGCTACCTCCCGTAGCCTGGCCTTGTGGTCACCCCTGTGCACGCACAGTCGCCGGAGGATGATCCGGAGCGCACCGAGCTGATCCCCAAGGTCGACGACTTCACAGAGCCGTCGACCTGGCACGAGATGCCGCCTCCGGCGCATCCCGTGAGCGACCGCGAACGCGAGCGCCACCGGGCCGCCCGTTCCGGTGAGGAGCGGGGCGGCGTCGACCGGACCGGGGACGATCCGGATGGTGACGACGCCGACGCCGGGGCCAAGACCAAGCGGGGCAAACACCGCCGGCCGGCCAAGAAACAGCCGCTGTGGCGTGAGCTGCTCACCCTGTTCGCGGTCGCGCTGCTGCTCACGTTCCTCATCCAGCACTTCCTGGGTCGGGTGTACTCGATCCCGTCCGGGTCGATGGAGCTCACCCTGCACGGCTGCGCCGGGTGCACGAATGACCGCGTGCTGGTGGACAAGCTCGTCTACAACTTCTCCGACCCCGAGCCCGGCGACGTGGTCGTGTTCGAGGGTCCGGACGCGTGGACCGAGAACGACGTCCAGGAACCGCCCTCGGGCAACTTCCTCGTCAACGCGCTCCAGACGGTCGGCGCCCTGGTGGGGCTCGCCCCGCCGGACGAGCGCGACTTCGTCAAGCGGGTCGTCGCGGTCGGCGGACAGACCGTCCAGTGCTGTGACGACAAGTTCCGCGTGCTCGTCGACGGCAGGCCCCTCGACGAGCCCTACATCTACTGGCAGAACGGCAAACCGGACGCCCAGCAGCGCTTCGACCCGGTGCTCGTGCCCGAGGGCACGCTGTGGGTGATGGGGGACAACCGCAGCGACTCGTGCGACTCCCGCTGTCAGGGTGGCGGCGGCATCCGCGGTGTCGTCCCCCTGGACAAGGTCATCGGCAAGGCGCGGTACATCGTGCTGCCGCCGTCGCGGTGGCAGGGCGTCGGCGACCACAACCCGCAGGGCGGCATTCCGATGGCGCTCGGCGCACCCTCGTGGCAGCAGGGCCTGCCCGCCGGCGTCGGCCTCGTGGCCGCCTGGCCGGTGCTGTGGCTGAGCCGCCGGATCAGGTGGGTGATCCGCCCGCCACGCGGGACGCGGGGCGACGATCCACCGATCGTGCACGGGTAGTGTGCACGCGTGGTCGACGTCGCACATTCCGGAAGCAGCAAAGACAACGAGGACGAAGGGGACCGGCCTACCGAGCAGAAGGACGGCGACGCGGACGCCACGGCGGGGTCCGCCACCGAGCCCGCGGACTCCGGGCCCGCGGACTCCGGCGCCGAGTCGGGCGCCGACACCGAGTCCGGGTCCTCCCGGAAGTCCCGCAAGAAGGCCAAGAAGCCGCGGTCGTTCTGGAAGGAACTGCCGATCCTCATCGGGGTCGCGCTGCTCCTCGCGCTGCTCATCCAGACCTTCCTCGCCCGGGTGTTCGTGATCCCGTCCGAGTCGATGGAGCAGACGCTGCACGGCTGCTCCGGCTGCTACGGCGACCGCGTGCTGGTCGACAAGCTCGTCTACACCTTCGGCGACCCGGAGCCGGGCGAGGTCGTGGTGTTCGAGCGGCCGGGCACCTGGAACCAGTCGGAGTTCCAGTCCAACCGGTCCAGCAACGGGTTCGTGTCGTGGCTGCAGGGTGTCGGCGCCGCGTTCGGCCTCGCTTCGCCCGACGAGGACGACGTGGTGAAGCGGATCATCGCGGTCGGCGGCCAGCGCGTCGAGTGCTGCGACGACGACCATGTGCTGGTCGACGGCAAGCCACTCGACGAGCCCTACGTCTACTGGACGCCCACCATGCCGCCGACCCAGGCCCCGTTCGCGCCTATCACCGTGCCGGACGGGATGATGTTCGTGATGGGGGACAACCGGAACAACTCGAGCGACTCGCGATACCAGGGTGGGGGCGGCGTCAACGGCCTCGTGCCGGTGGACAATGTCATCGGCAAGGTGCGCGTCATCGTGCTGCCACCGTCGCGGTGGCAGGGCGTCGGCGACCACGACCCGCAGACCGCCGCGGCGGTGGCGGCGGCGGTCCGGTACGGCACGCCGCTCGGTGTGGGGCTCGTGGCCGCGTGGCCGGCGTTGTGGCTGGGCAGGCGGGTGCGTACCGCGCTGAGGTCCACCGGTGCTGCGAGATCCGCGGGAGACAAACCGTGACGTCGGCCCAACTCGACTGGCTGGAGTCCCGGCCGCCGCGGGCGGTGGTGCGGCGTGACTCGGGCAAATGGGGCCTGCAGTCCGCGCTCGACAGGCGCGGCCTCGGCCCGGTGGCCGGCGTCGACGAGGCCGGTCGCGGTGCCTGTGCCGGGCCGTTGGTCGTCGCGTCGTGCGTGCTGAAGCCGGGTGACGCCGCCCGGTTCGAGGGTCTCACCGACTCCAAGCTGCTCACCGCCGCCGCCCGGGACCGGATGTTCGACCTGGTCGTCCGCCGGGCCGTCGACTACGCGGTGGTCGTCGTGCCGGTCGAGGAGGTCGACCTCAGGGGCGTGCACGTGGCCAACATCGAGGGCATGCGACGTGCGGTCGCCCGGTTGACGACGCATCCTGGGTACGTGCTGGTGGACGGTTTCCGCGTGCCGGGCCTCACGGCGCCGAGCATGCCGGTGATCAAGGGCGACCAGGCGGTGGCCTGCGTGGCGGCGGCGTCCGTGCTCGCCAAGGTCACCCGGGACCGGATCATGACCGGGCTGCACGAGGACCTGCCGATGTACGGGTTCGACGAGCACAAGGGCTACTGCACCGGCGTGCACAGTGCCGCGCTGGCCGACCACGGGCCGAGTGACGTGCACCGGTGGTCGTTCGTGAACGTGGCCGCGGCGGGGCTGGCGCACGGGCTGCGCGCACCACATCCGGTGGCCTTGAGTGTGGCCGCGGCCGCCGTGGTTCAGAATGGGGGATCCACCCCCGTCGATCCCGAGGAACGCGTTACCGCATGAGCGAGCTTGCGAGCGAGTCAATGACACAGGGCGACCGCGAGCGGCTCGACCGAGCCTGCGAGGGGGAGTCATGAGTGCGGAGGATCTCGAGAAGTACGAGACCGAGATGGAGCTCCAGCTCTATCGCGAGTATCGCGACATCGTCAGCCAGTTCTCCTACGTGGTGGAGACCGAGCGCCGGTTCTACCTGGCCAACGGGGTCGACGTGCAGGTGCGCGACTCCGACGGCGAGGTGTACTTCGAGGTGCGGATGTCCGACGCCTGGGTCTGGGACATGTACCGGCCGGCGCGGTTCGTCAAGAACGTCAGGGTGATCACGTTCAAGGACGTCAACGTCGAGGAGCTCGACAAGCCGGAGCTCCGGCTGCCCGAAGAGGGCCCGTTCGGCGCCTGATACCACGCCCATCCGACAGTCCCTGCCGACAGCGCACCCCTCGCCCCCGGTTGTCCACAACTCGCCCACCTGTCCACAGTTGGCGCCCTCCCGGTGGCACCCCCCGCCCCCACCCGGGAACGTCGAAGCCATGACGGCTGACCCGACCCCACACCCGACGGCCCCGCACCTACGCACGGGCGATCGCGGCGAGACGCTGGCGGCGCGCTACCTGGAGAGCCAAGGCCTGGTGGTCCTGGCACGCAACTGGCGCTGCCCGGAAGGCGAGCTGGACCTCATCGCCACGGACCGCCGAACCTTGATCGTCTGCGAGGTCAAGACCCGCACCAGCACCAACTACGGCCACCCCACGGAAGCGGTGACCGACGAGAAGGCCAACCGAATCCGCCGCCTGTCGAGACGCTGGCGAACGACGCACCACATCGGCTGGTGCCGAGAACGCTTCGACATCATCTCGATCGTCTGGCCCCGCGGCGAGGTACCGCGCATCCAGCACCTGAAGGGTGCGTTCTGATGCCGCTGGCCCGTGCGTGGTCGGTCGCCCTGTTCGGCGTCGACGGTGTGGCCGTCGAGATCGAGGCCGACATCGGCGGCGGCCGGCCACGCACCCAGATCGTCGGCCTCCCCGACGCCTCCCTCAACGAGGCCAAGGAACGCGTCCGCGCCGCCATCCGCAACAGCCACGAGGAATGGCCCGGCGAGCTCGTGACCCTCGCGCTGTCCCCGGCTGCCCTGCCCAAGGGCGGCTCCGGCTACGACCTGGCGCTGGCATGCGCCGTGCTGGCCGCGGCCAACCGCGTACCGCCGGACGTCCTGGCGGGCTTGGCACTCCTCGGCGAGCTTGCTCTCGACGGCCGCATCCGCCCGGTTCGCGGCGTGCTTCCGGGCCTTCTCGCGGCCCGCCGCGCCGGCCTGCGCCGCGCGGTGGTCCCGGTCCAGGCATTGCCCGAGGCGGCGTTGGTCACCGGCGTGGAGGTGCGCGCGGCGGACACCCTCCTCGACGTCCTGTCGTGGCTCCGGGGCGGGTCCGACCTGCGCCGGCATCCCGGATCCCGCCAAGCCTCCACCGCCGCCGAGATCCCCGACCTGATCGACGTCATAGGTCAGCCGGAAGCCCGTTGGGCGCTCGAGGTGGCGGCGGCGGGCGGACATCACCTGCTGCTCACCGGCCCACCGGGTACGGGCAAGACGATGCTGGCCAGGCGCCTCCCCGGCCTCCTGCCCCCGCTGACCGACGAACAGGCGCTGGAGGTCACCGCGATCCACTCGATCGCCGGTTCGTTGGCGCAGGACTCCCCATTGATCACCACCGCCCCGTTCGTGGCGCCGCACCACTCCACGTCGGTGCCCGGCCTCATCGGTGGTGGCGCGGGGATGGCCAAGCCGGGCGCGATAAGCCACGCCCACCACGGCGTGCTGTTCATGGATGAAGTCTCCGAGTTTTCGGTCAGCCGCTTGGAAGCACTGCGAACCGCGCTCGAGGAGGGAGAGATCAGGCTCGCCAGAAGGGACGGGGTGGCCCGCTACCCGGCCAACTTCCAACTCGTCATGGCCACCAACCCGTGTCCGTGCGCGCCCGCGCGCGAGTTCGACTGCACGTGCTCCCCGTATGAGAAGCGCCGATACATGAACCGCCTGTCCGGTCCGCTCCTCGACCGCGTCGACCTGAGAGTCCGCACGCGCCCGATCACCGCGATGTCGCGCGCCGACATCGTCACCCCGGAGTCCACCGCGGAGGTCCGCGCCAGGGTCGACAAGGCCCGGCAGCGAGCGGCGGAACGGTGGCACGAGTACGGCTGGCACACCAACGCCCAGGCCCCGGGCCCGATCCTCCGCCGCGAGTTCGCGTTACCCCGCAAGGCAACCGCCCTGCTCGACCACGGCCTCGACACCGGTGCCGTCACCGCGCGGGGCGCCGACCGGTGCCTCCGAGTCGCCTGGACCCTGAGCGACCTCGCAGAGGCGGACCACCCAGAAGCCGACCACCTTGCCGCCGCCCTCGAGTTCCGCGACCGGAGAGCCGCATGACCACCACCGACCCCACCCCGACCACGACCGCCGAGCACCTCCGCACCACCTGTTGCGCCGTACGCACCCCACCCGAGTCGCCCATGGGGGAGACGTCGGTCGAAGCGACCGCCGCGGCACACTCCGAGGAGCCGCGAGCGCCCAGCCCCGGTGCCCGGTCCGCCGCCGGTGTCGCGGAGCACGTCCTGGCCACCCGATGCGCCGTCACCGGCCAGCCGCCGGTGCCCGGTCCCGCGGACGGCGGGCCCGGCGAGCCGGGCGGCGTCACGAGCTCGACCTCCCGGCCGTCGGAGCCGACCGCGGCGCCCGACGCGACCCAGCCCTTCGGCGAGGAGCTCCGGCTCGCCAGGGCCTACCTCATGCGGGTCGCCGAGCCGCCGGCCACGGCGCTGCTCGGCTTCGTGGACACGGTCGGGCCGGTGGCCGCCGCGGCGAGGGTGCGTGCCGCCGAGGTCTCCTCCGCGGTGCTTGCCGAGACATCCTCGCGGCGGCATCTCGATCTCGCCGAGAGCGACTTGGCAGACGCCGCGCACTTGGGTGCGCGGCTGGTCATCCCCGAGGACGAGGAGTGGCCGGGCTGGCAGTTGCTGTGCCTGTCCGCCGCGTCCGACCGCGGGCAGCGGTGGGCCGGCTCCGCGCTCGGGCTCTGGGCGCGCGGCACGGCCTCGATGGCGGACATGTTCGACCGCGCGGTGTCGGTCGTCGGGGCACGGTCGGCCACCAGCTACGGCGAGCACGTGGCCACCGAGGTCGGGTACGGGCTGGCCGCCGCGGGCATGACCGTCGTGTCGGGGGCCGCGTACGGCATCGACGGCTCGGCTCACCGCGGCGCGCTCAGTGCCGACGGGGTCACCGTCGCGGTCCTCGGTTGCGGTGTCGACCACGCGTACCCGGCCGGCCACACGACGCTGCTCGACAGGATCGCCGACCGCGGCCTCGTGCTCAGCGAGTACCCACCCGGCACAACACCGGCCAAGTACCGCTTCCTGGTACGCAACCGGCTGATCGCGGCCCTCTCCTCGGGCACCGTCGTGGTCGAGGCCGGCGTGCGAAGCGGCGCGCGCAACACGGCCACCACGGCAGCCGGCCTCGGCAAGGTCGTGCTCGCCGTGCCGGGGCCGATCACGTCCGCGATGTCCGTCGGCTGCCACGACCTCCTCCGCACCGGTGGCGCGCTCCTCGCCGGCTCGGTGGCCGAGATTCTCGAAGCCGTCGGCCCTGTCGGCGAGCACCTGGTCGACCGGCCCGACGGACCACGCCGCCATACCGACGGGCTCGGCGAAGCCGCCCTCCGCGTCTACGAGGCCCTCCACCGGCGGGCGGCGCGGAGCACCGCCCAGGTCGCCGTCGAGTCCGGGGTGTCGCTCGATCGGGTTCGCGCGCTCCTGCCCGAACTGGAGCTCACCGGGCTCGCCGAACGATGTGAGGAGGGATGGCGCCAAGCGCCGGGCTCATGATTCCGCGGGGGAACAACGCGGCGTGGCGGTGCTTGACTCGGTCCCCTGTCATGGCGCAGCGTCGCGGACGTGCCTGGTCACTCCGCCGCTCGCCGGAAACGGGTCGATCTCCACCGGGTCCGGGACGAGCTGCCGCCATTGGTCCGCGAGGTCGTGCTCGCCTACGAACGGCACCTCGCGCTCGAACGTGGCCTGTCCCCGCACACCGTGCGGGCCTACGTGGGCGATGTCGTGTCCGTGCTCGGGTTCCTGCACGGACTCCCGGTCATCGACACCGTCGACGCCTCGAACAGCGCCGGCACGAGCGGCGCGGCCTCGAGTCGTGCGGCCTCGAACACCGCGGGCACAAGCGGCGCGGGCGGCTCGGGCAGCGGGCGCGGGCTCGAGGCGCTGGACCTCCAGGTGCTGCGGGCGTGGCTCGCCGCGCTGCGGACCGGTGGGGTCAGCCGGACCACGCTCGCGCGCCGGTCGGCGGCGGCGCGCACGTTCACCGCCTGGGCGCACCGGCGCGGACACCTGGCCACCGACCCGGGCGCGCGGCTGGCGTCGCCGCGGCCGCACCGGACGTTGCCGTCGGTGCTTCGGCAGGACCAGGCGAGCGATCTGCTGCAGGCGTCCGAGTCGGGCGCCAAGGAGCAGGACGCGATTGCTCTGCGTGACCACGCGTTGCTCGAACTGCTGTACGCGACCGGGGTACGGGTGTCCGAGCTGAGCGGGCTCGACGTGGCCGATGTCGACCTTGACCGGAGGGTCGTGGTGGTGCTCGGCAAGGGCGCCAAGGAGCGCACCGTGCCGTTCGGCGAGCCGGCCGCGCGGGCCGTGCGGGAGTGGTTGGCGCACGGTAGACCGGCACTGGCGCGACCGATGTCGCCACCTGCACTCCTGCTGGGTGCGCGCGGTGGCCGGTTCCAACCCGCCAGCGTTCGACGTATCGTGCACGGAGCGCTGGGTGCGGTTCCGGGTGCTCCCGTCATGGGGCCACATGGGCTGCGTCACTCCGCCGCGACGCATTTGCTCGAAGGTGGTGCGGATCTTCGCAGCGTCCAGGAACTTCTTGGTCACGCTACGCTCGCTACCACCCAGCTATACACACACGTGACCGTCGAACGGCTGAAGGCAATCCATGACCGAGCCCACCCACGCTCCCGATGATCCTGGAGAAGGATCGGGGAAACCGGGGCCGCCCACCGGCACGCCGGCAGCGGTGACCAACGGGCATGCCGTGACGTTCGGTGTCGGCGAGACCGCCGGCGTGCTTCCCGGTGACCAGCGCACCTTCGACGACGTCGAGGCGGGCATCGTCGCGTTGTGGCGCACCTTCGGCGAGCGGCGCGAGCAGCGGCTGCGCGACCGCCTCGTGCTGCACTACGCGCCGCTGGTCAAGTACGTCGCCGGGCGGGTCGGCACGGGTCTGCCGGCACACGTCGAGGTGGCCGACCTGATCCAGTCGGGCATCTTCGGCCTGGTCGACGCCATCGAGAAGTTCGAGCCCGAGCGCGGCCTCAAGTTCGAGACCTACGCGATGCAGCGCATCCGCGGCGCCATCCTCGACGACCTGCGTGCCCAGGACTGGGTGCCGCGATCGGTCCGTGGCCGGGCCCGCGAGGTCGAGCGCGCGCTGGAGCGCCTCGGTGCCCAGCTGCGCCGCACACCCACCGACGCCGAGCTGGCCGACGAGCTCGGCCTGAGTGTCGCCGAGCTCAGCGAGGTCTACGCCCAGCTGCAGCTCACCAGCGTGGTCGCGCTGGACGAGCTGGCCGCGGCCGGGCGCGGCTCCACCCCGCTCGCCGACATCCTCGAGGACCCGGAGGCGCTCGACCCCGTCGCGCTGCTGGTCGACCAGGACAACCGCCGCCAGCTCGCCGAGGCGATCGCGCACCTCACCGAGCGGGACCGGGTCGTGGTGACCCTGTACTACTTCGAGAACCTGACCCTCGCGGAGATCGGCCGGGTCCTCGGGGTCACCGAGTCGCGGGTCTGCCAGCTGCACACCAGGGCGGTGCTGCGGCTGCGCGCGAAGCTGCTCGAGAAGACCGAGGTCTGATCCGTCAGCTCCTCCTGGACGAGTAAGTCCCAAGTCTGGGTGGGTGCCTGAGGACGAACCCTCGCCGTTCCTGCCCCGTCATCTACCCCGGCGCCGATCCCGGGTGGTCGACTCCACCCCGGTCCAATGCGGTCGTTCCCGCGAAGCCGCCACGCGATCCGAACTCGCCGGCCGGGCCGGCTACGGCTACCGCGCCAGCCACGCACGCTGCCTCCGGGGACCTGCGCCCGCGCCCGATCCGCACCCCGGCCGGGCTCCCGATCACCTGGGCACCGGCCACCCCGAACCCGACGAACGCCACGTCATCATGACGACCCTCGACCACGACCCGTCCGTCCTGCTCGAGCACCCACGCCCGGCTGATCAGCACCGACAACGGCTGCGGAGCCCGACGCCCACCTCGCCGATCGCCCAACGCCTGCTCACCCTGACTGCCGCGATCTGACACAACCGCGCCACCGGCCATCCCATCACCCGCTCACCGCTCGCCTACGACCACCACTGACCAGTTGGGACTTGTTGGTCTAGCTCTCCTCCTTCCACGGCAGTAGCCGCACTCGTCCCGTGGTGGACACCAGCGCGAGCGGGTCCAGGTACTCCTCGCCGCGTCGCACACCCCAGTGCAGGCACGCCGGCGCACCCGTGCACCCGAGATGGCCCGGGCGCAGGTGGCCGAGCACCGCGCCGGCCGCCACCCGCTGACCGGCCTCGACCGCGGGAGCCACCGGCTCGTAGGTGGTGCGCAGGCCGTTCGGATGGTCGACCGACACCACGCCCCGCCCGGCGAGGTCGCCCGCGAACACCACCACGCCGGCCGCCGCGGCCAGCACCGGCTCGCCCGTCGACCCGCCGAGGTCGACGCCGCGATGGCCGGGCCCGTACGGCGAGGACGGCGCCTGGAACGGGCGCACCACCGGGTGCGGTGGCGCGAGCGGCCACCCGAACCGCTCGGCCGGCGTGTTCGGCTGCCGCGCCGAAGAAGCCGACGGAGCCGGCGGTCCGGCCCGCGGTACCGCGGAGCTCGCCTCGGCCACCGCGACCGACCCGGCTGAGCTCACCGCGGCGTCGGCCGACCCGGCCGAGCCTCGCGCCGGCTCCGGTGAGGTGCCCGGCAAGGCCACGGCAGGGCGGGTCGGCGCGGAGGCCACGCCGAACAGCGGTGGCGCGACAACCGACGCGAAGCCCGCGACCAGGGCGAGCACGACGGTGGACATGCGGGGACTCGGGGGAGCGGGTGGGTGCGGGTGCATGCCGTCAACCCTGCCGGGAGGGGCCCGTGGCGGGTGCGAGGCGAGGGGAATCTGTGGACAACCGGATGGGTTGTGGATAACTGGCAGCGCAGGGGTGGCCTGGTCGAAGGCAGGCGCCCCGAACAGCGTAGACTGCCAGACGCGGTCCGTGGGAACACGGATCGACTTCGCGTGCCAGTGCACCAGTCGCGGCGAGAGCGGCGATCAGCGGCATCCGGCGGTCCTGAGGCAACGACGTTGTGTTGGGTCCGGCTGTCGGCACTGACACCAGGGCGACCTCGCAAAACGCAGAGGGAGCGACAACCGACATCGCGTCGAGGCGGACACCCGGCGCGCAGACAGAAGAGGTGCGAAGCAGGCCATGGCCGTCGTCACCATGAAGCAGTTGCTCGACTCCGGTGTGCACTTCGGGCACCAGACCCGCCGGTGGAACCCGAAGATGAAGCGCTACATCCTCACCGAGCGCAACGGCATCTACATCATCGACCTCGAGCAGACGCTGTCCTACATCGGGCGCGCGTACGAGTTCATCAAGGAGACCGTCGCGCACGGTGGCTCGATCCTGTTCGTGGGCACCAAGAAGCAGGCCCAGGAAGCGATCGCCAACGAGGCGCTCCGGGTCGGGATGCCCTTCGTCAACCAGCGCTGGCTGGGCGGCATGCTCACCAACTTCTCCACCGTGCACAAGCGTCTCCAGCGCCTCAAGGAGCTGGAGTCGATGGAGCAGACCGGTGGCTTCCAGGGTCTCACCAAGAAGGAGATCCTGATGCTCACCCGCGAGAAGGACAAGCTCGAGCGGACCCTGGGCGGTATCCGCGACATGGCGAAGGTCCCTTCCGCGGTGTGGATCGTCGACACCAAGAAGGAGCACATCGCCGTCGGCGAGGCGCGCAAGCTCAACATCCCGGTCGTCGCGATCCTCGACACCAACTGCGACCCGGACGAGGTCGACTACCCGATCCCGGGCAACGACGACGCGATCCGCTCCGCCGCACTGCTGACCAAGGTCGTGGCCGAGGCCGCGGCCGCCGGTCTGATGGCCCGCGCCGGCGTGCGCAACGGTGTGCCGGACGGCGAGGACAAGCCGGCCGTCGCCACCGCCGAGCCGCTGCCCGAGTGGGAGCAGGAGCTGCTGGTCGGGCAGAACGCCCCCGCCGGTGGTGGCGCCGAGGCTCCGGCCAAGCCGGCCGAGGCGCCGAGCGAGTCCTGAACCAAGCGCGCACATACCGAAAGAAGGATGGATAGAGCCACGATGGCTAACTACACCACGGCCGACGTCAAGCGGATCCGTGAGCTCACCGGCGCCGGCATGATGGCCTGCAAGAAGGCCCTCGACGAGGCCGACGGCGACTTCGACAAGGCGGTCGAGATCTTGCGTATCAAGGGCGCCAAGGATGTCGGCAAGCGGGCCGAGCGCACCACGGCCAACGGCCTGGTCGCCGCGGACGGCGGCGTCATGGTCGAGCTGAACTGCGAGACCGACTTCGTCGCCAAGAACGCCGACTTCCAGGGCCTTGCCAACCAGGTCATCGAGGTCGCCAAGGCCGTCAAGCCGGCCGATGTCGACGCGCTGGCGAACGCCGACCTGGACGGCAAGACGGTCACCGACGCCGTGCAGGAGCTGTCCGCCAAGATCGGTGAGAAGCTGGAGCTGCGCAGGGTGGTCGCGTACGACGGACCGGTCGCCACCTACCTGCACCGCCGCGACCCCGACCTGCCGCCCACCGTCGGTGTGCTGGTCGAGTTCACCGGCGACGGCTCCGATGCCACTGCCGATGCCACTGCCGAGGCGGCGCGCGGGGCGGCCATGCAGATCGCCGCGATGAAGCCGCGTTACGTCACCCGGGACGAGATCCCCGAGGACGTCATCGCCACCGAGCGGCGGATCGCCGAGGAGACCGCACGCGAGGAGGGCAAGCCGGAGCAGGCGCTGCCCAGGATCGTCGAGGGTCGGGTCAACGGCTTCTACAAGGACGCCGTGCTCCTCGAGCAGTCCTCCGTGCAGGACTCCAAGAAGACCGTCAAGGCCCTGCTCGACGGTGCTGGCGTCACGGTCACCCGGTTCGCCAGGTTCGAGATCGGCCAGTCCTGATCCCGGAACCCGGATCCCAGGCGGTGCCCCGCCCTCGCTATCGCCGAGGGCGGGGCACAGTCCTGTAGTCACAGCACGCGAGGGAGAACGTCGTGATGGAAGGCCCTGGACACGGGTTCCGCAGAGTGTTGCTCAAGCTCGGTGGCGAGATGTTCGGTGGCGGCGAGGTGGGCGTCGACCCCGACGTGGTGCAGACCGTGGCCCGCCAGATCGCCGAGGTCGTGCGCGACGGCGTGCAGGTGTCCGTCGTCATCGGCGGCGGCAACTTCTTCCGCGGCGCGGAGCTCTCCCAGCGGGGCATGGACCGCGACCGGGCCGACTACATGGCCATGCTCGGTACCGTCATGAACTGCCTGGCGCTGCAGGACTTCCTCGAGAAGCTCGGCATCGACACCCGGGTCCAGACCGCGATCACGATGGGCCAGGTCGCCGAGCCCTACATCCCGCGGCGCGCCGAGCGGCACCTGGAGAAGGGGCGGGTCGTCATCTTCGCCGGCGGCGTCGGCATGCCCTACTTCTCCACCGACACCGCCGCCGCCCAGCGCGCGCTGGAGATCGGCTGCGAGGTCGTGCTCATGGCCAAGTCGGTCGACGGGGTCTACACCGCCGACCCCAAGACGACCCCGGACGCGAAGAAGTTCGAGCGCATCACCCACCGCGAGGTGCTCGAGCGGGGCCTGGCGGTCGCCGACGCGACGGCGTTCAGCCTGTGCATGGACAACAACATGCCGATCATCGTCTTCAACCTGTTGGTCGAGGGGAACATCGCGCGTGCGGTGCGTGGTGAGAGGATCGGCACGGTCGTCAGCACTCCCTGACAGCGGCCGGGGAGACAACAACAGGAGCAGCTTTGATCGACGAGACACTCCTCGACGCCGAGGAGAAGATGGAAAAGGCCGTGTCGGTGGCCAAGGAGGAGCTCGGCACGGTTCGCACCGGCCGCGCGAACCCGGGGATGTTCTCGCGCATCGTCGTCGACTACTACGGCGCCTCGACGCCGCTCAACCAGGTCGCCGGGGTCAGCATCCCCGAGGCCAGGATGGCGATCGTCAAGCCCTACGACATGAGCCAGCTGAACGCGATCGAGCGGGCGATCCGCGACTCCGACCTGGGGGTCAACCCGTCCAACGACGGCACGATCATCCGCGTGGTGATCCCGCAGCTGTCCGAGGAACGCCGCCGCGAGATGGTCAAGGTGGCCAAGAACAAGGGCGAGGACGCCAAGATCTCCATCCGCAACGTGCGCCGCAAGGCCAACGAGGAGCTGCACCGCATCGCCAAGGACGGCGAGGCGGGCGAGGACGAGGTCGGCCGCGCGGAGAAGGAGCTCCAGCACGTCACCGACAAGTACGTCACGCAGGTCGAGGAGCTGGTCAAGCACAAGGAAGCCGAGCTGCTCGACGTCTGAGACGTTCGACCAAGTGACGAGCGACATGCCCAGTGACCTACCCGGTGACGTGGCCGGTGCGGCCGCGGAACAGCCTGAGCCGACCGAGGGGAGCAGTGTGACGACCGGTGGCGCCGCCGTGGCGCCTTCGCGCGCCGGGCGCAACGTGCCGGTCTCGATCGCCGTCGCCCTGGTGCTCGGCGCCGCCGTACTTGTGTCGTTGCTGACCGTGCGGCAGATCTTCGTCGGCGTGGTCGCGGTGGCCGTCGCGATCGGCACCTACGAGCTGGCCGGCGCGCTCAAGCGGGCGGCGGACATCCGGGTCACGCTGCCGCCGGTGCTGGTCGGCGGGCAGGCGATGGTGTGGCTGTCCTGGCCGTTCGGGCGCAACGGGCTGATCGCCGCGTTCGTGCTCACGGTGCTCGCGTGCATGGTGTGGCGCTTTCGTGGCGGCGTCGAGGACTACGTGCGCGACCTCGGCGCGTCGGTGCTCTCGGCGGCGTACGTGCCGCTGATGGCGTCGTTCGCGGCGATGCTCGTGGTGCCCGAGGACGGCGCGGCGCGGGTGCTGTGCTTCATGATCCTGGTGGTCTGCTCGGACACCGGCGGGTTCGCTGCGGGCGTGTGGTTCGGCAAGCACCCGATGGCCAAGGTCATCAGCCCGAAGAAGTCCTGGGAGGGCTTCGCCGGGTCGATGGTCGCGGGCATCGCCGCCGGCGTCCTGTCGGTCACGCTCCTGCTGGACGGGCAGTGGTGGCACGGCGCGCTGTTCGGCGCCGCGCTGGTGTGCACCGCCACCAGCGGCGACCTGGTCGAGTCGTTGGTCAAACGCGACCTCAAGATCAAGGACATGGGCCACCTGCTGCCCGGCCACGGCGGGCTCATGGACCGGCTCGACTCGCTGCTGCCGTCCGCGGTGGTGTCCTGGCTGCTGTTGCGCCTGTTCGTGCCGCACTGAGCCTGGTTTGCTGGTGGATGTGGGAATGATGTCGCGGGCGCGCGAGCGGCTCGCCGCGGTCCGGCGCGGGGTGGACACGCTGCCGAGCCCGAACATCTGGCACTGGCCCGACGTCTACGAGATCGAGAACACGGCGCAGGACGTGGACGGCGACGTCTGGCGGATGCTCGCCGGGCTCGTCGACTGGACCGGCCAGGACGTGGTCGACATCGGCTGCGGTGACGGCTTCCACCTGCCTCGCTTCGCCGCGACCGCGCGCCGGGTCGTCGGCGTCGAGCCGCACCTGCCGCTGGTCCGCCGCGCTCGCGCCCGGGTGCTCGAGCTGGCCACCGTCGAGGTGCTGACCGGTTCGGCGCAGCGGCTGCCACTTCCGGACGCGAGCGTGGACCTCGTGCACGCGCGGACCGCGTACTTCTTCGGCCCCGGTTGTGAGCCGGGGCTCGCCGAGGCGGACCGGGTGCTGCGCCCCGGCGGGTTGCTGGTGATCGTCGATCTCGACGTGCGGCACAAGCCCTACGGCGACTGGATGCGCGCGGACATGCCCGGCTACGACACCGTCGAGGTCGACACGTTCTTCGACCTCACGGGGTTCACCGCCCGGCAGGTCGAGACGGTCTGGCGGTTCGCCGACCGCGCCGACCTGGCCGCGGTGCTGCGGATCGAGTTCTCCGCGCGGGTCGCCGCGCGGGCGATCGCCGAGGTGGTGGGCCTGAGCCTGCCGGTCGGCTACCGGGTGTTGCACCGGCGCAAGCCGACCGGACTGCTCAGGCCCTGATCAGTCCTCTTCTTCCTCCTCGTCGTCGGGGACGGCGGGCGGCTCGACCTCGCCGAGGATGGCGTAGACCTCCCGGCGAGCCTCGTTGAGCACCTCGATCGCGCGCTGCTTCTGGCTGTCCGTGGCCGCGTGCGCGACCTGCATCGTGGCGCCCATGAGCTGGCCGATCGCGTTGTGCAGACTCACGTCGTGCGGGTCGATGTCCTGGGCGATCTCCTCCCAGGGCGGCGCGGTGGCGTGCTTCTCGGCGGCCGCGCGGCCTTCCTCGGTGAGCTCGAAGCGACGTTTGCCGCCGCTGCCCTCGGTGCTGGAGACAAGGCCCTCGTCGGCGAGCAGCTGTAGCGTCGGGTAGACCGAGCCGGGGCTGGGACGCCAGATCTGGCCGCTGCGCTCGGTGATCTCCTGGATCATCTCGTAGCCGTGCATCGGCCGTTCGGCGAGCAGGGCGAGGATCGCCGCCCGGACGTCGCCGCGCCTGCTGCGCCGGCCACCCCCGGGGCCGCCGCGCCGCCGACCCCCGCCGCGGCGTCCGGCCGGTCCGCCAGGGAAGCCGGGAAACCCCGGCATGCCGGGCCAGGGCCCGAACGGCGGTTGCGGCGGTGGCGGCGGGAACGGCCCGTGTGCCTGCGGCGGGGTGAAGGCCCCGAGGTCCTCCGGCCCGAAGGCCTCGTGCGGGGCGCCGAAGTCGGGCCGCCCGCGATGGTGATGTTCTCGATGTCCGAATGATGGACGCATGATCAGTTCCTCCCTGTGGGCATCGCGTGGTATCGCGATACGTTGACGATATATCGGAACGTATCGCGATGCAACGGCATTCCCTCAATCGGCGGCATGGGAGAATGAACGGGTTATGACCGCACTTCCCCTCGTCTTCGACGCGCCGCGCCGCGGCCTCCCGCCTCGCCACCTCGCCGACATGTCCGCCGATGAGCGGCGTGCGGCGGTGACCGAGCTGGGGGAGAAGCCGTTCCGCGCCAACCAGCTCTCCCACCACTACTTCGCCCGGCTGACCGCCGACCCGGACCTGATGACCGACATCCCGGCCGCCAGCCGGGGCCGGCTCGCCGAGACCCTGCTGCCGCCGCTGCTGTCGCCGGTCCGCCACATCAGCTGCGACGACGACGCCACGCGCAAGACCCTGTGGCGCGCGCACGACGGCACGCTGCTCGAGAGCGTGCTCATGCGCTACCCGGACCGGGTGACGCTGTGCGTGTCGAGCCAGGCCGGCTGCGGCATGGCGTGCCCGTTCTGCGCGACGGGCCAGGGCGGCCTGCAACGCAACCTCTCGACGGCCGAGATCGTCGACCAGGTCCGCGCCGCGGCGGCCGCCATGCGCGACGGCGACCTCGGCGAGCCGGGCCGACTGTCGAACATCGTGTTCATGGGCATGGGTGAGCCGCTGGCCAACTACAAGCGTGTGGTGGAGGCGGTTCGGCGGATCACCGAGCCCGCGCCGAATGGTCTGGGGATTTCGCAGCGTTCGGTGACGGTGTCGACGGTGGGTCTCGCTCCCGCGATCCGCAAGCTGGCGGACGAGAAGATGCAGGTGCGGCTGGCGGTGTCGTTGCACACTCCGGACGACGAGCTGCGGAACACGCTGGTGCCGGTGAACAACCGTTGGTCGGTGGACGAGGTTCTGGAGGCGGCGCGGTACTACGCGGACACGTCGGGGCGTCGGGTGTCGATCGAGTATGCGCTGATCAGGGATATCAATGATCAGCCGTGGCGGGCGGGTCTGCTGGCGAAGCGGCTGCGGAAGCACCTGGGCCAGTTGGTGCACGTGAACGTGATCCCGCTGAACCCGACGCCGGGTTCGCAGTGGGACGCTGCGCCGAAGCCGGTGGAGCGGGAGTTCGTTCGCCGGGTGAACGAGGGCGGCGTGGCGTGCACGGTCCGCGACACCCGTGGCCAGGAGATCGCCGCCGCCTGCGGTCAACTCGCCGCCGAGGGCTGAATCGAGCTCAACTCCACTCGCGTCGCTCGAACTCCCACGTTCCCGGAGGGCTGTCTTGTCGCAGTAGCGGACTGATGAATGCGTTGGCCAACGTGGTCGCACCGTCCAGAGTCCGGTAGTGAACAGGTAGTTCATGAGCTTTGGCGGCTTCGGCGCGATATCCGGCCGGCCAGGCGGGACTGGGGACGACGAAGATTTCGGGAAGGATCAGGTGAGTGCCGGCGGCTTCTCGTCGGCGCACCTCCGCATGCAGTGCTGCGTGGGTAGTCGCGCCGTTCAACGAGGACTTGTTCGCGATGAGCACCAGGTCGACCAGGTCCTTGAATCTGGTCGACGGGAGTAGTCGCTCGCCATGGCGTTCGTACATCGCCGCGACTTTGTCTGCGACGTGATCTTCCAACGGCCATATGCGCACCGTCGGCCACGGCCCGGAGTCGACGTGAATGGTGGGGTTAGTTGCTCGACGAGGGTTTCTCCCTGAGGCTGAAGTCCGGCCACCACGACGTCGACGCTCACCATGGACAGTTGCTTGAGGCCGAACATGACCTTGAATCGCACTTTCCGGGAAGGTCTGTTCGCAGCCGTTTCGCGGGACGTGTCGTGGTGGTCGAAGCGCAAATGGTCGTCGCAGTCCATCGAGACCGCAGTGATCAATGCGGACACGGCTTCGTCAACGGTGGCTTCATCGACAGTTCGCAACAGATCGATGTCCGTTGAGTACCGGGCCTTGGGCCACCGCACCAACAGAGCTTGGCCACCTTTGAGGACCCAGCTCTCGTTGTCGGCGTGGAAGACCCGGGCCAACAAGCGACGATGGTGGTAGCGCTCCAGGAGTTCGCCGGTAGGAACACCGGTGATCTTCGATGTATTGGCAGCACGAGCTTTCAGCGAACTGGTGAAAGCCTGTGGATTGAGCGGCGGTTTCGGTGTCATGTTCCGTCGTTCGGTTCGGCAGCAGGTTCCTGCTCGGCCACGCTGCGCAGCAGCCGTTGAGCGAGCTCTGGTGAGGCGTTGGCAAGTTGCCCCCACGTGACGTTCATGTTCTCGAGATCTGCCCATTTGAGCTTGCTCAGCTGTCCCCAAGCAACTCCCGAAGGCCGTATCGCGAGGTCGTGGATAGAAAGCCCGATCTGTGCGAGAAGCTGGGCCAGAAGTTCCGGCCCATCTCCAGGCGTGGCTCCGTAGCCTCGCGCATAAGGTGAGATCCGTTTGGGTAGCTCGTCGAGTTGGACCAGACCAGCTTCCACGGCCTGCCTGATGATGGTCGCGACGTGGCTTGTATCACTATGCCGGTCGAGCAGATCGCAGATCGTGCGCATGGGGGTGGTGACCGGTAACCCGTCGAGCACCGTAACCTCGGGCTCCGTCAGTTCCGCCATGCGCAGCCAGACGCCTGGATCGCGCATCGTGCGTCTGCGTGGAATCGTCATCTCGACGCGAGTGTTCGGCAGGTCGCCAAGGCCATGTAGTCGGGCGGCTGACTGGTGAGAGATTACGCCGCCGTTTCGATCGAGTTTTGGGCGTTCCCAGGCCGCGATCTCGGGGCGCAGGCTCAGCCAGGCTGCTTGTTCTGGGCGCGCTTCGGACGCGACGGACGAGGTTACTGCGTGTACTCCGCGCCGGACTGTCTCCAGCAGGCCCGCCGCCTTGAGGCGGTGCAGCGTGACATCGTCGACTCCGAGCAGCAGTGCCTGCCGAGTGGTCACCAGGCCCCACTGGTCAGCGGTGTACCCACTGAGCAGTTCAAGCGCTCGGACCATCTCCATGCAGCAAAGCTTACACCTACGAGCGGCATTCCTTGCTCTCAGGCGTAAGGAACGCTGTCACTCTAGCGAGTTGTAAGTCTGTTGCCAGGGGTGAGCCGCGGGCCAACTACAAGCGTGTGGTGGAGGCGGTTCGCCGGATCACTGAGCCGGCGCCGTCGGGTCTGGGTATTTCGCAGCGTTCGGTGACGGTGTCGACGGTGGGCACGGTCACCGACACGAGGGGGGCAGGAGATCGCCGCCGCGTGCGGTCAGCTCGCCGCGGAGGGTTGGACCGGCGCCCGACGGTGGTCGTTCGCGTGGTGTTCATCGTGAGCCGTATGCAGATAGGGCATCGGTAACTGGTCACTGTCGTTTCGCCGGGACGCAGCGGCCCGCGATGTCCACTTCGGACCAGCTGGCCCCACGACGTTGGCGCCGACGAGCGCGTTGGTCAGCTTGGACTTCCCGGTGTTGGGCCGCCCCACGACGCAGGCGAATCCCGAGCGATGCGCAACGTCCGGCGTGGTCCCCGAGCCATTGTCACCCGCCGAGGTCATCGAGAAGCGACTGGACCTCGGCAAGATCGACCAGGGCGCGCCGCGGTCGGGAGATCACCGCCTGAAAGGCGTTTCCCGTGCCTGCGGGCATCGCGGTGCCCCACAACGGCCTCGACGAGCCGGTCCGCCGGCACGATCCGGCCTGGCTCCAGCGCGAGCACTCCCAGCGCGCACCGCTGCCGAGCCCGCCGAGCTTCACCTGGGTTCCGTCGAGTACCACACGGACCGGCCCGAGCACTCCGAAGGCGACCGGCACCGGCCAAGTACGGGTCACGAGCCGCGGCGGGCGCAGAACAGCGGCCGTCCTTGGTCAGGCCTCCCTAGATCGCGATCGCGGAGTTCGAGCCGTCACTGACGCTGTCCGGGGAGGGTTCCGTTGTCTGCCCGGCCGGCACCGGCTCGGTCGGTTGGGCGACGTCCTCGGTCAGCGGCGCCGTGGAGATGCTCGCCGGATCGAGCAGGCCGGCGATGTCGGCGCTCGGGGCGAAGGTCTCGTAGTTGAAGCTGGCCGCGGTGGCAAGATCGGGGCCGGCGGCGTTGACCGACGGCGGCGCGACCGCCTCGACCGCGGCGATGATCGCGTTGAAGTCCGGCAGGAATGCCCCGTGGATAAGGCCGACCATTTCGGTGTGCACCTTGCCGATGCCGTCGCAGAAGCTGTCGAAGATCGGCCGCCCGTCCGGGCCACCGACCAGCCAGTCGACGACCGCGGCGCTCGCGCTGACCACGATCCTGGCGTACTTGAACTGCGGGACCGCCTTGATCGAGTCGAGGCGCTCCAGCAGCTTTGTCGCGAGGGAGACCGTCCCCCGGATCACATCCTGGGACATCTCTCCGGAGTCCAGCAGGTCCAGCGCATGGTTGGCGGCGGCGATCACATCGGAGACACCTCGCGTCGCCTCATCGATCATGGCCTGGTAGGCCGCGAGCAATGCGGCAAGCTCACCCGATGCCTGCCACAGCACGGTGGACATCTCGGTGGCGCCGGCCAGGTACGCGGCAAAGCCGTCCGCGGCGGAGCCCTGCCAGTCGGCAAGTGTCAACGCGGCGACCGCGAACTGGGACTGCAGTCCGTCAGCGGTATCCGATTCGCCGTACGAAGCTAGAACGGCGGCCGCATTGGCGAGTCGCCTGGCGTATTCCTCGATTGTGTAAGGCGTATTCACTTGGTTATCAGTGCAACCGATCTGCTGGATTGTGTCGGCAGTGGTCGCCATCCAATCCGAGTCGATCTGGAATCCGGTGAACCGGTCGCGGAGCGTGTTCCAGTCCGCGTAAATGTCTGACATGTCGTCCCTGTCGTCGTGGCTTGCTGGCGTGTCACTGGAAGGCTTGGTCGGCGGCCAGGTACCGGTCCCGCACTTCCTTCAGCGCCGAACTGGCCGCCTCCAGCGAGTCGACGAGAACCGCCACCTTGGTGCGCATCAGCGAGGTGGCTTCATTGACCAGCTCACCGCTCGGCGTGTACAGCCCGCCCGTGAACGCGATCGAGTTGTCGCCGCCGGCCACCGAGCCGAGGTCGTCCAACGCCTGCACCAGCCCGCCCGTCTGACCATCTCCGTCCACAATGGCCGGTAGGAGCACCGTGGCCACCTGTGTCAGCTCGTCCAGTTGAACCTCGAACCCGTCGGTCATCGCACCTCTCCGATCCCTGTGGCGGTTACTTGCCAGTACACAATGCGGAACACGGCTGACAACCTCACTCAGGAAGTCAGGTCAGGGCGGTATGCCGTGATCCATTGTCCAATTCGGCTGCTACGCCAGTCGTTGTCGAAGTGGGACAGGATGATGGCGCGGGTAGGCTGACCGGTTTCCGGGTGGATCTGTTGCCCCTTGTCGTGCTGGGCTACCTGCGCCCGCACTATGGCAGACGTTTCCGGGCTCAGCGTGAGAGTGCCCGCGCCGATCAGCGCGTCCTCCGACCGGCGCACGGACGCCGCGGCGGCGGACGCGGCCAGCGTCGCCAGCTCGCTGCCAACGCCTACCCGAAGGGGCCCCATGATGTCCGACTTCCCGATCTCATGGATCCGGGACCACGGCAGGTCAATGCGGACACCCCCGCTGACCGAGACCGCGCCGTGCGGTGACAGCTCCAATGTGGACTTCGGCCAGGTGGCCTCGAACTGCCGCTTCTTCCCGCGATACAGGAAATAGCTGAAACCCGCCGCCACAAGGGCGGCCAACAACCAGCGAATGGCACCCATCCCGGTGTAGCCGAGGACGAGCCCGCAGATCAGCGTCGAGAACAGGAACAACATCACGAGCATGGGCACCAGGCGCCGGAAGAAGTCCTGGAACCGCACAGTGTTGTTGAAAAGCTCGGGTGTCCCCAAGCCGGCTACCGGCTCGGACTCGGGGTTCAGCTGGGCCACCGGCCACCTCCTGTATTCGTCAGCCAGGCAGCCGACGTCAGCCATACGTTGTCCTGAGCCGCTGACAAGCGGCTGACGATCATCGTCAGCACCGTCGGGCCGGCATGTGCCGTAACGGCACCGCGGTGGTCGGGTGGACGAGGTACTGGAGGCCGCCAGGTACTACGCGGACAGATCGCCGCTGCGTGCGGTCAGTTGGCGGCTGAGAGCTGAACAGGAGCGTTGTCTGAAATCCGCACAGGTGCGGCTCACCATGAATACCGCGTATGTCGGAACAGTTTTCTAGGGTGCCGCGCCAACGTCCGTCCGGGGCATCTTGGGGAGACCGGCCAGTAGTGCGGTGGTGTCGGCGGCCTCCGGTGCGCTGATCGCGACGAAGATCTCCTTCGCGTGGGTCCAGTGCGTCCACGCCCGGTCGGTGTCGCCCTGGTCCACGGACACCTTGCCCAGCTCAAGTAGGGCGAGCCCTTCCCCGTGTCGACCGCGCATGTCCCGGCGCTCGGCCAGTGCTTCGAGTGCGGCCTGCGCCGCGTCGTCGAGCCGGCCCAGCAGCCGGTACGCGGTGGCGAGATCGAGGAGTGCCTCGGCGCTGTAGTCCCGCTGCCCGGTGGCCCTTGCGTGGTCGAGTGCCTCGGTCTGGTAGGCGACTGCGCTCTCGAAGTCGCCCTGCGCGAGCATGACGTTGCCGCAGTTGTTCAAGACGTTGGCCTTGGCGCGGGTATCGCCGAGGTCGGTGTAACGGACGAGGGCGCGTTGGTACAGCTCGTTCGCCTCCTGGTAGTGGCCCATCATCTGGAACGCGAGGCCGAGGTTGCCCATCGCGGACGCCTCGATCTCCTCGTCGTCGACCGCCGCGGCAAGCTCGACCGATCGCTTCGCATGGTCCTTGGCCAGCTCATGCTTGCGCTCGTTCATGAGCCGCACGGACATGTTGTTGAGGACATTGGCTTCGAGCGCCGCCAGGTCGCGGGACCGGTACTCCCGTAGGCAGGCCTCGTGGTGTGGCGTCGACTCGGCGTCGCGCCGCTGGCCGATCAGGCTGCGCGCCAGGAAGTCGTTGGCGTGCGCGACGAGTACCGGCTCGTCCGCCGCCTCGGCGGTCCGCAACGCGGCGCGGGCCACGAGCTCGGCGCCGGTCCAGTTTCCCTCGAGAAAGGGAAATTCCGACACAGCGAGGAACAGTTGGGCGATCGCCAGGCTCGGCACCGCCCGGGCACCGAGGCACTGCTCGCCGAACGACAGGAGTGCGGTCCATGAGGAGCGGTACCAGCTCATCGCCGAGTCACGGGTGGCGAAGTCTGGTGCGACGGGGCTTTCCGGGGGCCGCACGTGCAGCCGCGCCGCCGCCAGCGGCCGGAGCACCCGGTTCGCGTTGAGCGCCGTGGCCGTGGCGAAGTCCGCCACTCGATGCAGGGCGTCCGCGCGCTCCTCGGCCGACAGCCGTTGCTCGGCGAGCTCGCGGGCGAAGGCGTGCAGCAGGTCGTGGAGCCGGTACCGGCTGGGCGCCGGGCAGTCGAGGAGACAGGTGTCGACAAGCTCCTCCAGCACTGTCTCCGCCGTGCTGAGGTCCAGGCCCAGCAGCGCGGCGACGGCGGGCAGGTCCTGTTCGGGATGGTCGAGCACACCGAGGGTGCGGAAGGCGCGTGCGGTGGGTTCCGGCAGCACCTGGTAGCTCACCTGGAAGGTGACGCGCACCTGGAGGTCGCCGAGCCGGAGCTCGTCGAGCAGGTGCCGGCGGTTTCGCAGCCGCGTCGCGAGCGTCGCCACGCCCCACGCGGGCCGGGCGACGAGCCGACCCGCCGCGACCCGGACCGCCAGCGGCAGGCCGCCGCACGCGGCCGCCACCTCGTCCGCGGCCGCCGGCTCGGCCGCCACCCTCGGCGCCCCGGTGATGCTCGCGAACAGCGCGGTCGTCTCGCCGGGGGTGAGCGGGCTGAGCGGAACGTGCTTGGCCTCGACGAGATTCGCCATGCTCGGCCGGGTGGTGACCAGCACCGCGCACGCGGTGGCGCCGGGCAACAGCGGACGCACCTGGGCGGCGTCCCGAGCGTCGTCGAGCACGATCAGCACCCGCCGGTCCGCGAGCACGGATCGGTAGAGCGACTCCCGCTCGGACAGGTCCTGGGGAATATCGGACACCCGCAGGGCACGGAGGAATCCCGCCATGACCTCGCCGGTGTCCACCGGCGTTGCGGTCGCCCCGCGCAGCGTCGCGTGCAGCTGTCCGTCGGGGTAGTGGCCGCGGACCTGGTGCGCGACATGGTGTGCCAACGCGCTCTTGCCGATGCCGCCGGGGCCACTGATGACCAGGACGCGGCTGGCCGCGGCCGGTTCGGTCAGCAGAGCCCGCATGCTCGACACGACCGCCGCGCGCCCGGTGAAGTCCGCGACGTCCGCCGGCAGCTGGGCCGGGGTTGGCCGCGGCTCCGGCGAGTCGGTGGCGGCCGGTGGCGGCTGCGCGGGCGGGACGACCTGTCTGCCGCCGGGCTGTGGCTCCCCGCGCAGGATGGCCACCTCCAGCTCGCGAAGCTCCTCGGCGGGATCCAGCCCGAGCTCGTCGGCCAGCCGGGCGCGCAGCGCCTGATAGGCGGCCAACCCCTCGGTCGGTCGACCGACCGCGGCAAGTGTCCGCATCAGCTGGCCGCACAACCGTTGCTCGAAGGGATGCTCATCGACCAGCTCGAGCAGGACCGACGCCAGCTCGGCCGCCCGGCCGAGCGCCAGGAGTACGTCGTGCTGGTCGAGGCGCGCGGCCAGCCGCTCCCGCTCCAGTGCCGGCGCGAGCCGCTGCCGGACCAGGTCGCTGCTCACGTCGGCGAGCGGAGCACCCCGCCACAGCGCCAGCGCCTGCTCGTAGAGCGCGGCGGCACGTTCGCCGTCCGACTCGGCGGCCTCGCGGGCGAGGCCGACCAGCTCGCGGAACCGGTGCAGGTCGACCTGCCGAGGATCGATCTCCAGCGCGTAGCCGTCGCCGCGGGCCACCAGCCCGACGCCGGTGAGCACCCGGCGCAGCCGGGACACGGTCGCCTGGATCGAGTTGCGCGAGTTCGCCGGCGGATCGTCACCCCAGATGGCCTCGGCTATCCGGCCAGCCGGAACCACCCGGCCGGCCTCGAGCAGCAGCAGACCGAGAAGGCACCGCTGCCTCGGCCCACCGAGCCCAGCTGCCGCGGCGTCGGCCTCCACCGCTCCGAGTACTCGGAACAAGACCGGCACCTCCCCAGGCTGACGCGTGCACGTGTTCGTTGGACGGTAACGGTAGCGCTGAGTTCCCGCCGCATACCGGTCCGTTGTGGATCACGGTGGTGATCATCGTCAGCCACTCGTCAGGGACTTGTCAGCCGGTTGCCCGACGGTGTCCACACACAGACAGGGAGGTTGTTCCTTGGCAGAGGGCTTCGCCGCGAACCTGGCGGATTTGCAGAAGGTTGTCACGACACACATCCCGAACGCGGTGGGCGATCTCCAGCCGATCCTCGACGACACGAAAGCTGTCGCGAGTGAGGACTTCGGTGAGTTCTCCGGCGAGCTCAACGCACCCCAGGGCGTCAAGTTCCTCAAGGCCAAGAACAGCCTCGCGGAGGGATTGCAGGCGCTGCTCGAGTCGGTCGAGAACTGCGGCCTCGTCCTGCAGGAGGTGCACAACCGCTACCTGGCGGCAGAGCGGGCCACCATCCAACAGCTCAACCAGATCTGACCGAGGAACGACATGGACGCGCCGACACCACAGGAAATCACCGACTACTGGCACGAGATGGTGGACAAGGCGAGCCGGCTCAAGGACGAGGACAATTCCTTTCAGGTTCTTCCCGGCGACACGAACCAGGTCACTCTGCCCCACGAGGCGATCACGGTCCCGATTGCCGTGAGCACCTCCTGGCTCCCCGCCATCATCAGCGGCAACCCCGTGGCCCTCACGAAGGACGCCGACGAGCTCCGCGACGTCGTGGCCGCACTGACACTCAACCTGGACCTGATGGAGGAGACCGAGAACCAGCTCGTCGAGTGGGAAGGCGACGCCGCCGTTCGCTTCGCCACCTACCGGGGCAAGGTCGGTACGGCGCTGTCGCTCTACGAGGCGGGCGCGGCGGAACTGGCGCGCTGCCTCGAAGGTTATTCGGCCATGCTCGCCGCGGCCCGCGCCGACGCGTACAACGTGATCGACGACGCCATGGCGGTATTGACGCAGTACGGGGAAGAAAACGAGATCACCGGGATCAGGCGGACGCTCAACATATTCGACGCGGTCGCATCGGCGATCGACGCCGGGACGAAGAATCCGCTCATGCTGGTCGCGGCACTTGGCAAGATCGTCAATGAGGGGGTCGACTGGGTCTTCATCGGGGGCGGAAAACTACAGGAGCTGGTGGATTCGTGTGCCGCGGCGCTGGAGAAGATCTATCAGACGCTCGATCAGGACGCGCCGAAGTTCGTCGACGCCTTCACCGAGATCATCAACAATCTCGCGGAGAATGTCCCGCCCGAGGTCGCCGCGGGCGTGGTCCGGCCAGGGGCCGACTTCGATCCGGGCGAGTTCGCGCCGGACGACTGCCCGGAGTTCGACGCGATCCACGCCTCGGGCTCGATCGACACCAGTGCGATCACGCCGCCGTCCGAGGGCGAGACGGAAGGCCACGACTGACCGGTCAACGGCGCCGGATCGGTGGCGGCCTGCGCACCTCGCCCGGGGTCTCGAACACGTCGTGGCGGACGTTGTCGTCGTCGGAGAAGTCGCGATCGTCGGTTGCGGCCCGGCGCCGCGGTGACGGTCCCGGGATGGGCGCGGGGTCCGCCGGCACCTCCGGAACCTCGCGCGTCCGCACCAGATGCTCGAGAATCGGCGCCAGTAGACGTTGTGCCCGTGGGGTGTACAGCGCCTGGGCCAGCGGATGCGAGCACCGGCCGCTGGCCACCTCCGCCCATGTGAACCTGCCTTCGAGCACCCCGTCGGCGACGTTCGTCAGGCGCGCCGGCGCGCCCGGCAGCTGGGCGGCACGCCGGAGGGCGTCGACGGGAATCGGCTCTGGCACGGCCTAATTCTATGGAGAAATGGGGAAAGAGACATGGCTGACGGCTTCTTCGTCGACGAGACCGGCGGCAGGCAGGTCATGAACATCATCGCGGGCTTCCGGACCGAGCTCGCCGAGCGTCGCGGTTCCCTCGACACACTCACCCAGCCGCCCATGCTCGGCAGCTCACCGGGTGCGGAGTTCCTCTCCCGGCACGCCCGGCGGGTCGCGGCCGGCGATCCGCGGTCGCTGCTCACCGTGCTGGCGCAGGCCGAGGTGGTGCTCGACCACATCGAGCTCGCAGTCCGCGACGGGATGGCCGCCTACCAGGACACCGATCGTCGCGTCGAACAGGACATCAGGGGGGCGGCGCGCCATGACGGCTGACGACTCACCACAGCTCGACGTCGACGGCAACGCGGTGCCCACCGGCCCCGGCGCGCACCTCGACTCGAACGGCAACGTCATCCCCGTCGTCGAGGTGGACGTCAACGCCGCGACGCAGCAGGGCGGCGACCCCGGCTTCGTCGACGCGCAAGGGGAGTGGCTGCAGGTGCAGGCCACCTTCATGGACATGCCCGAGATGCCGAGCCCGCGCTATCTCGCGTTCTCCCACGAGGAGCTGAAGTCGATGGTCGAGCAGCGCAACGATCCCGGCCAGGTCGGTGAGCTGGGGTCGGCCTGGCACGATGTCGGCGCCAGCTTCGTCGAGTTCGACGCCGCGCTGTGGAAGGCGTTGCTCGCGAGCCGACAACACTGGACGGGCGCGACCGCCGACCGGGCGCGCGCGGTCACCGCCGACGTCGGCACATGGTTCGCGTCGGCGGGCCGGCACGCGCAGTTGGCGGGCAACCGGCTGGCAGGGCAGGCGGAGGTGGCCGCGTGGGCCCGCGACACGATGCCGGAGCCGGTCGGGTCGGACCGGCTGACCGAGCTCCAGGCGGCGGGCCAGCAGACGGACCCGCTGGCCTTCCCGGCGGCGATGGGCGCCGTCGAGTCGCGGGACCGGGCCAGACGCGACGCGCACCACCAAGCCGCCATGATCGTCGAGCAGTACGACCGGCGGATGGCGGAGTACGGCGCCACGATGCCGGCGTTCGACCCGCCGCCACCACCACCCGGTGCCGCGGACGGGTCGCCCACCGGCTGGTCCGCGGTGTCCGGGACCGATCAGCACGCTGGGCCGGCCACCGTGTCCCAGGGCCCCGGGGTGGACCCGCGCGGGCCCGGCCGACCACGTCCGTCCGGCCCGACACCGGGTCCGTCGGCACCGACGGTCGACCCGATCGGGCCGACCGAGCTGACCACCGGCCAGCAGGCGACGACCGCAAACCAGGGGCAGGTCGCCACCGGCGGCGGACCGGCAGGCGGTGCCGGCGGGGGCGGGAGCCGGTACGCGACGCCCCACGCGGCACCGAACGCGGATCCCTTCGCTGCCGCCACGCCCGGCACAGCGCCGGCACCCGCCGGCAGCGCGGGTCCCGTGCCTGGCCGGCTGGGTGCGCGGGGAGCCGGTGCACCGGACGGCGGCATGCCTCCGGGGAGCCGCCGCGCGGCGGAGGAGGACGAGGAGCATCAGACGGCGGACTACCTGGTGGAGCCGGATCCGGACGGGCTCTTCGGCGTGCACGAGCAGACGGTCCGGCCCGTCATCGGTGAGTCATGACGACGCCGTTCACGTTGTCCCTGGCCGCGGTCGACGTGATCTGGGAGGACCTCGGGCTCGGGGTGCCGGTGTACCCGCTGGACGTCCCGCGCAGCGGCATCGCCCACGACGAGCACGCCGCGATCCGCGCCGCGGTGCTCGACGACCTGGCGCGGCGGGGGCTCGCGCGGGATGGTCGGGTCGAACCGCGGGTCGCGGCGGCCTTCACGACGATGGCCGCGCCCGATGTGTCGGTGAGCGCGATCGGCATGGCGGCCGGCCGGGAGCTGCTGGCGCTGGCCGTGTCCACCCACGAGCGAGCCGTACTCGCCGTGCAGGACGGGCAGCACCTGTCGATCGACCACCCGCGGCCGAGCAACCTGGTCGAGGCGCTCCTCGGGTTGCTGCCGGACATCCGCCGCGGGATCGGGCAGTCGGTCACGATCTCCACCGGCCCCGGAGCGCGGTCCGAGAAGGCACTCGCCAGGTCCTGTCTCACCCGCCCGAGGACGGCGTTCGGTCGACTGTCCGTCAGCGGCTCGCGGGCGGTGCCCTTCGACTTGAACTGGTTCGACACCGATCGTGGCCGCTACGTCTGCTACAGCAGGACCGGGCAGGGCGGCGGCGCCACCTGGATCACCTACGCCCCGGCAGACCGGCGGGACATGGCACACCTGCTGTCCGAGGCGGCGGCGGGTTCGCGGCCGGGCCACGGATGGGCCGCCCGCCGCTCGTCATCGCCGGTCGCACCGACGTGAGCGTGCTTCCGAACCTCCCACCCGATCCGCGGGAGCGAGGTCGGTGGCCGACCTGAGCTTTGCGGAGCACGCGCCAGGTCTTGAGTTGGGCGTGGGCGCGGTTGGCGTCCTTCTGGGACTCGGGTGGACGTGCTTGCGCACGCGGGTCTCCCCCCTCCGACACTCCCGCACTCCGGCCGGACGGATTCGGTCGAGCGGCCCGAACGGGTGAGCGGGCCGCCCCGAAGGCCAGGAAAGCAGACCCCGCATCATCTCGATCCCGGCTTCAACGGCCCGCACTTCCAGGCCGCGCTGAACTGCTGGGTGCGCGACGTGGACCTGTGGCACAGCGACAACGGGTTCGGCCTGACCACGTCGAAGGGCGTCACGCTCACCGGTGTGCGGGTCGGCGGCCGGGCCCGGCACCACACGTTCATCTGCCGCGTCCAGTCGCACGACATGCTGGTGGAGGACTTCGAGATCCCGAAGGCCACCACACCGGTCGCGACCGGCGCGGCCCATCACGGCCTCAACACCGAGGGCTTCGGCTCGGGCAACGTGTGGTCGAACGGGGTCATGGAGGGCACGTTCGACTCGCACCGGGCGCTGCCGTTCGACAGCGTGCGCACCGCGATCACGGTCACCAACAACGGCGTCACCGGCGGTGCGGGCGACGCCGGACCGCGCTGGGGTGCCCGGTTCTGCCACTGGAACATCGACGTGCTCGGCGGCCGCGCGCACGGCATCCGGCTGGAGGAGCACGCCCCGTACAGCGCGATGGTCGGCATCCGGGGGACCTCTGGCCCCCACCGACCACCCGAAGGACTTCACCGGCGAGCTGTCCACAGTGGTCGACGCGCTGGACGAGCAGGTGCTGCCGGCGAACCTCTACGAGGCACAGCTGCGCGCCCGGATCGGCAGGGAGGACCACCGATGAGGAGCGCCCTGTTGATGGTCGGCGCCCTGCTCGCGGGGGCTCTGACGGCGCCGGCCACCGCGACCGCCGAAAGTCGCGAGTGGACGGTTGGCACCGCGGCCCGCGACCCGGTGGCGCACGTTCGGCCGGCTGAGGCGGCACCGTGTCGGTGTCGGTGACCCGCGGCAGGGAGACGGTCCTGGAACGAGCCAGGTCGGCATCCGAACCGAGCGGGCCGACCTGACCACCGGCCTCGCATACCTCGGCCGCTCCCAACACCGGATCCACGGCTTCTACACCACCACCGTCGGCAAGCGGCGGGTCCGCGCGGTGGCGATGACCGAGTCCCGGTTCCGGTTCGCCGGCGCCGGCGGCGCCCGGCTCGACCTGGTGGTTCGCGCCTCCCCGGACGGGGTGGCGTACCGGTACGTTCTGCCGGACGATCTCGGCGCGGTGCTCGGCGAGGCGTCCGAGTTCACCGTGCCGGCCGACGCGCCGGCCTGGCTCGCCCGGCACCGGCGCGACTACGAGAACCCGTTCCTGCCCTATACCGCGGCGAGCGCGCCGACCGCGGAGTTCCAGACCCTGGCGCTGTTCCGGGTCGGCGAGAGCTACCTCGCGGTCGCCGAGTCCGATGTGGACGGCCGGTACTCCGGCTCGCGGCTGGTGCACGAGACCGGCACCGGCACCTACCGGATCGGCCTGTGGGACGCGGCCGTTCAGGTGGACGGCCCGCTCGCCACCCCATGGCGTGCGATGGTCGTCGGTGACCTCGCGACGGTCACCGAATCGACCTTCGTGGACGACCTGGCGCCCCGGTCGAGGGTCGCCGACCGGTCGTGGATCCGGCCGGGTCAGGTGCTGTGGACCTGGCTCGCCGGCGGCCGGCCGGCAGGGCAGAGCTTGGAGATGCAGAAGGGGTACGTGGACTACGCCTCGGCGCGCGGCTGGCCCTACGTCGCGGTGGACGCCGGCTGGTACTTCGATCCCCAGCAGTGGGACGTGACCGACCCGAACTGGCAGACCAACAGCTGGATGCCACAGCTCGTGACCTACGGCGACGCCCGCGGCGTGGACATCCTGGTGTGGATCCACTTCCGGGACCTCGACACCGAGGAGGAGCGCGACCGGTGGCTGCCGACGCCGCACCGGTGGGGCGTCAAGGGCGTCAAGGTCGACTTCATGGACTCCGAGGCACAGGAGCGGCTGCGCTGGTACGACGAGATCCTGCCGGCGACCGCGGCGAACGAGCTGCTGGTCAACTTCCACGGCTCGAACATCCCGAAGGGCATCCACCGCACCTGGCCGCACGTGATGACCATGGAAGGCGTGCACGGCGCGGAGAAGCGCGAGGTCGCCACGAGCCACATCACGACGCTGCCGTTCACCCGGAACATGGTCGGCTCGATGGACTACACCCCGATGGGGTTCCACCGGGCGGGTCGCCCGACGTCCGATGCGCACGAGCTGGGGCTCGCGGTGACGTTCGAGTCGGGGCTGCAGAACCTGGCCGGCACGCCGGCGTCCTACGACGAGCGGCCGGAGGCAGTGCGGTTCCTGGAGCAGGTGCCGACCGTGTGGGACGACACCCGGTTGCTGGCCGGCGGTCCCGGCGAGAGCGTCGTGCTGGCCCGCCGAAATGGCGACCGCTGGTTCGTGGGCGGTGGCGTGTCCGGTGCCGCCCGCACGCTGGAGGTGCCGCTCGAGTTCCTGCCCGGTCGCTGGCTGGTGGAGACGATCAGCGACGGGCCGAACGGCCTGGTCCGGGACCGGCGCGTGGTCACCCGCGACACCCTGCGGATCCCCGTCGTGGCCGACGGCGGCTTCGCCGCGACCGCCTGCCGCTGGATCCCGGCCATCCAGACCTGTGACCGCTGACCAGAACACCCGGAGGCATGTTTGAATCGTGACGTCGATCCATCGCGCCGTTCGAGGAGTCGCAAGGTGGAGCTCTCCCGTCGTCGAGCGTTGTCACTGATACCCGCCGCGGGCGTGCTCGCGATGGCCAGGCCGGCGTTGGCCGGCGCTGATACCGGCACCGACCTCGTCCGGCTGCTGGCCAACACCGAGGCGATCTTCGCCGGCACCGCCGAGTCGAACGCGCGCCCCGAGGCCGCCGGCAAGCTGGCCGTGATCGACCGGACCGCGCGGGACCGGTTGGCGGCCATGGACACCGCAGGCGACGGCGAGCTCTTCGCCGGTCTGCCGCTGGGTACCAGCGACCCGAACCTCACGCGGTCCTACCAGAACCTGTACGAGATCGCGCTGGCGACCCGCACACCGGGAGTCGAGTCGGACCTCGTCGACGACGTCGCCGTGCAGCGCCGGGTGATCGACGGGCTGGTCCGGCTGCACGAGCACTACTACGGCGACCAGGGCGCGGGCTACTACGGCAACTGGTTCAACTGGGAGATCGGCATCTCCACCCATGTCAGCAAGACGCTGGTGCTGCTGGCCCAGCAACTCGAGGCGTACCGGCCGGAGCTGACCGGGACCTATGTCGCCTCGATGGACGCCTACCTGCGCAACGGCAAGGACGGCGACGTCGACCTCGACTCCCGGTTCCACACCGGCGCGAACCTGGCGGACGTCACCACCAACCGGGTGCTCCAGGGGGCGCTGCTCGCGGACGACACGCGTATCGGCAAGGCGGTCGCCGACCAGGGCACCGTGTTCGCCACGATCGATCCCTACCACCTCAACCACGGTGTGACCGACGGCTACTACGCGGACGGGTCGTTCATCCAGCACCACTCGGTCGCCTACACCGGCTCGTACGGGAAAGCCCTGCTGACCCGGGTGGTTCAGGCGGTCAAGATCCTCGACGGCACCTCCTACGGCGGCGGTGCCGAGCTCGTCGACGTGGTGCGGGGCTGGGTGGTGAACGGGTTCGCGCCGCTGATCTTCGAAGGCTGGATGATGGAGATCGTCAAGGGACGGGCCGTGTCGCGGACCACCACCGGGTACGCCGACGTGGCGGTGGTGGTGGAGGCGGTCGTCGACCTCGCGGACTACGTCGGGGCCGCGGATGCCGTTGCGCTGAAGGGATATGTCAAGTTCATCAGGTCGACCTCGCGGGAGACACTCGACCCGGCCGGCTTCGTCTCGCCGGCGAGCGTGGTGCGGTACGCCGACATCGTGGCCGACGGTTCCATCCCGGCCGGCGACCTGAACCCGGCGGAGCGTTGCGTCGCCTTCAACGCGATGGACAGGTCCGTGCACCTGCGGCCGGGCTACGCCTTCGCCCTGGCCCGCAGCTCCAGTCGGATCAGCAAGTACGAGTACATGAACGGCGAGAACCTGATGCCGTGGTTCCAGGGCGACGGGGCGTACCACCTCTACCTGTCCGGGCAGGACCAGACCAAGGCTTTCGGCGTGGACCACTACACGACGGTGTCGCCCTATGGGCTCGCCGGGGTCACCTCGCCGGTGACGCAGCGGCAGACGATTCCCGAGCTGTACGGGAGGTTCTGGTACGAGAACCCCGGCCACCCGCTCGGGTTCACCTCCTCGTCGGAGTCGCAGAACACTTACGTCTACTTCCCGCGCGGCACCAACGAGTTCTCCGGCGGCGCCACCCTGGGGGCGTACGGTGCGGCCGGAATGGTCCAGTCCGACGACGTCCCCTATGTCGACAAGCAGGCCGGGGTGCTGCCGGACGACTTCGTCGTGTACCAGAACGCGCGGTCGACCAAGTCCTGGTTCATGCTCGACGACGAGATCGTGGTGCTGGCCGCGGGAATCTCGGATCCGGCCGGGCGGGACGTCGTCACCACCATCGACAGTCGAATCGCCGCGCCGTCGGACGAGGTCGTGATCACGGGTGCCCGGTGCGACGGCGCGAGCTGGTCGGGCACCGGCTCCGCCGACCTGCGCTGGCTGCGCTACGCGAACCGTGGTGAGGGTACGGCGGTGGGCTACGCGTTCTTCGGCACGCAAGCGGTGACGGTCGGGCTGGACGAGGTGACCCGCAGCCGGCGGGTCGTCCGAACCTCGAACCCGGACACCGCGGTGACCAGGAACGTCTTCGGTGTCTCGCGCGAGCACCCTGCCCGGGACGGGCAGGGTGCGCTGGCGTACGCGCTCGTGCCGAACGCCGGCGACGAGCAGCTGAGGGCGTACGCGGGAGGACCGCTGACCGTGCTGGCGAACAACAGCCGGGTCCAGGCGGTCGACCACGCAGGGCTGGGGCTGACCGCCGCCAACGTGTTCGCCGACGGCTGGCAGCGCGCCGCACGGCTGGCCGTTCACGGACCGGCTTCCGCGATCCTGCGGACGCGGCCGGACGGGGTGGTGACCGTCGCCGTGTCCGACCCGACCATGGGCCGCGACCAGGTCTCCGTCATCATCCGGGGAGCGCCGGTCAGGTTGGTCTCGGCCGACGACGGCGTTCAGGTGAGCCGGGTCCCCGGCGGCACGTTGGTCAAGGCGGACACCCGCCACGCGTACGGGCGGACCTTCACCGCCACGCTCCGGTGAACCACCTGGAGGTCCGCCCGTTCGAGCCCGCCGAACCCGACGAGAGCGCGGCCCGCACCATTCAACACAAGCTTCCGAAGTCACGCCCAGAAGAACGCCCGCAGGTCGCCGGTGAGCAGGTCTGCGGCGTCGGTGCCGGAGAAGTGCCCGCCGCGGTCGAACTCCGGCCAGTGCACGACGTTGTGGTCGCGCTCGGCGAACCGGCGGATGGACAGGAAGTCGTCGGCGAACACCGCGACACCGGTCGGCACGGTGCCCCGGCCGGTGTCCGGTCGATCCTTGTCGGCCTCCTCGAAGTGCGCCCTGGACAACGATCCAGCAGGTCTTCCTGTACGTCCTGTGTGGACACCCGAGGTCGGGGGAGCAGCTCGGGTACCGGCACGGTGGCGTCGGGGAGCGCCGCGACCGTGTGCAGCACCGCGGCGAGCGCGATGACCGCCGCCGGTGTGTCGGGGAGGTCGATGGTCAGCTGGACGACGAGCCGGGCGGGAGCCGGTCGCGGGTAGGACAGCATGGGTTCCTCGCCTGGTTCGGGGGATCGACCTGATGGCGGGAACCGGCACAACCCTGGGCCGCCACGAGCGCGTGGTTCACGTGGCGCCGCTTGGTCAGCCCGGCGGGAGGCACGGACTCATCGGACCCGACCGGCCGGGTCGGTGTCAACGGCGCCCACACTCTGGTCGCGCGGGCCGGCGACGAACCTCATCCCGCGGGAGACGACGGTGGCGACGCTCGCGCGGGACGGGCGACCGACCCGGAGATCGCCGCGCACCTGCCCATCAGCGTCAGCACCGCGGACTACGGGAGATGCCCTCGCGTGCGTGCGACGCGAGGGCATCTTTCCTGTGCGACTCAGGCGGCGTGCGAGCGGCGGGACAGCTCCCGGCGTTCGGTTTCCGTCGTGCCGCCGAAGATTCCGTCGGTGAGGAGGTTGGTCATCGCGTAGTCCAGGCACTGCGCGCGTACCGGGCAGCGGGCGCACACCGCCTTGGCCTCGGCCACCTGCCGTGCGCCGGGGCCGATGTCGGACACCGGGAAGAACAGTTCGGGGTCCTCGTCCCGGCAGGCGGCGTGGTGCCGCCAGTCGCTGATCGTGTTGTCGTTCATCAGGTGCCGCCTCCGATCGGGGCATGGTCGGGCGCGCGCAGGAATGAACCTGCGAGCGACTTCTCGGTGGGCTGCGCCTCACACCGAGGACGCAGAAGAGGAACGAGCGGAAGCGCAACGCGCGCGCCACCCACTCATTCTACGTGACCAACGCGCTCCGGCCCGCCGATTATTCCGGCACCAGGATGTGGGCCTCCGCGGGCTTCGCGGCGCCGGCCAGAACCTCGAGATAGGTCGAGCGCATCGCGTCGGCGCCGGCCGAGTGGACGATCGTCAGCCATTCCCTTGCCCACCCGGCGAACCCGCGCAGCGCCACGCCGAACCGGCGGTCGAACTCGGCGGCGCCCCAGCTGCCGATCCGGTCCCGCATGTGCTGTCTGCCGGCGCGCCCCGGTGCGTGGCGCCGACGATCGCGCTGTACCGGAGCTGGTCGCCGAGTCGCGTATGGACCGCCCGCCGGAGCGCCACGTCACCGGCGACGTCGACGAAAACCGCTGGCGCCATGGGAAGCGCGGCGACCTGGGTCGTAGGTGACCGTCCCGGCATACGAGCCGACACTCTCGACGAACGCGGCGTTGCGCGGCGAGGTGAGTGCGGTCACGTCGACGCCCCGGGCGGCGAGCAGGCGGGCGATGCCGAGCGACGCCTTGCTCGACGCGCTGGTGACGATCACCGTGCGCGCGCCGAACAACCGCTGCTCGGCCAGGAACGCGTCGAGCAGGAACGACAGTACGAACACCGGCAGGAACAGCAACAGCTCGTCCTCGTGCTCGGCGTCGTACAGCGGGTCGGTGTCCGAGAAGCGGCGCGGGTGGCTCGCCACTCACCAGCCGGGTGGTGCGCAGGTCGGACCGGCCTACGTCGAGCATCAGCCGGAGACGCGCAGGACGAGCTTGCCGACGTTCTCGCCGGTGAAGAGCTTCCGCAGCACCTCGGGGAAGTCGTCGACCGTGCCGTCGACGACGGTCTCGCGCGGGGTCACCACGCCCGCCGCCAGCCAGTCGGCCAGCGCGGCGATGCCCTCGGCGTAGCGGGGCTCGTAGTCGAAGACCAGCATGCCGGTCATCGAGGCGCGGTTCACCAGCAGCGACAGGTAGTTCGCCGGCCCCGGCGACCGTTGTGTCGCGTTGTACTGGGAGATGGCGCCGCAGACCACGACCCGCGCGCCGAGCGTCAGGCGGGCGAGCACGGTGTCGAGGATCTCGCCGCCCACGTTGTCGAAGTAGACGTCGACGCCGTCGGGCGCGTGCTCCCGCAGTCCGGCCCGGACGTCCTGGCCCCGGTAGTCGATCGCCGCGTCGAAGTCGAGATCCTCGGTGAGCAGCCGGCACTTCTCGGCGCCGCCGGCGATCCCGACCACCCGGCAGCCCAGATGCTTGGCGATCTGGCCCACCACGGAGCCGACCGCGCCCGCGGCGCCGGACACGACGACCGTGTCGCCCTCGCGCGGCTTCCCGACGTCGATCAGTCCGAAGTAGGCGGTCAGCCCGGTGAGGCCGAGGACGCCGAGATAGGCGGTGAGCGGCGCGCGCGCCGGGTCGGCCCGCAGCACGCCGCGGCCGTCGGACACCGCGTACTCCTGCACGCCGAAGGTGCCGGTGACGTGGTCGCCCTCGGCGAAGTCGGGGTGCTTCGAGGCGACCACGCGACCGAGCGCCGCGGCGCGCATCACCTCGCCGATCCGCACCGGCCGGATGTAGGACCGGACATCGTTCATCCACCCGCGCATGGCGGGGTCGAGCGAGATGTACTCGGTGCGCACCAGGAACCGGCCGTCGGCCGGCTCCGGCACGGCCTCGGTCACGTGCTGCCAGTCCTCCGGCTTCGGCTGCCCGACGGGGCGTGCGCCGAGCCGGACCTGCCGGTTGCGACTCATGGTCGGACCTTATCCGAACTTGAATCCAACTTCAATTAGGATGGGCGCATGAGCAGCGACACCTCGACCCCGGAGCGACCGCTCCCGCACACCGAGCGGGGCCGCCAGACGCGGGCGGCCCTGCTCGCCGCGGCCCGTGCGGTCTTCGCCCGCGACGGCTTCATCGCCACCACGACCACCAGCATCGCCAAGTCGGCCGGCGTCGCGAACGGCTCGTTCTACACGCACTTCACCGACAAGTACGAGATCTTCGTGGCGCTGTACCAGGAGTTGCAGGAGGAGATGCTGCATCCGGGCATCCAGGACGCGCACCTCGACCACTCCGACCCGGTGGCGGTCATCGAGGAGGCCACCCGCGCCTACCTGGAGTCCTACCGCGACAACGCCGCCCTGATGCGGGTCTTCGAGCAGGTGTCGGTGATCGACGAGCGGTTCCGCGAGCTGCGGCTGCGGCGCGCGCGGGCGTTCGAGGAGCGCAACGTGCGCGGCATCCGCCGGCTGCAACGAGAGGGCAAGGCCGACCCGACGCTCGACCCGGAGCTGGTCGCGGACGCGCTGTCCTGCATGGTCTCGCGCGACGCGTACATGACCTTCGCGCTCGGGCTGCGCCCGGCCGTCGACTTCGACGACCTCGTCACGACGCTCACCACGCTGTGGGTCAACGCGCTGCGGGTCCCCCGGACGACCGAGGCGCCCGACGGGCGGCGCCGCGCGCTCGACGAGACCGCCGCGCAGCTCCGGGCCGCCCTCGAGCAGATCGAGGACCTGCGCGACCGTACTTGACGTCGAATTCAAGTTCGGCGATGCTCGGGAAATCCCTACCAGCGAGGAGCTGACCGTGGACCTCACGCCGACCGACCGCGCCAAGGACTACCGGGACCGCCTGCTCGCGTTCATGGACGAGCACGTCCTCCCGGCCGAGCCGGTGTACGACGAGCAGCTCCGCGCCGCCGGGGACCCGAACTTCCAGCCACCGGTCATGGAGGAGCTCAAGGCGGAGGCGAGGCGCCGCGGGTTGTGGAACCTCTTCCACCCGCACCCGGAGTGGGGCCCCGGCCTCACCAACGTCGAGTACGCGCCGCTCGCGGAGATCCACGGCCACAGCCTGATCGCGGCCGAGGCGTGCAACTGCTCCGCGCCCGACACCGGCAACATGGAGGTGCTGACCCTGTTCGGCACCGCCGAACAGCAGAAGGAATGGCTGGAACCGTTGCTGGCAGGGGAGATCCGGTCCGCGTTCGCGATGACCGAGCCGGCTGTGGCGAGCTCCGACGCCACCAACATCGAGATGCGTATCGAGCGCGACGGCGACGACTACGTGCTCAACGGCCACAAGTGGTGGGCCACCAACGCCGCGCACCCGAACTGCCGGATCCTCATCGTGATGGGCAAGACCGACCCCGACGCGCCCGCGCACCGCCAGCAGAGCATGATCCTCGTCCCGATCGACACCCCGGGCGTGCACGTCGTGCGCAGCATGCCGGTGTTCGGCCTCCAGGAGCACGGCGGGCACTGCGAGATCACCTTCACCGACGTGCGCGTGCCGGCCACGAACCTGCTGGCGGGGGAGGGCGACGGGTTCATGATCAGCCAGGCCCGGCTCGGCCCCGGCCGCATCCACCACTGCATGCGGGCGATCGGGATGGCCGAGCGGGCGCTGTCGATGATGTGCGAGCGGGCGCTGTCCCGGGTGACGTTCGGCCGGCCGGTCGCGGCCAGGTCCAACGTCCAGGACTGGATCGCGGAGGCGCGCATCGAGATCGAGCGGACCCGGCTGCTGACCATGAAGGCGGCCTGGCTGATGGACACCGTGGGCAACCGCGAGGCGCGGGTGGAGATCGCCGCGATCAAGATCGCCGCGCCGGCCATGCTGCAGCGCGTGGTCGACCGCGCCATCCAGGTCCACGGCGCGGGCGGGATGACCGAGGACTTCCCGCTGGCGCACATGTTCGTCCAGGCGCGGGCGCTGGCGATCGCCGACGGGCCGGACGAGGTGCACAAGCGGACCGTGGCGCTGACCGAGCTGCGCCGGCACGACGCGAGCTTCGGCAAGCGAGGCACCGAGCGCCGATGACGGCAACGCCCCGCGCTGACCGGCCGGCTGTGTCGCCCCCTCACGTCGCCGTGTCGTCCGCTCACGTCGCCGTGTCGACCCGTGGTGGTGTCGTGTCGTCCGGTCACGTAGTCGTGTCGTCCGGTGGTGATGCCGACGCCTGGCGGTGCCCATGCGGCCGGCTCCGCAGTGCCGTGCGCGCTCACGCTATGCCGCAGCAAGTCGACTCAGCGATGTGGGGGGACGACTCAGCGATGTGGGGGGACGACTCAGCGATGTGGGGGGACGACATGGGGATGTGGGGGGACGACTCGGCGTGCCGACGTCATCAGCTCCGCGCGGATCGTGCTGTGACGTCCCCTGTGGACGGTGTCGGCGCCTCCGCCGGCTTCGGCTCCGGGTGGCCGAGGTGGGTGAGCCAGCCGCGCACGACGCGGTGCAGTGCCTCGGCGCCGATGATCTCGCCGGGCGCGGGCAGGTCGGTGGGGTGCATGAGGAAGCCGCGGGACTGGCCGCCGCCCAGACCGCCGTGCGAGCCGACGTGCGGCTCGAAGGGCGAGGCGTCGTCGGTGCCGCTCGAATAGCGGCTGTTGACCAGCAGGTCCGGGCAGTGCGCGAACCCGTCGGTGCGGCGGATCAGGTCGGCGGCGTGCTCGCCGTACTCCTCGAGCGGGTCCGTGCCCGACACCGTGTCGTCGGCCAGCCGCCGTGCCCCGTCGCGACCGAGCACGAGCGGGCCCCGCGCGCTGCGCACCAGGACGAAGCCGACCCCGGCATGGTCGACCAGCGCGGGCAGCAGGTCCGGGAACGCCCGCTCGACGGTCTCCAGGTCGACCCGCCCGGGATGCTCGGTGAACGACACCATCGCCACGTGGCCGGAGACCACGACGACCACGCCGGGGGCCGCACGGGCCACGGCACCGGGCGCCCCG
>NZ_WHTD01000165.1 GCF_009379765.1 Actinophytocola sp. | reverse complement strand
TGTGGATCCACGTGGTTCCTGACAAGGCGGAGGAAAGCCGCTCGTACTGGATGTACTTGGGCTTTTCTCCAACGCCGTAACACAGACAGGGGCCGCTGTTGGCCGCAGCGGCGTAAAGGTTTCAGGGTCACGCGACACTAGATCTCGAAGCGGTAGCCCATCCCGGCCTCCGTCACCAGGTGCCGCGGACGGGACGGCTGCGGCTCCAGCTTGCGCCGCAGCTGGGCCAGGTACACCCGCAGGTAGTGGGTCTCCGACGCGTACGCCGGGCCCCACACCTCCTGCAGCAGCTGCTTCTGCGCCACCAGCCTTCCCTTGTTGCGCACCAACAGCTCGAGCACGCCCCACTCGGTGGGTGTCAGGTGCACCTCGGCACCGTCGCGCAGCACCTTCTTCGCCGCCAGGTCGACGGTGAACGACGCCGTCTCGACCACCGCGTCGACCGACGGCGCGGCGGCCTGCGCGCGGCGGACCGCCGCACGCAGCCGGGCCTGCAGCTCGTCCATCCCGAACGGTTTGGTGACGTAGTCGTCCGCGCCCGCGTCCAGCGCGGCCACCTTGTCCGCCGAGTCGGTGCGGGCGGACAGCACGATGATCGGCACCGAGGTCCATCCACGGAGGCCCTCGATCACGGTCGCGCCGTCGATGTCGGGCAGCCCCAGGTCGAGCACGACGACATCCGGACGCTCCGAGGCGGCCACCCGCAGCGCCTCGCTCCCGTCGGCGGCGGTCACCACCTCGTAGCCGCGCGCCGTCAGGTTGATCCGCAGCGCCCGCACGATCTGCGGCTCGTCGTCGACCACCAACACCTTGGTCACTCCTGGCTCCCACGATCTGCCGGCAGCGAGATCACCACGGTGAGCCCACCACCCGGCGTGTCCTCGGTCCTGATCGTGCCGTCCATGGCGTCCACGAAACCCTTCGCGACCGACATGCCCAGCCCCACGCCGCTCGACGTGTCACCCAGCCGCTGGAACGGCGCGAACTCCACCGAACCCCTGGCAGGCCGCGACCATGATCTACGACCCGCAGCTCCACCCGGTCCTCGTGCGCGCTGGCCCGCACCGCGAACGCCGGCTCCTCCTCGGCCACCGGCCGCGACGGCCGGCCGTGCCGCAGCGCGTTGTCCACCACGTTCGCGATCACCCGCTCCAGCAGTCCCGCGTCGGCCACCACCGCGGGCAGCCGCTCGTCGACGTCGACCGCCACCTCGGCCCGACCGTCCAAACCGGACAGCGCGCGGGCGACCACCTCGTCGTAGGTGACCGCGCGCAGCTGCGGACGAACCGCGCCGGTGGCGAGCCGGGACGAGTCGAGAAGGTTGCCGATCAGCCCGGAGAGCCGGTCCGCCGACTCCTCGATGGTCGCCAGCAGCTCCGCCGAGTCCTCTTCGGACAACGACAGGTCGGGCGCGCGCAGGCTCCCGACCGCCGCCTTGATCGACGTGAGCGGCGTGCGCAGGTCGTGCCCGACCGCCGACAGCAGTGCCGTGCGCAGCTCGGTGGTCTCCGCGTGCCGCTTGGCCTCGGCCGCCTCGCGCCGCATTCGCTGGTGCCGCAAGGCGAGCAGCGCCTGCCCGGCCACGGTCTCCAGCACGCCCCGGGTCTCCGCCGGCAGCGCCCGGCCGCGGAGCGCGAGATGCACGTCCGGGGTGACCGGCACGTCCACGTCCGCCTCGTCCGGCTGGTCGCACGGCGTCGGCCCGACGCACGCCACCCGTTCCCAGCCGCCGTCCCGCCGCTCCAGCAGCGCGACCGAGGTGAGCCCGAAGTTCTCCTGCACCTTCTCCAGCAACCGGTTCACCGGCTGCGGGTGGGTCAGCACCGTGCGCGCGTAGGACGACAGCAGCGACGCCTCGGTCCGCGCCTCCGCGGCCTGCACCGACCGCCGCGCGGCGCTGTCGACGACGAGCGCCACGAGCACCGCGACGATCACCATCACGACGAGCGTGATCAGGTTCTCGGTCTCGGCCACGTTCAGCGTGTAGATGGGCGCGGCGAAGAAGTAGTTCAGCAGCACGCCGGACAGCAGCGCGGCGACCAGTGCCGGACCGAGGCCGCCGACCAGTGCGACCAGCACGATGACGAGGAAGTAGGCGACCGCGTCGGTGGACAGGGTCAGCTCGTCGCGCAGCACCGCGCCGATGAGTGTCGCGACCGCAGGACCGAGCACGGCGAGCGCGAACCCGGTCAGCCGGCGCGACCGGGCCAGCGGGCTGCGCGCGACGTGCGGCCGCCAGCCCCGCCCGGCCTCGGCGTGGGTGACCATGTGCACGTCGATCGACCCGGACCGCTGCACCACGCCGGCGCCGACGCCCTCGTTGAACAGCCGGCCGAACCGCGAGCGCCGCGAGGTGCCGATGACGAGCTGGGTGGCATTGGCGCCGCGGGCGAAGTCGAGCATCGCGGTCGGGACGTCGTCGCCGATCACCGTGTGGAAGGACGCGCCCAGGTTCTCCGCGAGCTTGCGCATGGCGGCGACCGCTCGCGGGCCGACGCCGGTGAGGCCGTCGCCGCGCAGGATGTGCAGCACGAGCAGCTCCGCGCCGGCGTGGGCGGCGATCCGGCTGGCGCGGCGGACCAGCGTCTCGGTCTCCGGCCCACCGGTCACCGCGACCACGAGCCGCTCGCGCGCCTCCCACGTCTCGGTGATCTGCTGCTCGGTGCGGTAGCGCTGCAGCGCGACGTCGACCTGGTCGGCCACCCACAGCAGGGCGAGCTCGCGGAGCGCGATGAGGTTGCCGGGCCGGAAGTAGTTGCCGAGCGCGGCGTCGATGCGCCTGGCCGGGTAGACGTTGCCGTGCGCGAGCCGGCGGCGCAGCGCCTCCGGGGTGATGTCGATCAGCTCGAGCTGCTCGGCCTTGCGGACCACCTCGTCGGGGACGGTCTCCTGCTGCCGCACGCCGGTGATCCGCTCGACGACGTCGTTGACGCTCTCCAGATGCTGCACGTTGACCGTGGTGAGCACGGTGATACCGGCGGTCAGCAGCTCCTCGACGTCCTGCCACCGTTTGGGGTTGCGCGACCCGGACACGTTGCTGTGCGCGAGCTCGTCGACCAGCGCCACCTCCGGCTTGCGAGCGAGGACGGCCGCGACATCGAGCTCGGCGAACTCCCGGCCGCGGTGGATCACCGTGCGGCGGGGCAGGATCTCCAGCCCGGCGAGCAGCGCCTCGGTCTTCTCCCGCTCGTGCGTCTCGACCAGACCGACCACGATGTCGGTGCCGCGCTCGGCCCGCCGGTGCGCTTCGCCCAGCATCGCGTAGGTCTTGCCGACTCCCGGGGCCGCGCCGAAGTAGATGCGCAGCTCCCCGCGGCGCGGCTCGTCCCGGCGCGGTGCGTCGGCACCCGGCTCGGCGGTCCGCTCCACACGGCCAGTCTGCGCCATCTCACTCACCCCCGCGCCACCGTCACGCGGCGCCCCGCAGCTTTGACGACATCTTGACGTATTGGGTCACCCAGGACACATCCAGTGACATGCTTGCTAAGGCAACGACGTCCTTCAGATCCATGTCCGCCTGCAGTAGCGTTGCTTTCCGAAGGAATTTTATCCGGATAAGGCGCATATGAACGAGCTCGACGACCGCCCGGCCAGGCCCCGCCGGACCCGCGCGGACGCTCTCCGCAACCGGGAACAGATCCTGCGTGCCGCCGTTGACCTCATCATTGAGGAAGGACCGGCGGCTCCGATGGAGCTGATCGCGCGGCGCGCCAACGTCGGTATCGCGACGCTGTATCGGCACTTTCCAGACCGATCGGTCTTACTTCGCCAAGTCGCCCTGGACACGCTCCGTCAGTCCGCGGAGGAGGCGACGGCCGCGCTGGCCGAGGAGCAGGACGCCTTCACCGCGCTGGCCCGATTCATGCACGACGCGATCGACCTGCGGATCGGCGCCGTGATGCCGGTGTTGGCGGAACGCATCACGATGGACGACGAGCTGATGGAGGCCCGCCGGCTGTCCCGGGAGGCCCAGAACGCGCTGGCGTCGGCGGCCCACGAGGAGGGGTCGCTGCGACCCGACGTGACGGCGGGCGACATCAGCCTGCTGATCATCCGGCTGACGCCGCCACTGCCCGGGACGATGCCGGCTGAGGACAACCACCGCCTGAGCCACCGCCACCTGGAGCTCCTGCTGGACGGCCTGCTGCGCCTGTCGCACGACGACGGACTGCCGGGACCGGCGATGTCGATCAACGAGCTGACCCAGATCCAACCCGGCCCCGGCACGGGCCACGCGGGGATCTCGGCGGAGATCAGGGCGAAGGAACGCAGCCGCTGCTGGCACGCCCACGGCACCGACCGCCACTGACCCGCGAGTCCCCCACTCGCGCAGGTGCCGAACGTTGGATACGCGGGTCCCGAACGTTGGACTCGCGGGTCCTGGGCGTTGGACTCGCGGGTTCTGGACGTTGGACTCGCGGGTCCTGGGAGGTCGGCGGTGTCAGGGGCTCGATGGGGTCGCCCGGGGCCTCGGCTGGCAGCGGGGGCAGGAGAAGGACGACCGGTTCATGAAGGGCTCCCGCCGCACCGGGCGACCGCACCGGGGGCACGGCAGGCCCTCCTGGCCGTACACCGCGAGCGAGCGGTCGAAGTAGCCGGACTGGCCGTTGACGTTGACGTACAGCGCGTCGAAGCTCGTGCCGCCCTGGCCGAGCGCCTCGGCCATCACCTCGGTGGCCATGGTCAGCACCTCGGTCGCGCGGGCCGCGGAGAGCTTGTCCGTCGGACGGGCCCAGTGCAGCTTCGCCCGCCACAAAGCCTCGTCCGCGTAGATGTTGCCGATCCCGGACACCAGCGACTGGTCCAGCAACGCCCGCTTCAGCTCGGTGCGCTTGCGGCGCAGGGCGGCCACCGTCGCCGGCAGCGAGAAGCGCGGATCCATCGGGTCGCGGGCGATGTGGGCGATCATGGCGGGCACCGGGGTGCCGTCGACCTCGGCCAGGTCGTCCAGGGAGAAGCCGCCGAACGTGCGCTGGTCGACGAACCGCAGCTCCGGACCGTCGTCGGCGAAGGTGAACCGGATGCGCAGGTGCTTCTCGTCCGGGGCGCCGGCCGGCTGGACGAGCAACTGGCCGCTCATGCCCAGGTGTGCCAGCAGCGCCTCGCCGTCGTCGAGGGAGATCCACAGGTACTTGCCGCGCCGGGACACCGTGTCGACGTGCCGGTCGACCAGCCGGGACGTGAAGTCCACCGGCCCGGGCAGGTGGCGGCGGACGGCCCGCGGATGCAGGACCTCGACCGAGCGCAACCGCCGGTCGGTGACGTGTGCCGCGAGGCCCCGGCGAACGACCTCGACCTCGGGTAACTCGGGCATCTAGGCTCGGATGTCTACGATGGGGGTTCCTGCTTGGCGGACTTGGTCAGCTCGGACAGCGTGCGCCACGCGGCCTCGGCCGCCTTCTGCTCGGCTTCCTTCTTGGTCCGGCCGTCCCCGCTCCCCCGGTCGATCCCCGCCACGATGACCGTGGCGGTGAACTCCTTGCGGTGGTCGGGGCCCTCCTCCTGCACCCGGTACTCGGGCACCCCGAGGCTCGCCTGCGCGGTGAGCTCCTGCAGCGACGTCTTCCAGTCGAGGCCGGCGCCGAGCAGCGGCGCCTCGGTGAGCAACGGGTCGAACAGCCGGTGCACCAACGCGCGCGCGGCCTCGACGCCGTGCGCGACGTAGACCGCGCCGATCACGGCCTCCATGCCGTCGGCGAGGATGCTCGCCTTGTCGCGTCCGCCGGTGAGCTCCTCGCCCCTGCCCAGCAACAGGAACGCGCCAAGCCCCGCGTCGCCGAGGCCGCGGGCGACCCCGGCCAGCGCGTGCATGTTGACGACACTCGCCCGCAGCTTCGCCAGGTGGCCCTCGGGCATCTCCGGATGCGTCCGGTACAGGTGGTCGGTGACGACCAACCCGAGCACGGCGTCGCCCAGGAACTCCAGGCGCTCGTTGGGCGGCAGCCCACCGTTCTCGTACGCGTAGGAGCGATGGGTCATGGCAAGCGTCAGCAGCTCGGCGTCAAGTTCGACGCCGAGCGCTTCGAGCAGCTCGGCGGGGTCGGCCGCCGGCCCCCGCGCCGCTTTAGCCCCCACAGCCACTCACCACCATCGCAGCGCTGATCAGGCGGGCTCGGTGACCTGACGACCGTCGTACTGCCCGCACTCGGGGCAGACGACATGCTGGGGCTTGGGTTTCCGGCAGGCTCGGTTCGAGCACTCCACCAGGTGCGGGGCGCTGGTCTTCCACTGGGACCGGCGTGTGCGCGTGTTGGAACGCGACATCTTCCGCTTGGGGACGGCCACGACTCAATCTCCTTCTACAAAGCTCAAAGTGGGAGGGACTCACTCGTCCCGATCCGTGCTGAACCGCTCGGTGAGCGCGGCCCACCGAGGGTCAATGGTCTCATGCCGGTGATCGGGACCGAGATCGGCCCACTTGGCGCCGCATTCCGGGCACAGCCCGGCGCAGTCCGGGGTGCACAGCGGCACGCTCGGCAGCGCCAGCACGGCCGCGTCCCGGACCACCGGCCCGAGGTCGACGAGGTCGTCGACCAGCCGGGCGACCTCGTCCTCGTCGGTGGTCTGCTCGGTGGCGCTGTCCGGGTAGGCGAACAGCTCGGTGAACGGGACCTCGATCTCCTCGCCGGAGATCAGGTCGAGGCAGCGCGAGCACTCCCCCTCGACGGGCACGAGCGCGGTGCCGGACACCAGCACGCCCTCGACCACGGACTCGAGCAGCACGTCCAGCTCCACCTCCGCGCCCTTGGGCACGGCGATGACACCCTCGACCCCGAGCGCCTCCCGGGTGTGGACCACTCGGTGCACGTCGCGGGACAGGCCCGGCCGGCGGCCGAGCTCCCGGGTGTCGACGACCCACGGGCTCCTGCGTTGTTCGGACATGACGAACTCGACGCTTCCCAACATGTGATTTGTTCCGGCGCGCGATCGCACCGACGACCCGACCAGCGTACGCGACCCGTCAGTCCTGGTAGTCGAACGGCGCCGCGTTCACCGACGGGATGCCGTTCAGGGCGCCGCCGCGCAGGTGGGCGCGACCCTTGTCGACCGTGCGGAGGGTGTGCGTGAGCAGGTCGCCGAACTCGGCCAGCTTGCTGTCGACGTACTCGTCGCACTCGGCGCGCTGCCGGGCCGCCTCGTCCGCGGTCGCGTCGAGGACACGGGCCGACTCCGCGTGCGCGGCCTGCACGACGTCGGTCTGGGAGACCAGCCGGGCCTGCTCGAGCCGGCCGTCCTCGACCGAGCGCTCGTAGGACTCGCGGCCGGCCTGGATCATCCGCTCCGCCTCGGACTGGGAACGGGACACGAGGTCGTCGTACTTGGCCTGGCCTGCGGCCACGGTCCGGTCGGCCTGGCCCTCGGCCTCGGCGACCAGCCGGTCGGCGTGCGCGCGAGCCTCGGCGACGAGGCGCTCCGCCTCCGCGCGGGCCTCGGCGACGGCCTGCTCGGCCTCGAGGTTGGCCTTGCTGATCGTCTGCTCGGCCTCGTGCTCGGCCTTGCCGACGATCTCGTCCTTGCGGTCCAGCACGTCCTGCGCGTCGTCGACCTCGGCCGGCAACGCGTCCCGGACCTCGTCGAGGAGCTCCAGGATGTCCCCCCGAGGCACCACGCAGCTCGAGGTCATCGGCACTCCCCTGGCTTCCTCCAGGATCGTGACCAGCTCGTCGAGCGCCTCGAACACCTTGTACACCCGTGCCTCCTCGCCCTACCCCGGCGCGCATGACCGCGTCATCCAGTTTGCCGTCTCACGCTGGGCGGTCGGGGGAGGTCGGGGCCTGTGGCGTGTCAGCCGTCCACGTCGACCAGGACGAACGTGGCGTAATGGTCGGGGGTGTAGAAGAACTCGCCCGCGCCACCGGCGATCAGCCGCTGGTCACCGCTGTCCGCACCGCTCGGCGCCGGCACGGCGTAGAGGTGGTAGTAACCCGACGCGCAGGCCGGGAGCACGCCCTCGCGGTTCTCGTAGACCGTGCCGTCGTTGGGGAACGGGTACGGCCCACCCGCGCCCACCAGCGCGATCGTGTCGGCCACCTCGCCGGGCAGGCTCGACAGCGGCACCTCGTCCAGGCCGGCCGGGTCGCCGCACGAGCCGCCGCCACCGGCGAGGTCGATCAGCACGAAGCTCGCGTAGTGGTCGTCGGTGTAGAAGTGCTCACCCGCCGATCCGGTGACGATCCGCCGCGCCCCGCGGTCCGGGCTGCCGGGCGTCTCCACGGTGTACTCGTGGTAGTAGCCGCTCGCGCAGTCGGGCAGGATCGCCTCGCGGTTCGAGAAGACCGTCCCGTCCTGCGGGTACGGGAACGGTCCGCCGGACTCGATCAGCTCGGCCGTCTCGGTCGCCTCCGGCGGCAGGTCGCCGAGCGGCACGACGTCGTAGCTGGACGTGTCGCCGCACTCCGGTTGGGCGACCGCCGTCAGCGTGCTCGGCTCCTGCGCCGCGAAGCTGGCAGTGGTGAGGCCGAGCAGCCCCAGAGTGGTGATCAGCAGGGTGAGTAGCGTCTTCACAGGTTTTGGTGTGACGTTGCTCATTTTCCGACCGTAACCCGTACGAGTGGCCGGAAATAGCCGCCGATAGTCGGGACCCCATGAGTTTCAATGGCGTTCATGGACAGTCTGGTCATTCGTCGTGCCACCGCCGAGGACGTCGCCGTGATCGTCGACATGCTCGTCGACGACCCGCTCGGCGCGAAGCGCGAGGCACCCGGCGACGCGGCCTACGCCGAGGCGTTCAAGGAGATCGAGGCCGACCCGCGGCAGTTCCTCGCGGTGGCCGAGATCGGTGGCGAGGTCGTCGGCACCATGCAGCTGACGTTCATCCCGGGGCTGTCCCGGCGCGGGTCGACCCGGGCGCTGATCGAGGCGGTTCGGGTCCGCGCGGACCAGCGGGGCTCGGGCCTGGGGCAACAGCTCGCGGAGTGGGCCATCGATACGGCCCGGGCTCGGGGCGCGGCGATGGTGCAGCTCACCACGGACGCCAGCCGGGTGGACGCGCACCGGTTCTACGAGCGGCTCGGCTTCGTCGCGAGCCATGTCGGGATGAAGCTCGCCCTCTAGTTCTCGGCCAACCGCTTGCGCAGGCGCTGGTGGACGTTGTCCGGCAGCAGGTGCGCGACGTCGCCGCCGTAGGTGGCGACCTCCTTGACCAGCGAGCTGGACAGGAAGCTGTTCAGCGGCTTGGTCGGCATGAAGAGCGTCTCCACACCGGTGAGCTGCTGGTTCATCTGCGCCATCTGCAGCTCGTAGTCGAAGTCGCTGACCGCGCGCAGGCCCTTGACGATCGCCTGGATGTCGTTCTGCCGGCAGAAGTCGACGAGCAGCCCGTACCACGAGTCGATCCGCACGTTCGGCACGTGCGCCACCGCCTCGCCGAGCATCTCCATGCGCTCCTCGACGGAGAACAGGCCGCGCTTGTTCTTGTTGATGAGCACGGCGACGACGACCTCGTCGAACACGGCGGCGGCCCGCTCGAGGATGTCGAGGTGGCCGTTGGTGGGCGGGTCGTAGGAACCAGGACACACCGCGCGCCTCATAAGCGCGGACCGTATCAGCAGAAACCGCTTCCGACAGCTCGACGGTGGTCCTGATCACCCATCGGGGCGGCCCACCGCGGCCCAGTGCAGCTCCGTGTCGCCGTAGCGGCGGACCTTGCCCGCCACCAGCGGCTCCGGCCAGTCCGGCGGTCCCGAGCGCCGGGCCCGCTCGACGATGACCAGCGAGCCGGACCGGACCCAGCCCTTGCCCACGAGCGCGTCCAGGTCGGCCCGCAGCGCCGCGGCGTCGAGCGCGTACGGCGGGTCGGCCAGCACCAGGTCGAACGGCACTCCCGGCGACTCCGCGAGCACCGTCGCGACGCGACCCGGCCGGGGCACCGCGCCGGTGCGGCCTACCGTCGCGATGTTCTTGCGCAGCACGGCGAGCGCGCCCTGGTCGGACTCCACGAGCATCGCCGTGGCCGCGCCTCGGGACAGCGCCTCCAGGCCGAGCGCGCCGGTGCCGGCGTAGAGGTCGAGCACCCGGGCGCCGTCGAGGTCCATGGCGGCCTCGATCGCGCTGAACAGGGCCTCCCGCACCCGGTCCGACGTCGGCCGGGTGCCGCGCTTGGGCACGGCGAGCTGCCGCCCGCCCGCGGTCCCGGCCACGATCCTGGTCACCGACACATGGTGGCGCAGGTAACTGTGATCAGGGTGTCCCACCCCCGGGTCGGCCGATTCGCGTAGAGTCGCTCTTCCAACTTTCACCTCACGCAGGCACACCGGGGAGCGGCTGGGTGTCGCACACCTCTGTCAGGCAGGCCGAGATCGCGGCCGAGCAGGCGCACGTCGATGTCGTGTATGCGCGGGTCGAGGAGATGCGCGTCGAGGCGCGGGACATGCGCCGCCGGGGCGACCAACTCGCGCACGGGGCCCGCAACGAGGCCATCTTCGAACAGGCCGCGATGCTGTTCGAACGCGACGTGATGGTCCGCCACGCCAACCAGATCCTCCGCAGCCTCGACTCCGAGCACGAGGGCCTGGTCTTCGGCAGGCTCGACACCACCACCGACGGCGACGGCTCGGACACCGAGACGATGTACGTGGGCCGGCTCGGCATCCGGGACGTGAACTTCGACAACCTGGTGACCGACTGGCGCGCGCCGGCCGCCGCCGCGTTCTACCAGGCGACCGCAGAGGAGCCGATGAACGTGGTGCGGCGGCGGGTCATCCGCTCGACCGGCCAGTCCGTTGTGGACATCGACGACGACCTGCTGGCGCCGGAGAAGCGGCCCGCCGGGATGGCGGTCGTCGGCGAGGGCGCGCTGATGGCCTCGCTCACCCGCGCGCGGGGCGACCGGATGCGCGACATCGTCGCCACGATCCAGAAGGAGCAGGACGAGGCGATCCGGGCGCCGTGGCGCGGGATCACCGAGATCACCGGCGGGCCGGGCACGGGCAAGACCGCGGTGGCGCTGCACCGGGTGGCCTACCTGCTCTACCGGGACCGGCGGCGGATGGGCGGCTCCGGCGTGCTGGTCATCGGGCCGTCGCCGGCGTTCACGTCCTACATCTCGCGCGTGCTGCCGTCGATGGGTGAGGACACGGTCGAGCTGCGCTCGCTCGGCGAGGTGCTCGACGGGGCCCGCGCCACCGGCAACGACGCGCCGGAGGTGAACCGGATCAAGGGGTCGCTGCGGATGCGCCGGGTGCTCAAGCGGGCGCTGCGCGAGGCCCCGCCGGACGCGCCGGAGGAGCTGCGGATCACCTACCGCGGCGAGGTGCTGAAGCTGGACGCGCGGGAGCTCGCCCGGGTCCGGCGGTCCGTGCACGGGGCCGGCCGGCCGCCGAACCAGTCCCGGGTGGACGCGGCGGAGGCGCTGCTGGAGGCGCTGTGGCGGCAGGCCGACGGCCGGCCGGGCGTGGATCGCGCCGAGCTCGTCACCGACCTCGGCGAGCGGATCGACTTCCACCGGTTCGTGGTGGTGTGGTGGCCGATCGTGTCGGCGGCCGAGGTGCTGGTGTGGTTCACCGACCGCGCCCGGCTGGCGGCGGCGGCCGGGCGGGCGCTGTCCGCGGCCGAGATCGAGCTGCTGGCGTCGTCGTGGGAGTCGACCACCGGGCCGACCGTGGCCGACGTGGCGCTGCTGGACGAGCTGCGGGTGCTGCTGGGCCAGCCGCCGAAGCGGCACCGCAGGCGGGCCGCCGCGCAGGCGGCCGAGCTGCGCTCGTGGGGCATGGACTCCTCCTCGGCGCCGCGGCGCACCGAGCACTACGACGAGTACTCGCACATCGTCGTCGACGAGGCGCAGGACCTGTCGCCGATGCAGTGGCGGATGGTGGGGCGGCGCGGCAGGTACGCGAGCTGGACCATCGTCGGCGACCCGGTGCAGAGCTCGTGGCCGGACCCGACCGAGGCCGCGTCGGCCCGGTCGACGGCGCTGGGTCCCCGCTCGGCGCACCGCCGGTTCACCCTGGCGACGAACTACCGGAACTCCGCGGAGATCTTCGCGCTGGCCGCCCACGTGGTCGGCGACGTGGCGACCGCGGACCAGCTCCCGACCGCGGTGCGCAGCACCGGGGTGAAGCCGTCGATCCGCGCGCTGTCCGCGGAGGAGCTCCCCGCGGCGGTCCGCACGGCCGCGCGGGAGCTCCTGTCCGACGTGGACGGCACGGTGGGCGTGATCACGTCGACCGGTCGGGTCGCCTCGGTCCGCGCCGCGCTGTCCGAAGTGGACGACCCGCGGCTCGCGGTGGTCGACGGCCTGGAGGCGAAGGGCCTGGAGTACGACGCGGTCGTCCTGGTGGAGCCGAACGAGCTGATCACCGAGTCGACGACCGGCCCGCGCACCTTGTACGTGGCCCTCACCCGGGCCACCCAGCGCCTGACCGTCCTGACCACCGACCCCTCCTGGCCGGGCAGCTGAGGATTTCCCGCACCCGATGTCGAACCGGGCCGAGCGTGTCCGACCTGGTCGTGACAGTCTGCCCGGGGCTGCGCATCGAGGAGGTAGCCATGGACAAGGTTCGGTCGGCGGACGGCACGGCCATCGCTGTCGAGGCGGTCGGCCACGGGGCGCCGGTGGTACTGGTCGACGGCGCGTTCGGCAACCGGGGGTTCCCCTCGGCGGTCGCGGACGGGCTGAGCGCCGCGTTCACGGCCGTCCGGTACGACCGGCGGGGGCGCAACGACAGCGGCGACGCGCCGGACTACGCCACCGAGCGGGAGATCGAGGACCTGGCCGCGGTGCTCGCCGCCGCCGGTGGTGAGGTGGCGGTCTTCGGGATGTCCTCCGGCGCCTGCGTCGCGCTCGACGCGGCCGCCGCCGGGCTGCCGATCACCCGGCTCGCCCTGTACGAGCCGCCGTTCGTGGTCGACGACACGCGCCCGCCCTTGCCGGCGGACTACGTCGAGACGCTGAACCGGCTCGTCGCGGCCGGCAGGCGTGGGGACGCGGTCGAGTACGCGCTCACCACCGCAGTGGGCATCCCGGCCGAGCTCGTCGCGCAGGTCCGGCAGGACCCGAACTGGCCCGCCATGGAGGCGGTCGCGCACACGCTCGCCTACGACGGCGCGTTCCAGGCGGATCTCATGCGTGGCCGCCCGCTCCCCGCGGACCGCTGGGCCGAGGTCACCCAGCCGGTGCTCGTCATCGACGGTGACGCGAGCCCCGACTGGGCGCGCAACGGGGTGGGCGCGGTCGCGACCCTGCTGCCGACGGCCCGCCGCGCGTCCCTGCCGGGACAGACCCACGACGTCGACGCCGCCGTACTGGTGCCGGTGCTGGTGGACTACCTCAGCTGACCACCGCGTGGACGAGCATCGACAGCCGCCGCGGGCGCAGTGAGTCGGTGCGTCGCCACAGGGCGTCGGGCACCGCCGCACGCTGCCCGACGGCACGCACCTGCTCGAACCCGTGTCTCGCCAGCAGCCCAGCCATTTCCTCGGTGGAGAGGAAGGTGAGCCATGGCTCGCCGCCCTCGGCCGACACGGGCGCGACGCCGGCCACATACGCGTCGCCGTCCGCGTCTCGCTCGCCCTCCGGGAGCATGTGGTCGGCCACGAGCTCGGTGCCCGGCGCGAAGCGGCCGACCACCGCCAGTACCTCCTCGATCGCGGCGAGGTCCAGGTACATCAGCACGCCGTGCCAGCCGACCAGCGCCGGTCGCGCCGGGTCGAACCCGCCGTCGACCAGACCGGAACGCAACGAGTCGATCTCGAAATCCACCGGAATGTGCGTCACAGACCCGCGCGGCGCAATTCCCGACAGAACGGATCGCTTGTATTCCTGGGTGGCCGGATGGTCCACCTCGAACACCCGCACCTCCTCGGCCAGCGGCGACCGGTAGGCGAACGAGTCGAGGCCCGCGCCGAGCAGAACGTATTGTTCGACGCCGCGCGCGACGGCCTCGGCGAGCCGGTCCTCCGTATACCTCGCACGGACCGTGACCTGGGCGCGAGCCGAGGACAGCACGAGATGCCCGCCGTGCTTCTGGTGGTAGGCGATGAGCTCCGCGGCCCGCTCGGCGAGCAGGTGCGCGGCGAGCGGGTCGTCGAGAATGAGCGGTGGATGGTCGACCAGGCGATGGGCCGCGCGGGCGGCGGCGGCCATGAGGGCCGTCCGGCTGAGCTGTTCTGAAATCACGGCGGCGACCCTACCGAACGATTTTCCCATCATATCACAAAAAGAAATCTTTCGAAAGAGATCGGGAATAACGACTCTACGATGAAACCGGGCCGACAAAGGAGTCCGGATGGCCGTCGACAACGACCTCTACGACCGCCTCGCCGAGGACTGGTGGCGCGAGGACGCGCTGCCCAACGTGCTGCGGACCGGCGACAACCCGGCCCGGATGGGCATCATGCGGCGCATGATCGGCGAGGTGCACGGCCGCGAGCCCGCCGGCGGGTGCTCGACGTCGGCTCCGGAGAAGGGCTCCTCGCCGAGGAGTTCGCCCGGCTGGGCTGCCAGGTGGCCGGCGTCGACCCGTCGGTGCGGTCGGCCGCGGTGGCCCGCCGGCACGCGGCCGAGTCGGGGCTCCTGATCGACTACCACGTCGGCGTCGGCGAGCGGCTTCCCTTCGCCGACGGGGTGTTCGACTATGTCTACTGCTGCGACGTGCTCGAGCACGTCGACGGCCTCGACCGGGTCGTCGCCGAGGCCGCGCGCGTGCTGGCGCCGGGCGGCCGCTACCTGTTCGACACGATCAACCGGACCCTGCGGCGCGCCGGCCCGCGCCCCGGCCCCGTCACCGGCATCGTCCCGGAGGCGGGCCCGGTCGCGGCGATCCGGCACATGCGCGCCCGGGCCCGCGGTGAGCTGGACTTCGTCGCGTTCGGCCGCGCCATGATGATGCGCGAAGGCCGCGGCACGTCCGTCTCCTACGCCGGCTACGGCGTCAAGCCCGATCGGCAGCTCGTTGGTGAGCGTCAGCTCCAGCACCTCGCCCTTGCGGGCCGGATGGCGATCGGACGGACCTCGCGGGTGGCCCTCCTCGAGCTGGCGCCGGAACTCCGCCACACCGCCCGCCTCGTCGATCTCCTCCCGCAGCACGAAGAACACCGCGCGGTGGTCGTGCCAGCTGTTGTGGTGCTCGCCGCCGTCACCGCCCGCGGACTCGTAGTAGTCGACCGTGCCTTCCAGCACCACGAGGTGGTAGCGGCGGACCGGCGCCTCCGGGTCCAATGTGGACTTGGTGAACGCCTCGCCCGGCTGCGGGTCCGGGCAGAACGCGTTGCGCTCCAGCTCGGTCGGCTCGCGGCCCATGCCCTCGGGCATCAGCGGGGTGCGCGGCGGGCGCGGCGACTTCTGCGGGAACTCGCCCGCGATGAACGCGGGGAAGCCGGGCCGCTCGGCGGTCGGCGGATCCGGCGCCGGGTGCCCGGGCAGCGGCCGCAGCGGCTCGATCGGCGTGCCGTCCGGGTGGTGGCCGGAGCCGTCCTGCAGCTTGTCGAACACCCGCCACATGCCCCACATACCGGCGTGGACGTGCGGGTAGAGATGGCAGTGCCAGATGATGTCGCCCGTGGCGCGCTGCACGGAGCCCGCGCCGCCGATCGGCTCGATGGTGAACGCCTGCTCCGGGGTGATCGAGATCGAGTCGATGATCGGCGACCCGTCGTGCCCCGGCACCGCGCGCCACTGGTGCAGGTGCAGGTGGAACACGTGGGTCTCCTTGACCCCCGCGTGCACCCAGGCGGATCTTCGCGCGGTCCCCTTGGTAGGCGCGGAAGATCGGCGTGGCCGGGTCGCCGAACAGCCACGAGCTGTGGTGCTGCTCCTCGCCGACCATCGCGTCCCGCGCCGGGTCGATCCTGCCGTGCTCCAGCAGCCGCTCGAAGGCGAGTGAGCGCCAACCCATCGGCTCGGTGCGGTAGCTCATCAGCATCATCGAGTGCGCCGTCTCGGCGGGCGCCTCGTGGTCGCCGTGCTCGCCGCCGTGGTCGGGGAAGAGCACCGGAGGGAGCCGCTCCTCGCCGCGGATCACCGAATGTCCGTGCGGGCTCGGCAGGTCGCACTCGTAGGTCGGGTGCGGCGGGTCGACCAGGTTGTCGTTGGGCGTCTCGTCCTGCATGAACACGACGTACTCGCGGAAGCTCGGCTCGCCAGGGACGTGGATGTCGGCGTAGAGCCCGTCGACGATCGGGTCGCCCGTGCGCGGGTCCGTCCACTGTGCACTGGCGGGCTCGACGACGAGCGCGCCGAACAGGCCGTGCGCGTTCGGACCCTGCTCGCCGCCACGGGGATCGGCGAGGTCGTGGAAGAAGAACACGCCCTCGGTGGCGCACTCCCAGACGTAGTTCCGCTGCCCGCCCGCCGGGGCGGCCGAGTCCGGGTTGCGGCCGACCGCGCCGCCGTCCGCGATGTGCACGTCGTAGCCGACGCCCTGCGGGTGGATGCCTGCCGGCCGGTCGAGCTCGTTGCGGAAGTTGACGACCACCTGGTCGCCGACGTGCGCCCGCAGAACGAGCGGCCGGACCAGCGGGTCCGGCTTCGGCATCAGCTCGGGATGGTCGACCGGGTGCGGGAACGGGTCCGGCCAAGCCGCCTCGATCTCGCGCAGTGCCGCCTCGTTCTCGGCGAGCGCGAAGATCATCCCGTTGCGGTCGTGGTCGCCGTGCGCGTCGTAGGCGATCGGTACCCGGAGCGCGACGACGCCGAAAGAACGGACACTCATGTGAACCCCCAAAGGTTCCCCAGCCGATCGGACCCCAACCGATCGGACCGGCCCCCCAGCCGGTGACACACCGTAACGTCGATCCGGCCATGATCGCCATAGCCTCACGAAATATGGACCGAACGAGTTGAGCGTCCTATCACTTGTTCACCCGCTGGCGGGCCGCGTGGGCGCGAACCTTCGCGCGGTTGCCGCACGCGGCCATGCTGCACCAGACGCGCCGGCCGCGCGGGTCCAGGAAGAGCCACCCGCAGCTGTCGCCGGGGCAGGCGCGGACGGTGGTCCTTTCCTTGCTGTCCAACAGGTCCACGGCGGCGAGCGCGGCCGCGAGCAGGGGTAGCCGAACGTCCTCCGTGGACGGTAGGCGGAAGCCCGCCGCGCCATCCAGATCCCGGGTGAACCGGCGCAGGGCGTTCGCCTCGTCGGCGAACGTCGCGACATCGGCGAACGCGTTCGCGTCGGCGTCGCCGAGCACGCGGTAAAGCGCCGACCGGAGCACGCACACATCGGCGAGCGCGCGCCGCGCACGCTCGGTGTGCGCCTGGATGTCCAGGGGTGCGGCCGGGCCGATCAGACCGGTGAACTCCGCCCATGCGGCGAGCTTCCCGTAGCCGGTGAGCCATTCGTGGCCGGGCTCGTCGGCCCAGCCCGCATACGTGTTGCACAGCTCGAGGGCGGGATGGCCACTGATCGGCTTGGGCAGCACGGCGTCGCCGAACCGCACCGCGTAGGGCGGGAGCCGCATGTTGCCTCCCTTGACTCGACTAACCGCTTGTGTAGAGACTACCGGTTAGCGGAAGGAGAGGACATTGCGACTTCTTGCCATGGCCGCGGTGGCGGCCGTCCTGCTCGTCGGGGTCTCGGGAACCTCGGCGTCGGCCGACGAGGGGCCGGCCGGCTTCGACCCCGAGCCCTGGCAGCCCTACGAGGCGACCGACTTCGTCGCCCCGGCGGGCAAGTACTGCGCGTTCGACCTGGCGGTGGCCGCGCTCGAGGACGAGGAGGAGGTGCGGGTCGACGCCAGGTACGCCGACGGCGCGGTCCGGCTGTACGAGTACCGCGGCAAGCTCGTCGCCCGGTTCACCAACATGGCCACCGGCGAGTCCGCAGTGCGCGACCTGTCCGGCCGCGCGTGGACGGACATGTACCCGGACGGCGTGACGATGCGGTCGTTTACCGGGCTCGGGCCGTTCAGCCTGGGCTTTCGCGCCGAGGACGGCTACCCGCGGGGCTACTACCGGCTCGACGGGCTGCACTCGATCAGCTTCTCCGACACGGGGATCCGGGACATGACCATCGACGCCGGACCCGCAGAGAACATGTGCGCGACCTTGAGCTAACCCGGCTTTCACAAGGACGAGGACCTACCGCGACCACCCGGTAATCCCACGCCGGGAGGGAGCCTTTCCGGGGAACCGTCGGTGACGTCGTGTAGCGAGTGTGGTGACACGCCGGACTTGTTGTGGCGCAGGGAAAGCCGAGGACCCGGTATGAAGATGGTCCGACCAAAGACTTCTCACCACGGGAGCTTCGCTGCTTGCTCGGTCTGTCGTGGCGGGCGCCGACCGGTTCGCCGCGTGGCCGTGACGCTCGTCTGCGCTGACTGATCTCGCCGAGCCCGGGAACGGCGTCGGTCACTGCGATCACCGGCTGGGTTGCCGACGTGCCCGCCGATCTGCTGACCGGCTTGTATGCCCGCTGCGGCACCGACCGGGGTGGTAGCGCCGTCGAAAGCCCCGTTGTGGCGGGTGGTGACCGGCCCTGCCGCGGCGGACGCGGTGATCGGCGTGGCTGCTGGACCGAGCCAGCAGCCGGCGGTGTGGCTGAGGTCGCGATGAACGGCAGGACCCTACGCGGCGCCAAAGACAGCAACGGCAACCAGACACACCTGCTCGCCGCGATGACCCACACCGGCTTGGTCGGCGCCAGGTCCCGCCCGCACCACCCGATCCGACCTTCCCACACGCCAACCAGATCACTGAGCGGTGCGGCCAGGTGCGCTGGGTCGGGCTTGGGTGGGGCCAACCCGCGCAACCTTCACCCTCGAACTCAACTAAACGATCTTGAACAGCCGCGCTGCGGACACGGTGGGTGTGTGCCGACCCGATGGGGTGAAACCGTTGCCGTACAACGGAAATTGCTCACCTCCTTCGGTAGAATCGACCATATGTGCGAGCCGATTGTCGAGCTACCCGACGACCCCACCCCCGAGGCTGTGCCGTTGGCGACGGCACGCGGGTTCACGCGGGCGGCGTGGCAGAACGAGGGACACTCACTGGAACAACTCGCCCTGTTCGCGGCGGCCAGTGGTGGCGAGTTC
>NZ_WHTD01000080.1 GCF_009379765.1 Actinophytocola sp. | reverse complement strand
TCGTCACCGGGCCGCCGCGGTCGGCCTCGCCCTCGCCGCGCTGGCCGCGCTCAGCCCCGCCGCGGCCGCCGCCCCGGCGGCCACCTCGACCGGGACGCACGGCTGCGGCCGGCAGCTCGACGCGGCGGTCGACCGCTACGTCGCCACCACCGACGACCGCGACGCGCGTGGCTTCAACGCGCTGCTGCACCGCGACGTCACCGGCGTGCTGCCGGGTGGGACGGTGTTCGCCGGCAAGGCCGACATGGCCGCCTTCATCGACGGCTTCTTCGCCAGGACCGACTGGACGCAGAGCCTCGAGCTCAAGCGCACGGCCGTGAACGGCTGCTCGACCGCGTACGTGCTGTTCGACTCCGTCTACGCCGAGCCGGAGGCCGGGTTCCGCCAGCAGCTGGCGATCGGCATCACCTGGACCCGCGAGCACGGCCGCTGGCTCGTCATCGCGGACCAGAACACCGAGGTGACCCGCCTCCCCGGAATTCAAAGTGTTGGTTACGTCCCAGCGGACGGTGCGGTCCTCTGATGGTTGGTGGCTGGGTACCGTCACGGTCCCCTGAGCTTGCGTTGGTCGGCGCGAGGCTGTGCCAAGCCACAGCAACCCGTATCCGATGATCCATGGGACATGCCCTAGCCGTCTCCGCGCTCGGCCGCCTGCTCGGCTTCGCGCTTGCGGCGCTTGCCCTCGTGCATCGCGACGACCCTGGCGACCGGGATCTCGTGGCCCTCGGCGACCAGGTCGGCCGGCAGCGCCTGCGGTCCGGGCAGCGCGCCTGCCCACGGGTCGCGGTCGCCGAGCAGGCCGGCGGCGTTGCGGATGGTGAAGTCACGCGGCACCACGTCGTCGGCGTCCGCCCAGGCGACCGGGAACGACACCGGCACGCCGGGCCGCAGCCGCGGGCTGTACGCGGCGATCACGGTCGCCCCGTGCGCGCGGGTCGAGTCGACGAACACCCTGCCGGCGCGGTCGGCCTTGACGTAGGCCGTGGTGGCGACGTCCGGGTCGAGCCGGGCGGCGCGAGCGGCGATCGCGCGAGTGGCCGCCGCCGCGTCGTTCGGGTCGGTCGTGTCCTCGACCGGCACGAACACGTGCACGCCCTTGGCGCCGCTGGTCTTCAGCGCGCCGACGAGGCCGAGGTCGGCGAGCGCCCGGCGGACGAGCTTGGCCGCGGCCACCGCCTGCCGGAAGCCCTGGGGCCCCGCCGTCTCGGGCGGGTCCAGGTCGAGCACCAGGTGGGTCGGGTGGAGCATGGCCGCGGCGCGGAACAGCGTGGCGTGGTACTCGACCGCCCGCTGGTTGGCGAACCAGATGAGCGTACGGCGGTCGTCGCACAGCGCGTAGTGCACCTCGCGGTGCGACGCCTCGGCCCACATCGTGATCGTGCGGACCCAGTCCGGGGTGTACTTGGGCACGTTCTTCTGCATGAACGGCGCCTGCCCGGGCCGCACCCGCATGACCGACAGCGGCCGGTCGCGCAGGCCCGCGAGGATGCGGTCGCCCACCGCGTCGAGATAGTCGACGAGGTCACGCTTGGTCGCGTCGGCGCCGTCGAACAAGGGCGCGTCGAGGTTCGTGAGGGGAACGCCGTCCCGCGACTCCGCACTCTTCTTGGCTGCCACGCCATCACCTCACCGTGCCGGGCGAGCTCGGTCAACACGTGCGGGCCCGCGGCGGACGCGGTCGAGGTCCTCGGCGGGCGGGACACCTCCGCCACGACATCCGAACCGACCCGCCGTCGCTCGCCGACCAGCGCCCCGCCAAAACCCGCGAGTCCAACCTTCAGGACCCGCGAGTCCAACCTTCACGACCCGCGAGTCCGACACTCGGGCGCGGGTTCCTGTCGGTGGCGCGCACTAGTCTTGGCTTCCAGTGACGGGTTCGGGAGAGGTGTGGCGTGGGCTCGCGGTGGACGGTGGAGCGGGTGCTCGGGCTCGCCCCGGACAGCGGCTCCGCCAAGGCCGCCCGCGCGCTGGCCCGGCCGCGCACGTGGTCGGCGCTGGGCAGCAACGACTCGCTGGTGTGGGGCAAGTGCCAGGGCAGCGGGCGGGAGCCGTACCAGGTCACGGTCGACCTGAACGAGCCGGCCTTCCGCTGCACCTGCCCCAGCCGCAAGTTCCCCTGCAAGCACGGGCTCGCGCTCCTGCTGCTGTGGGCGGCGGGCGACGGGACCGTCGCCGACCTCGACGCCGCGGCCGACTTCGCCGAGGCGTGGGCCCACGACCGTGCCGACCGCGCGGCCCGGCAGGCGGCCCGCGGGTCGGGTGCGCCACCCGACCCCGAGGCGCAGGCCAAGCGGGTGGCCGAGCGCGAGAGCCTGATGACCGCGGGGCTCGACGAGTTCGAGCGGTGGCTGTTCGACCTGGTGCGCCAAGGGCTCGCGGGGGTGCGCCGGCAGCCGCCGGGGTATTGGGACGCCGCGGCCGCGCGACTGGTCGACGCCCAGGTGCCGGGGCTCGCCGAGCGGGTCCGCGGGATGGGCAGCGCGGTGCACGTCCGGTCCGACTGGGCGCCGTACCTCCTGGCGCAGCTGGGCCGGTGGTACCTGGCGGTGCGCGCGTGGCGGCGGCGGTCGTCGCTGTCCCCGGCCACCATGGGCGACCTGCGTGCGGTGCTCGGCTGGCCGCGGCGCTCGGAGGAGGTGCTGGCCGGCGAGCGGGTCGAGGACCGGTGGTGGGTCGTCGGGCTGAGCCAGGAGGAGGACGAGCGGCTGCTGTCCCAGCGGACGTGGCTCTACGGCGAGGACACCGGCGAGGTGGCGGTGCTGCTGGACTTCGCGGCGGCGGCCGGCGGGGCGTTGCGGGTGCCGCACGTGCTGGGCTCGGTGCTGGGCGTCGAGCTCGCGCTGTACCCGGGCTCGTCGCCGCGCCGCGCGCTGCTGGCCGACGAGCCGCTGATCACCACCGGCGACGGCTTCCCGGCGCCGTCGACGGTGCTGGGTGCGCTGGACCTGGTGGCCGGCTGGCGGGCGGCCAACCCGTGGCTGTCCCGGATCCCGATGTCGCTCGGCGCGGTCACGGTCGTGCCCGGTGGTGACCACGCCGTCCTGGTGGACGTCGACGGCACGTCGCTCACGCTCGCACCGGAGACCGACCTGCTGTCGCTGCTCGCGCTCACCGGCGGGCACCCGGTGGACCTGTTCGGCGAGTGGTACGACGACAGCCTGCACCCGTGCAGCCTCGTGAGCGACGGCCGGCTGGTGTCACTGTGAGCGCGGAGCGAACCATGAGCACAGGGAGCGACTGGGACGCCTTACTGAGCACCGCGATGGTCGGCACCGGGCGTCGAGGGCTCCCCGACGACGTCCTGGCGGGGGTCGTCGATCCGGGTGCGGTCGAGGCCGACGGGCCGGAGGCGGCGGTGCTCGCGTCGGCGGCCGTGCTCGGGGCCTACCGGCGGGCCGGCTGGGTGCCGCCCGCCTGGCGCGGTGCGATCGCCGCCCCGGCCGAGCAGGACCCGCGACCGGAGGCCTCGGACACCGCCACCCAGGTGCTCGAGCTGCTGCTGGACCGCAACGTGCGGATCGACGGGGGCAACGAGCTGCTCGCGAAGCAGTGGCTGGTCGCGTGCGCCGCCGCGGGCAGGCGGCCACCCGCCCGGCTGCTCGTCATCCTCCTGCAGCTCGCCACCGCCAACCCGCATCTCCGCGACACCGTGCGCACGGCCGCCGGGCCGCGCGGGGCCTGGCTCGCCGCGCGCAACCGGCGCTGGGCCTGGGCCGCGCCGCCCGACGCCGGGGATGTCGACGAGCGGTTCGCCACCGCCACCCGCACCGAGCGGCTCGCGCTGCTCACCGCGGTCCGGCGCACCCACCCGGACCGCGGCCGGCGGCTGGTCGAGGCGACCTGGGCGGGCGAGCAGGCCGCCACCCGCGCGGGGCTCCTCGACGCGCTCGCCACCGGCCTGTCCGACGCGGACGAACCGTTCCTGGAGTCCACATTGGACGACCGGGCGGTCACCGTGCGGGCGGCCGCCGCCGCGTTGCTCGACCGGCTGCCGGGCTCCCGCCGCGCCGCCCGGATGGCCGCCCGCATCCCGTCGCCCGGCGAGCTCCCCGACGAGCCGGACGCCGCGGGCCGCCGGGACGGCATCGTCGACCAGCGCGAGCTCCGCCACGGCCTGCGCGCGTCCTGGCTCATCCAGATCGTCGGCGCCGCGCCGCTGCCACCGACCACGTCGATCGACCGCGCCACGCCCGAGCTGGTCACCGGCTGGACGAAGGCCGCGCTGCGGCAGCGGAACCAGGAATGGCTCCGCGCGCTGGCGCGGGCCAACCCGACCCCGGAGCTGCTCGCCGCGCTGACGCCCGGCGAGGCGACGCGGATCGTCGCCGGACAGGACACGGTCGACGCCCGGTTCGCCGGCCTCCTCGCCGCCTGCCCCGGTCCGTGGCCCGCCGACTTCTCCACGACGATCGCGACCACGCTGCGGCACGCCAAGCTCGACGGCGTGCTCACGCTGGTGTTCCAGAGCCTCGCCGAGAACCTGCACCCGGCGGCCCTCCCGGCCGTCGAGGACTGGCTCACCGGCATCCCCGAGGACAACCGCGCCCGCCGCCGCACGCTGCGCGGCCTCGCCCACGCCTTGACCATCCGCCGGACCATCCAGCAGGAGTTCACGTGACCGAGGTACTGCGCCAGCACGCCGAGCAGGAGCACGCCGGCGAGCTCGCGGCACTCGCCAAGGCCGACGACCGGCCGCGGCCGCCCAACTGGCGCCTGTCCCCCTGGGCCGTCGCCACCTACGTGCTCGGCGGCGAGCTGGCCAACGGCATGGTGATCACGCCGAAGTACCTCGGCTCACGCAGGCTCATCGAGGTCGCCGTCGCCACCCTCGCCACCGACCGCGCGCTGCTGCTGCTCGGCGTCCCCGGCACCGCCAAGACCTGGCTGTCCGAGCATCTCACCGCGGCCATCTCCGGCGACTCCACCCAGCTCGTCCAGGGCACCAGCGGCACGCCCGAGGAGGCCATCCGCTACGGCTGGAACTACGCCCGGCTGCTGTCGGAAGGCCCGTCCCGCAAGGCGCTGGTCGCGAGCCCGGTGCTGCGGGCCATGCAGACCGGCGGCATCGCGCGCATCGAGGAGCTCACCCGCATCCCGTCCGACGTGCAGGACGCGCTCATCACCGTGCTCAGCGAGAAGTCGCTGCCCATCCCGGAGCTGGACGACGAGGTGCAGGCGCTCGGCGGGTTCAACGTCATCGCCACCGCCAACGACCGCGACCGCGGCGTCAACGACCTGTCCGCCGCGCTCAAGCGCCGGTTCAACGTCGTCGTGCTGCCGCTGCCCGACGACGTCGAGTCCGAGGTGGAGATCGTCCGGCTGCGGGTGAGCCAGCTCGGCGAGACGCTGCGGCTGCCGGCCGAGCCGGAGGCGGTCGACGAGATCCGCCGCGTGGTCACGGTGTTCCGCGAGCTGCGCGACGGGGTCACCTCGGACGGCCGCACCAAGATCAAGTCGCCGTCCGGGACGCTGTCCACCGCGGAGGCGATCTCCGTGATGACCAACGGGATCGCGCTCGCCGCGCACTTCGGCGACGGCGTGGTGCGGGCCGGGGACGTGGCCGCCGGGCTGCACGGCGCGGTGATCAAGGACCCGGTCGCCGACCGGCTGGTGTGGCAGGAGTACCTGGAGGCCGTCGTGCGCGAGCGCAAGCCGTGGGCCGACCTTTACCGGGCTTGCCGAGAACTGGCGTGAGCGAGCCTGCGAGCGAACCAATGTCACAGGGCGACCGCGAGCGGCTCCACCGAGCCCGCGAGGGGGAGTCCTGAGCGAGCCTGCGAGCGAACCAATGTCACAGGGCGACCGCGAGCGGCTCCACCGAGCCCGCGAGGGGGAGTCCTGAGCGAGCTTGCGAGCGAACCAGTGTCATCGAGCACCCATATCCTGGGCATTCGGCACCACGGGCCCGGTTCGGCCCGCGCGGTCCGCGCCGCGCTCGACGAGCTGGACCCCGCGCTCGTGCTGATCGAGGGCCCGCCCGAGCTGGACTCGGTCGCGCCGCTCGTCGCGGCGGCGGACATGCGGCCGCCGGTCGCGGGGCTCACCTACGCGGTCGACAACCCGGCCACGGCGGCGTTCTACCCGATGGCGGTGTTCTCGCCGGAGTGGGTCGCGCTGCGCTGGGCCGTCGAGCACGACCGCCCGGCCCGGTTCCTCGACCTGCCCGCGGCCAACGCGCTCGTGCTCGGTGCCGACGGGACCGACGACCGCGGCGCGGACCGGTTCGACCCGATCGCCACGCTCGCCGAGGCCGCGGGCTACGACGACGCGGAGCGCTGGTGGGAGGACGCGATCGAGCTGCGCTACCACGGCCTCGACGTGTTCGCCGCGGTGCTGGAGGCGATGCGGACGCTGCGCGAGGGCCAGGACGTCGACCTGGGGACGCGGCGGCGGGAGGCCGCGATGCGCCGGGTGCTGCGAGCCGCGCGGCGCGGCGAGCCGGGGACGATCGCGGTGGTGTGCGGCGCCTGGCACGCGCCCGTCCTGGTGCCGGCGGACTTCCCGACGGCCACGTCGGACACCACCCTGCTGAAAGGCCTGCGCGCCACCAAGGTGGCCGCGACCTGGGTGCCGTGGACGTCCAGCCGGCTCGCCAGGGCCAGCGGCTACGGCGCCGGCATCGACTCCCCCGGCTGGTACCACCACCTGTTCACCGCGCCGGACGAGGTCGTCACCCGGTGGCTCGTGCGGGTGGCCCGGCTGCTGCGCGGCCAGCGGCACGACGTGTCGTCGGCGGCGGTCATCGAGGCGGTCCGGCTGGCGCACGCGCTCGCCGGCCTGCGCGGCCGGCCGCTGCCGGGCCTCGCCGAGGTGATGGAGTCCGCGCAGGCGGTGCTGTTCGGCGGCTCACCGGTGCCGATGACGTTGGTCGCACGCAAGCTCCTCGTCGGCGACATCCTGGGCCGGGTGCCCGCCGACACGCCGATGGTGCCGCTCGCGCGGGACCTCGCCGCGGCGCGCAAGCGTCTGCGGCTGCGGCAGAGCGCGGCCGAGCAGACTCTCGACCTGGACCTGCGGACCGAGTCACATCTGGGGCGCAGCAAGCTCTTCCACCGGTTGCTGCTGCTGGACGTGCCGTGGGGCCGGCCGGCGGAGGTGGTGCGGACCCGGGGCACGTTCCGCGAGGCGTGGACGATCGAGTGGCGCCCGGAGCTGGAGGTCGCGCTCATCGAGGCCAGCGGGCACGGCACCACGATCGAGCAGGCGGCGACCTCGGTGGTGGGCCAGCGCGCGGCCGACGCGGACGTCGCGGTGCTCGCCGAGCTGGTGGAGACCACGCTCGTCGCCGACCTGCCGGCCGCGCTCGCCACCGTACTGTCCGCATTGGACGAACGGGCCGCGCGCCAGCACGACACGACCCGGCTGATGGCCGCGGTCGAGCCGATGGCCCGGGTGCGCCGCTACGGCAACGTCCGGCGGGCGGACACCGAGCTGGTGCAGCGGGTGCTGGCCGGGGTCGTCACCCGGGTGGCGGTCGGGCTGCCGGCCGCGTGCGCGGCGCTGGACGACGACGCGGCGGCCGCCGTGCGCGAGCTGCTCGACGGGGTGCAGCGCGGCATCGCGTTGCTGGACCAGCCGGAGCTGCGCACGGAGTGGCAGCGGGCGCTGGGCGTGGTGGCCGAGCAGCCAGGGGTGCACGGGCTCGTGTCCGGGCGGGCCACCCGGCTGCTGCTCGACGCCGGTCTGGTCGACGTCACCGAGGCGGGCCGGCGGCTGTCGCTGCGGCTGTCGTCCGCGGCCGACGCGGTGCAGGCGGCCGGCTGGCTCGACGGGTTCCTCTCCGGCGAGGCGGCCCTGCTGGTCCATGAGCCGGAGCTGCTCGCGGTCGTCGACCGGTGGGCGACCGGGGTGGCCGGCGAGGTGTTCGACCATCTGCTTCCGTTGCTGCGCCGCACGTTCGCCGACTTCGCCCCGGCCGAGCGGCGCGGCATCGGCGTCCAGGTCGGCCGGCTCGACCGGGGCGCCGGCGGCACGGTCGCGACCGCGGACGTCGACATCGACCACGACCGCGCGGCCCGGGTCCTGCCGAGGCTGCTGGAGATCCTTGGGGGGACGTCGTGAGTGAGCGGTTGCGGCGGTGGCGGCTGATCCTCGGCGGCGGCGACGGGTCCGACGCCGACGGCACCGGTGCCGAGCTGTCCGGAATGGACGCCAAGCGGGACGCGACGTTGGATGCCTTGTACGGCGGGGAGAAGAAGCGCGGCGGGCTCGGTGGGTCCGCACCGCGGGTGGCGCGCTGGCTCGGCGACATCCGCGGGTACTTCCCCGCCTCGGTCGTCCAGGTGATGCAGCGCGACGCGATGGACCGGCTGGGGCTGCGGCAGCTGCTGCTCGAGCCGGAGCTCCTCGACGCCGTGCAGCCGGACGTGCACCTCGTGGGCACGCTGCTGAGCCTCAACCAGGCGATCCCCGAGCGCTCGCGGGAGACCGCGCGGGCCGTGGTGCGCCAGGTGGTCGACGAGCTGGAGCGCAAGCTGGCCCAGCCGACCCGGCAGGCGGTCAGCGGCGCGCTGCACCGGGCCGGTCGGACGAGCCGGCCGCGGGCCGCCGACATCGACTGGAACCGCACGATCCTCGCCAACCTCAGGCACTACCAGCCCGCGCACCGCACGGTCGTCCCCGAGCGGCTGGTCGGCTACGGGCGCCGGCTCCCGCAGGTCAGCCGGGAGATCGTGCTGTGCATGGACCAGAGCGGCTCAATGGCGTCGTCGGTGGTGTACGCGGGGGTGTTCGGCGCGGTGCTCGCGTCGGTGCGGTCGCTGCGCACCCAGGTCGTCGCGTTCGACACCGCGGTCGTCGACCTCACCGACCTCGTGACCGACCCGGTGGAGCTGCTGTTCGGCGTGCAGCTCGGCGGCGGCACCGACATCAACGCCGCGCTCGCCTACTGCCAGACGAGGGTCGACAACCCGCGGGACACGATCTTCGTGCTGATCAGCGACCTCTACGAGGGCGGCGACAACGACGAGATGCTGCGCCGGGCGCAGGCGATGGTCGCGAGCGAGATGCAGGTGGTGTGCCTGCTGGCCCTGTCCGACGACGGCGCCCCCGCCTACGACCACGACAACGCCGCCGCGCTCGCCGCGCTCGGCATCCCAACCTTCGCGTGCACCCCCGACCAGTTCCCCGACCTGGTCGCCGCCGCCATCCAGCGCGACGACCTCACCACCTGGGCCGGCAATAACGACATCCAGCTGGCCGCGCCACCCGAGGAGGGGTGAGCGTGCGGTCGCCTTCGACGTCGAGGGTGGGCTTCGCGCTCAGCGGATCCGCCAGCAGCGGAACGCGGGACCGTGCCGGCCGGCCGGCCGCCACGGTGGGAACATGCCGAACGACGACCACACCGAAAGCCTCCGCGCGGCCGAACGGCGCCTCCAGGCCGCCCAGCTGACCTCCGATGTCGACGCACTGGCCGAGCTGATCGACGACGAGGCACGGTTCACCGGGCCGGACGGAAACCGAACCTGGATCCACGACCAGTCGGGGTGGAAGATCATCGCGGCCCACGCCACGTTCCGCACCGACGAGCTCCTCGACATCGGCGACGGTAACGCCGGCTGAGCCAGCGGCTCGGCGACCGACCACCGGCGCGGGTCGCCCTTCGGCCATGTCCCACGACGCCACCGAGCGAACCGCGCACCTCCCGGACGTGCGCACGGGCTGATCCCCGGTCCCCACGAGAAGGACGAGCCCGCTCCCGTCGCCGGGGTGGGCACGACCTTCGCACACGCGGGAGGCGGTCGGCTCAGGCGTAGGTCACCTTGTACCGCATGTGGGTGACCTTCGTGCCCTCGACGACCTGGACCAGCTCGAGCCGGACCTTGTCGTTGTCGATGTTGTCGAAGTAGCGGACACCCTCGTGGAAGAACACCGGCACCAGGTCGAGCCGGATCTCGCCGAGCACGCCCATGTTCAGGCACTGCTGGGCGATGTCAGGGCCCGCGACGCCGATGTCCCCGTCCCCTGCCACGGCGCGTGCCTGCGCCAGGGCGCGGTCCAGGCTGTCGACGAAGGTGAAGGGCGCGTCCGGGGTCGGCGGCCAGTCCGCAGGCGGCGGACGATGGGTCACGACGAACGTGGGCGAGTTGTTCGGCGGCTTGCCGCCCCAGCCGTTGGTGTAGTCGAAGATGCGCCGACCGGAGATGAACGCCCCCTCGGTCTCGTTCTGGCGCCAGTACCTCGCGCTCGCCTCGGACATCCTGAACATGATCGGATAACCCGGTGGCTTGATCTCCACGTCCCCGTTGTCGTACCAGTCGAAGAGCTCCCCCACCGAGTCGTCCGGATAGGCGATGAACCCGTCCAAGGACATCGAGAAACTGGAGAAGATGATTCCCATCCAACCCCCCTCGTCGAAACCTCACCGTTCCCGCGGTATTGTGCCCTTCGTCCGGTACGGCGCGCACTCCGAGTATGCACACGGCCGGCGCGGCTCCGGCTCCGGCGGCACCGCTGACTGAGCAGACAACGCGGTTGCCGAGGCGTTCAACTCCAACGTGGCCCACTCGACGGCGTCGACGCCGTACGAGCGGCCAGGTACTCGTCCAGACTGGGCCGGATGTGTGGGCGGCTCGCCGTCCCCGACGAGGACCGGGCAGCTCCAGAACGGTCCCGCTCGCCAGGTCAACCGGTGACAGCGAGGGTCGGGTCGTCGACAGCCGCGTGACCGATGACGATCGCGTGGTGCAGTTGCCGTAGCCGGGGCGACGGCTCGACGCCGAGCTGGTCGACCATGTCCGCACGCAGGTGCCGATAGGCCGCCTGTGCCTGGCTGCGCCGGCCCGAACGGTACAACGCCACCATTTGCAGGGCACAGAAGTTCTCCAGCAACGGGTGCTGGGCACACAGTGTCGCCAGCTCGCCGAGCAGCTGGTGGTGTCGGCCCAGCCGCAGGTCGGCGTCGATCCGCAGATGCAGGTCACCGAGCCGATTCTCGTTCAGCCGCATCACATCGATCGCGAGCTGCGGCCCGATGGTGACATCGGCGAGCGCAGGCCCACGCCACAGCCCCAGCGCCTCGCTCAGCCGCTGGGACGTCTTCTCGTAGTCGCCGTCGTTGACCGCCCGGCGCCCCTCGGCGGAGAGCCGGTCGTACTTGACGGCGTCCACCGCCTCCGGCTCGACGTTCAGCAGATAGCCGGACCGCCGGGTGACCAGGAGATCCTTTGCGGCCTTGTCGTCCTGACCGTCGAGCGCGTCCTGCAGCCTCCTACGTAACTTGAGAATGTAAGTGTGTAAAGTCGGTACGCCGCTGCGCGGCGGCTGATAGCCCCAGATTTCCTCGGCCAGCGCGGCCACTGTCACCACGCGCCCCGCGTTGAGCGCGAGCATCGCCAGCAGGTGGCACGGCTTGCTCGCCGTCGGAACGATCGAGACGCCGGCTACGGAGACCTTGAGTGGGCCGAGAACATTGATCTCTACTCGCATGACACACTCATTTCATCGTGCAACACTATTCGGCGGACAACTCGAAATATCCGTCCACCAGTTCGACGAACGGATTTATTGTCGCAACAGGGACCTCTTCCTTTGACAAAGATGTACAACGGTCCGAAGAAATCGACAGGAATCGCTCTCCCATCGAGTTCTTGGCGCTGACGGCAAGACTCACAGCTCGAACCGGCTGCCGAGGCCGTTGCGCCGCGCGGCCTGCAGGATCCGGTAGGCCAGCTGCACGTTCAGGCGGCGCCCGCTCAACAGCTCGACCAGGACCCGGTTGTCCTCGTGCTCGCGGCCGCCGTGCTCGCCGGCCAGCAACTGGCCGAGATCGGCGGCGATGTACCGTCCGGTCTGCTCGACGCCGGTGTCGCCGGCGGTCGCCAGCAGGTGCGTGGACACGATGTACCGATCCCCGTTGCCGGGCAGCAGCGAGAAGTCGTCCACGTACACCTCGGCCATCCGGTCGACCAGCTCCGCCGGCAGGTTCCGGCCGGTGGCGTTGACAAGCACCGCCCCCCTGGCGAGTTGCCCGACCCGCATCCCGCTCAGATCCTGCCGGACGACCCCTTCGCTGGTGGCGACCACCAGGTTGGCTCCGAACACGGTGTCCGGCCACGTGGTCGTCACGGACAATCCGATGCCGCTCAGCTCGAGCAGGTCGACCAACCTGGCCTCGAGCAGGTTCGATCGGCTCAGGTCGGCGAGGCAGATCGCGACGTGGCTGATGTCGGGAACGTGCCGGGCGATGACGGCGAGCTGTGGCTGCATGGCCTGCGTCGCGCCGAGCATCGCGACGGTGACGCCGCCCGGGACGAGCAGCTCGCGGGCGGCGATCGCGGCCAGCGCCGCCGACTGGAACATCCGCAGGCTCGCCGCCGGCAGCACACACCGGCCGTCAACATCCGGATGTTCGAGCGCCACCAACGCCGAGGCGTTGGTGCGAGTGCCGTAGCCGGTCCACGGGGTGAGCCGGCCGACTTCCTCCTCCGCGTGCCCGACGGTCCGGCCGATCAGCTCCTCGGCCAGCACGGCGACCGGGTCGATCACCTCGAGCGCGCTCCACACGTCCTCGGCGCTCAGCTGAAGGATCGTCTCGGACATCGCCTTCGCCCTCCCGGCACACACCGACCTCTGTTCCGGATCAATGTCGACCGTGCGGTTAACCGTCCCCTATCGCTCCACTATCGCCTGGCGATATGCGGCACAAGCTCCACCAAGTGTCAAACGAAGGCGACCGGTCGTTGACTCGTTCTCGAGCGGAGTTTCCGCTCTGTGGAAAGTCCAGAAATCCAAGCACCGGAGGGACTTCATGTCCATTATCCGCAAAATCGCCGCTTTCGCGGCCAGCCTGATCGTCGGGATCGTCGGAACCGTGCTGACGGTCGGTCCGTCGACAACCGTGGCCGACTGTGGCTGGCAAGACCCCGTACCCTGCCGCCAGATGACCATGGACGGCATCCAGTACTGAGGCCGATACCGCGCACTTGGCGCGTCAATCGGATGACCGGGTAAGCGGCATCGGTACCGAGGAATATCAGTAGCGGGATGGTTCGGCGTCGCCGCGGATGCCGCGACCATCCCGTTTCCATTTTCGTCACCAGGACGATTTCGGGGTCACCGCGCCGCTGATCCAACCTGTTGGGCTTTGGCCGGGGGGAAACCTGGGCCGCCGTGGGCGGGTGGACCACACCGTTTCCTGGCGGCACTGCAGCAGTACCGGGTTCCCGCCGTCCATGGCGAACTCGATGTCCTGCGGGCCGCCTCGCCGGCGATCGAGCTGCTTGCCCAGCCGGGCCAGCGCGATCACCTCGTCGTCGGTCAGGCAAGGTTGCGCCGACCGGGCCGGGTCGACGGCGACCGCCGCGGCACCGTGCCGGTACTCGACGCGCTTGTCGCCCGGGGTGTGCTCGACCACGGTCAGCCCGACCTTGTCGACGACCCAACGGTCGGGCGTCACGTCGCCGCCGACCACGGCCAGGCCGACGCCCCAGCTCGCCTCCACCACGATGCGGGAGCGGTCGCCGGTCACCGGGCTGATGGTGAACATGACTCCGGCGGAACGCGCGCAGATCATCCGCTGCACCACCACCGCCATCTCGATGCCCGTCGGGTCGACGCCGATCGCCGTGGCGTAGCCGGTGGCGCGCGCGGTGCACACACCGGCCCAGCAACGGCGCACGGCGGCGACGACGTCCTCGGCTCCGACGACGTCCACCCAGGTGTCGAATCCGCCGGCGAAGCTGGCCGCGGCAGAGTCCTCGGCGGTGGCACTCGACCGGACGGCGACCGGGACGAGGGTGGCGCCGGTCTCGGCGCACAACCGTTGGTAGCCCTCTCGGATCGCGGTCACCACGCGCTCGGGGACCGGCGCCTCCGCCATCAGCCGAGCGGTGTCCGGAGCGGAGCCCCGACCACCCACCTCGTCGAGAAACGCGCGGTAGGCGGCGGCACCGACAGCGAACCCCGGCGCGACGGGCATCCCGGCGGCCGCGAGCCCGGCCAGCCCGGCCGCCTTGCCACCGAACTCGCGACGGTCCAGGCACCGCGACTCGTCGAGCCGGCTGGTGTACGCCGCGCTCACGCCGCCGCCACGGTGGGCCCGCTCGCGGCGTTCAGCACGACCACCTCACCGGTCGTGCCGTCGAGGCGCACCCGGTCGCCCGTGCGCAGCCGCGTGGTGGCGAACCCGGCGCCGACGACAGCGGGCAGCCCGTACTCGCGACAGACGATGGCGGCGTGGCACATCATGCCGCCGGTGTCGGTGACGATGCCGGCGGCGACGGAGAACGCCGGCCCCCACGACGGCGCGGAGATCGGGCAGACCAGCACCTCACCCGGCCGAAGGTCGCCGAGCTCCTGCTCGGACCGCAGCAGCCGGACCGTGCCCTCCACGACGCCGGGCGAGCCTCCGACGCCGGTCAGGCGGTCCCCGCCGCCGTCCGGGCCGAGCCACGCGGCGACCCGCTCGGTGGTGATGCCGAAGTTCATGATCGCGAAAGGATCGGTGACCCGGTCCGGCGGCGTGCCGTAAGCCGGCCGTGGGGTGGCCGACCGCAGCGCCGCCACGATCACGCGGCGCCGTTCGATCTCGCTCGCCCACCGCCGGGCGCCGCGCTGCGCGACGCCGATCGCCCAGGACTGGACGATGTCGTGCAGCACCGCCTCCAACTCGAAGCGGTTGAGGTAGAACACGTCGTCGCGAGCCGTGGCGAACCCGGAGTCGACCAGGAAGTCTCCGAGCTCCCACATCTTCTGCCAGAACACGGCGTGGGCCCAGTGCTCGACGTAGATGTTGTGCTCCTCGATGTAGGGGAACACCCGCCGCGCGAGTCCGAGCAGCTCGTCGAACTGGGCGGCCTCGTCCTCGGTGAGCAAGCCGCGATACTCCGCGACGATCTCGTCGCGCTCGGCCCGCAACCTGGCCACCGGCCGGGCGATCTCCTCCCCTGCGCGCAGGCGGGTGATGTAGCGGGCGATGCCGGTCAGCGGGATGCCCGGATTGCCGAGCCAGGTGTCCTGGTCGTGGGTGAAGCCGTACTCGGCGAAGTAGTTGAACCACGGATCCTTGGCCTTCTCGTAGGCCCGCAGCCACCGCCGTCCCTTCGCCGTGCCCGCCATCGCCGTGAAGGTGCGCCGCGGGTCGTCTCCAGTGACCACGTGGTCCACGCCGAGGTCACGGGCGAGAACGGCGAGCCCCCGCAGCTCGTCGTCCGGCCGGAAGGCGACCACGTCGATGCCGGCGACCATCCGCGCGATGGCCTGCTCCGAGATCTCCGGAAAGGCCTCCCGACAGAACTCGAAGAAGACGATGTAGCCGCCGTAGCCGAGGTTGAGGAACTCGAAGTGGTGCTGCCAGACCACGAACAGGTCGTCGATCAGCCGCCGGTAGTCGGCGATTACCTCCCAGGCCGTGGATCGTCCCCGTGCCTCGGTGACGACCTCTATCGGTTCGTACTCGGGCAGCGACGGGAACGCGACCGAGCGCATGTCGTCGATGACGCCGGCCACCTTGTGCTTCCAGCGGGCGTACAGCTCGTCCCAGTTCTCGTAGTAGTAGCCGGCCCGCGGATGGAAGTGCTCGGCGCGACGAGCGATCTCCTCCGGGTCGGTGACCGGGACCGGCGAGATGTAGACGTAGCCGTGGTGCACGCGCACGTCCTGCCCGAGCGACGCCGGCAGCGCGAAGATTCGGGTGCTGTTCTGGCCGGCGCCGAGGTAGGCCGCCTCGGCGATGACGCTGTCGAGCGGGTGGCAGCCGCGCGACCAGTGCATCGTGTCGGCGAACCAGAGCCGGGACTCCTCCTCGGTCCGGGTCTCCTCCGCGGGGACGAGGTAGTAGGGGTACATCGACTCCCAGCCCTCGCCGCCGCGCGGTGGCTCGGTCTCACGGAAGTACGCGAAACGTCGTGGGTCTGCCATTGTCCAACTCCTGTTCTCGCCGTGCGGCGCCTACGGCCGGCCCTGCCAGTGGGTGCCGGCGGCGAGCTCCTCGTCGATCTTCTCCAGCAGCGTGGCGTCGATCCGGCGAATGTCGTCGACCTGGTACCGCACACCGGTCGCCGCCATCTCGGCGCGCTGGAAGTTGTGCGGCATGCTGGCCGGAACGCCGATGAAACCCGCCCCGAGCGCCTTGCTGACCTCGGCGACCCGGTTGATGTCGTCGATGAAGACCACCTCATCGAACGCGTAGCCGAAGATGTCCAGCACGATCTCCTTCATGCCGGGCCTGACGTCGTTGACGTCGACGTAGGAGATCTCGGGGTCGAAGAACTCCGCCAGGTGCCCGAGGTGCTTGTCGAACGTGTACCCGCGGTCCCTGCCGCCGTAGCACGTGACCCGCACCCCGAGGCCGGCCAACGTGGTCAGGAGCTCGGCCGCGCCCGGCATCACCTCGACCGGGTTGGTCTCGAGGTATTCCTCCCGCTCGCGGAAGAACGCCGCGATGGTGTCCTTCGCCGACCAGGGCAACTTGCAGGCCAACGCCATGTTCTGGCCCGCCGCCAGCTGCGGCGACCCCCAGACGCCGCGTTCCACCGCGGCGGTGTAGACGCCGCCGTGTTTGGTCACGAAACGCTCGATCACCGGGCTGTAGGTGTCGTTGAGCAGCACTCCGTCGCTGTCCAGCGCGACGAGGCGGATCTTGTTCAGCGTGCTCATGTCGTTCTCCGAAGGTCGGCGGGTGATCGGTTAGGCGGCGGTCAGCACGAGTGCGGCGTTGTGCCCGCCGAAGCCCATCGACGTGCTCACGGCGACGTCGATCGACGCGGCTCGCGGTGCGCCGTGCACCACGTCGATGTCGAGCTCGGGTTCGAGCCGGGTGAGGTTGGCCGTCGGCGGGACACTGCCGTGCTGGATGGCCAGCGCCGTGTACCCGGCCTCGATGGCTCCCGCGGCGGCGAGCGGATGGCCGGTGACGCCCTTGGTGGAGGTCACGAGCGCGCGGTCGCCGAGCACCCGGCGCAGCATTTGCCCCTCGACGACGTCGCCGACCGGGGTCGACGTGCCGTGCGCGTTGACGTGGTCGACGTCCGAGCCGCCGAGCCCGGCGTCGGTGAGGGCGGCACGCAGTGCCTGCTCGATCCCTTCGCCGCCCGGCGCCGGAGCCGTGGGGTGGTGAGCATCGGTCGACGCGCCGTACCCGCGCACCACTGCGCGGACCGGTACGCCACGCGCGCGGGCGTCCGCCACCCGTTCCAGGATCAGGACACCCGCGCCCTCTCCCGGCACGAAACCGTCGCGGTCGGTGTCGAACGGGCGGGATGCCAGCTCTGGCTCGTCGGTCCGGCCGGACAGCGCTCCCAACCGGCTGAGTCCGCTGACGGCCAGCGGCGTCAGTGCGGCCTCGGTACCGCCGGTGATGACGACGTCGCACGCACCCCGACGCAGCAGCTCGCGCGCGACACCCACCGCCGTGGCGCCGGACGCGCACGCGGTAGCCGTGACCTGGCTCGGTCCTCTCGCCCCGAGGTCGATCGCGACCTGGGCGGCGACCATGTTGACCATGTATCTGGGCACCATGAGCGGGGACACCTTGCGCGGCCCTCCCTCGCTCATCGCCACGTGGCCCGCCTCGATCGACTGCACCCCGCCGAGGGAGTTCCCGAGCACCACGCCGACCCTGGCGCCGTCCCACGTGCTGGCGTCCAGCCGCGCGTCCTCGACGGCCTGGCGCGCGGCCACGATTGCCAGCTGCGCGAACCGGTCGAGTCCGCGTGCCACGAAGCCGCCGATCATGGCGTCCGCGTCGAAACCCGGTACCCGGCAGCTGAAGTCGACCGGGCAACCCCGTAGCGCGTCGTCGCGCGTCGCGCTGGAGATCCCCGACCACACCCGGTCCCGGTTCTGGTCGATCCCGATGCCGGCCGGTGTCACCAGCCCGAGCCCGGTGATCGCGACACCGAACGAGCGCCGTTCGGCCGGCATCAACACACCGCGCCCTTGGCGACCAGCAGCTCAGCAGCATCGGTGATGGTCATCGAGTCGGCGAGCTCGCCGTCCTCGAGAGCGATGCCGAACTCGTTGTCCAGGACCAGGGCCAGCTCCACGATCACCAGCGAGTCGAAGCCGAGATCGGCCAACGTGGTGTCCCTGCAGATGGACCCGTCCCGGACCTTGAAGTCCTCGAGCAGGATTTTCGTGATGCACTCCTCGATAGCTGTCATTGTCGTGTCCTTTGCTGGTCGGACCTGGTTACTGGTGCGGTGGCGGCGGGAGCTCCGGCCAGACGAGTGCGACGGAGCCCCAGGTGAGGCCGCCGCCGAAGCCGGCGAGCACGGTCCGGTGACCAGGACGCAGCTCGCCGGAGGCCAGCCCGGCCGCCAGCGTCAGCGGCACCGACGCGGCCGCCGTGTTGCCGACGTGAGCGATGTTGGTGACGAACCGGTCGAGCGGCACCCCCAGGCCACGGGCGACGGCCGCGATGACGCGGACGTTGGCCTGGTGCAGCACCCACCGGTCGATCTCGGCGACCGGCCAGCCGACGTGGGCCGCCGTGTGCCGTGCCGACTCCGACATCCGGTTCACGGCCTGGGCGAACACGGCCCGACCCTGCATCCGGAAGTAGGTGTCCTCCTCCTTCACCGGCAACCCGGTCGACCGCTGCCGGGACCCGCCGCCGGGAATCTCGATCAGGGTGCGGCGCGTGCCGTCGCTGCCGAGGTGGAACCCGGACAGCGCGCCCCGCTCGCCGGTCGCACCCGCCCGCAGCAGCACCGCCCCCGCGCCGTCACCGAACAGCGCCCGCGTGGCGAGGTCTGCCGGATCAAGCACGGTCGAGAACGCGTCCGCGCCGATGACCAGGACGCTGTCGGCGGCCTCCGCGGCGATCAGGCCGGCCGCGGCCGCGAGGGCGTAGAGAAAGCCGGTGCAGACCGCTCCGACGTCGAACGCGCCTATCGGGCCGAGACCCAACCGGGCAGCCACGTCGGGGGCGATGGCCGGGCTCAGCTGGTCGGGCGTGCCGGTCGCGACGACAAGCGCGTCGGCGCCCGCCGTTCCCGCCGAGTCCAACGCCCTCCGCCCCGCGGCCACGGCGAGGTCACTGGTGGCCTCGCCGTGGGCGAGCACGTGGCGCCGCTCGATGCCCGTGCGGGTGCGGATCCACTCCGCGTCGATGTGGGTATCGGAGTCCCACCACGACACCAGCTCCTCGTTGGAGACCGCGGTGGTCGGAACCCAGCCCCCGACGCCTGCCACTACCGCCGCCCGAGCCATGGCACCCCACCTCCCGACCCGCGTACCGCCATCGCGATCCGTGCCCGCGCGATCTCCTGGCCTGTCTGGCGAAAGGTCACCTCGACCGACCGGCCGCTCGGGACGGCGGCGGCCACCGGTGTCGCGGTCAGCTCGATGGGCTCGGTGAGCTCGGCGTAGGCGCTGAACGACGACCTCATCGCCACCATCTCGGTGCGATCCGGGGCGCCGTGCCCCCACTCGCCCGTCGCGAGCGCCGCGAGCTGTCGGGCCGCCTCTACCAGCACCATGGCTGGCACGTGGTCCTGCGAGTGGTCGAACAGGCTGCTGTTCTCCGCCGCGACGCGCAGCCCGGCGGTAACCGCCCCCTCCCGGGTCACGACGTCGAGCAGCACGGCATCGGTGGCACGGACCCGACCGACCCTGGCCGGCTCCACCGGGTGCCCGTTCGGCGGCCTCAGGTCGTCCGACGACGGCGGCGGGCCGCCGTGCGTGCGGGAGCGGAGGACGGCGAAAGCCGCCGCGCTGACGTAGCCGACCGTCATGCTGACCCGACCGACCCGGGCGCCGGCCGCCCACAGGTCGAGGTCATGGTCCAGGCCGCGGATCCGGTCCCGCACGACCTTCGGGTTGCGGGTGACCGCGGTTATCAGCAGCTCGGCCGGGTCCGGCACCAGTGGGAACGCGGCGAAGTCGGCACTCCACCCGCGCAGAACGAAGCGGGTGTCCGGCTCGACGCCGAACAGGGCATGCGCGGCGTAGGTCTCGGCCTGCCTGGCGCACTCGAGCAGCAACATCGGGTCCCGATCCCGGCTGGGGCCGGTGTGCCCCGCGTAGTGGGGGTGCCCGGACGGCAGGAGCGCGCCGGCGGCGAAACCGTGCCGGCCTGTCCGCACGACGTCGGTCACGAACGCCTCGCTCGCGTTCCGCCGGTGGATCATGGTGCGGTCCACAGTGGACGCGTAGCGCAGTTCGGGCGCCGGGAGCCGGGCCGGGGCGCCGTCTGGAGTCATGGACATCGCGGTCACCTCATGCCGCGGAGCGCGTTGCGGCGGGTTCGGTCGGGGCCACCAGGACGTCGAGCAGGGTGGCCACCACGTCTCGGTCGGTGTCGCGGCTCAGCAGGGTGGTCGCCAGGCGGTAGGGGTGCACGTAGGGCGAGTGGCCGGCCAGCGACGACAGGGTCACCTCCGTGGCGCCACCGGACCGGCCGCCGTGCTCGGCGAGGAGCCGGGACGCACGGTGCACCCAGCGCCGGAACTGCCGGACCGAGAACGAATCCCGTGCCGTTCGGCCAAGTCCGGCCAACAAGTACAGTCGGAACCCGAGCGCGAACGCCGGCACGCCCACTTCTCGGACAAGGGGTTCGGCGAGCGCTCCCACGGTGTATCCCCGCCACCCGCCGTGGCGGGCGGACTTGATGACTCCGTCGAGCGGCACGCGCGGAAACTCGATGCGCGACACCTCGACGCCCAGCGCGGTCAGCACGTGCGCGACGGTCCGGTAGTCGGCGCGGATCTCGGGGTCGTGCGCGAGCACCACATGGTCGTGGTCGGCCAGCTGGGGCACCAGCTCGCACAGCGTCGACACCAGGTAGTTGGCGTGCCCGTCCGCGCCGACCACCATGCGCAGCGGCAGCCCGGCCGGCGTCGCGTCCAGGTATACCGGGGCGCCGAACGGGCGTCCGTCGATGCAGAGGTCGTTGCGCACGAGCAGCTCGATCAGTTCGGCCGCGGGCATCGGGTCCGGGCCCGACCGACCGAACAGCGGGTCGCGCATGCCGAGTGTGCGGTAGTGGCCTTCCCACAGGTTGAGCAGGCGCGCGCTGGCCGGGTGCCGCCAGCCGGCCTCGACCCGCCGCACGACCGGTTCGAGCGCGGCGAACGGCACGCGCTCGCCCCGCTGGAACTCGGCGTAGAGATCGCCGATCCGCTCCTCGGTGCACGCCTCGTGGTCCAGTCCGGGATGGCAGCGGTCGAGGTACTCCCAGAACCCGGCCACCTGGCGGCTGCCCGCATGCGCGAGCGGGTGGTACACGTGCGTCACGTCGGCGAAGGCCGCCGTCGCCCGGTGCAGCATGTCCATCGACAGCAGGACCTTGAGGTGTGACGGCGTCAGTGGCTTGGTCGGGCTGACCGTCACCGGAGCCAGCAGCACCCGGCGGCGGGACCGCTTCTCGACAAGTTGGCCGGACTCAGTCATCGGTCGGCCTCCGCCCTGGTCATCGCCTCCCGGATCCGGGTGATCATCGCCTCGGCCTCGGGCACGCTGCAGTAGCCGGGGTCGCCGATGAAGGTCCGCCCGCTCGCCACGTCACCGATCCTCGGCACGAGCCACACGTGGAAGTGCGGGGCTCCCTCCATGCAGGAGAACACGTGGATCCTCGGTGCGCCGGTGGCCTCCCTGAGCGGCCCCATGAGCCGCCGGATCAGCGGCCCGATCGCGGCCGCCTCGTCGTCGTCCATCTCGGCGAAGTCGAGGAAGTGCCGATGCGACTCGATCAGCAGGGTGCCGGCGGGCCAGAACGGCGTCGGCCCATGCCCCACCCGCCACCTGCCGTCGTCGAGGAGGTGGCCGCCGGGCGGTGTGGCACGACCGGCGTGCGGAGGCAACGCACCTCCCTTGTACTTCACGCAGATGTGGCATTCGGGCGCGCGCCCCGGGTGCGTGCTCAGCAGCCGACTGACGGGGTCGCGAAACTGCGCCAGCGGCTCCAAGCCCGCGTATCTGACGTACCACTCGTCCAGGGCGGCCGCCTCGGCAACCGGGTTCGCGACCCGCGACGGCGCGGCCCCGCTCCACCGGTCCCTGGCCTCGTCCTCGCTCAGCGCGGTCACCGCGGCGACGTCGGCCCAGGAGCCGCCACCGCCGCGTACGTGCTGGACGATGGCCTCCTGGACCACGGGGATCTCGGTCGTGAGCAGCGACCAGAGCCGCGCGGCCAGGCCGGGCTCGCCGGTCGTCTCCGCGCCGCCGTCCTCGGCGGCTACCGCCACGCGGAACGCCTCCGACAGGTCGCGCAGGCGGGCCGACATGGCCAGCCTGGCCAGGTCGGCCTCGGTGAAGCTGGTGATGTCCACGCGTTCGTCCCCTCTGCTTCGTCGGATGCGGGTCGGCTCAGGCGGCGGCCAGCCAGGTGTACGGGCGAAGCCGGGCGGCGTCGCGCGGGTCGGGGAGGACCCTGGCGTAGGCAGGACGGTCGCCGGCCCGTTCCGACGTGAGTGCCGGTCGGTGGCTCAGCCACAACGGGTCGTCGGGCCGCAGCCGGCCGAGCAGCACCGCCTCGACGAGGGTGTGGTGCAGATGCACGAGGTAGTCGACGAGCGTCAGCCCGTCGACCGCGACGTGCAGCAGGTGTCGTCGACCGGAGCCGGGTAGGTCGAGGTCGATCGGCGGCCGCGGCAGGACACCAGTGACCGGTTTGAGCAGGCGGCTCAGCCCGAGCCGGCGGTCGGTCGGGAACGGACCGAGCCAGGCCGCGGTCGCGTTGGGCGCGACCACTCTGGGCCTGTTGCGCGCGGGGAGGTTGGCCGGGTTGCCGAACAGGAACCGTGTCCGGGTCCACGACCGTCGCCAGGCTTCGGCCTCGTCGGGGTCCAGGGTGGCCGCGAACGCGCGCGCGCCGTGCACCAGGTCGGCCAGGTCCAGCGACCGCAGCAGCACCAGCACGGTGGTTCCCTGCGTGTCGGCGTCGGGCTCGCCCTGGCGCCGGCCGGTCACCCACTCGACCCGGTCCGCGAGGAGGTCAGCCAGCAGCGCCTGTGCGGGCGCCGTCACGACGTCGCCCCAACCGCCGAGATGATCTTCGCCAACACCACGTCCTGGTCGGCGGTCCCGTCGATGACCGTCAGCGGCAGGTCCCCGACCTCCGCGAACATCCTCGCCCGCAGGTCGGTCTGCATCCGGATGAAGCCCTCCTCGGTGACCTCGGGTCCGTAGTGCTCGAAGGCGCTCGCGAGGGTTCCTCGACCGGCGCGCTCCCAGGTGACCTCCGGGGGGACGTCCAGGTACACGACTCCCTCCGGCTGCGGGAACGACCGCCAGTAGTCGAAGGTGGGCTCGTGCGACACGCCGAGCAGGGCGCACGCCGCCAGCGGCTTGTAGTAGTAGGAGTCGATGACGACCGGCCCCGGGCCGGTCCTGCTGGCGAGCTCGTCGCGCTGATGCAGGATGACCGGATGCATCACCGACAGCACGAGCTCGGGGGTGTACCGCTTTCCGGACCACACCAGCGCGTCGTCGATCCAGCACCGCCGCAGCGCGGACACCAGCGGGCGGTCGCCGAGGAACGCGTCGTCATGGGACACGACCTGCACGCCGTGCTCATCCCACAACCGGCCGAGCGCGGTCGACTTCCCGGCGAAGTCCGGGCCGAGCAGCGTCCAGAACGGCGTCATCCGAACGTGCCCTTCGTCAGCAGGCCCACAGCGAGGAAACTCGCGTACATGGCCGGGATGTATGCCAGGGTCGGGGTCACCGGCCAGCGGACTGCGCCGGCGGCGAACCGGGCGACGGAGATCGCGGGCAGCACCAGCGGAACCAGGACCAACCAGCCCCAACCACCGCCCGGCTGCCACGGTTCGATCGACACCAGCACGATGGCGGTCGCCGTCACCGCGGCCGCCAAGGCGGCGAGCGACGTGCCCGACGGCCCGAGCACGGTCACGTAGGTCCGCTCACCCGGCCGCGGCCGGCGGGTCGCCTTGCGGCCGAACTCCAGGCACAGCGCGCCGGCGGTGACCGCCACGACGGCGACGATCCCCGCCACGCTCGGACCAAGGCTCTCCGCTCGCAGGAAGCCCGCGTACACGTAGAGGCTCAGCAGAGTCTGGATCGGCAGGTTCACCGCGAGTTGCAACCCGAGGCGGTCCGGGTGCGGCCACCCTGCCAACCGGTCCAGGGCGATCACCGCGGCGGTGTAGCCCATCTGCACGGCCAGCATCACCAGCGCCACCCCGCGGCCGGTGTTCAGCACGAGGAGCACGGCGCTGCCGACGGCGACCATGGTGACCAGGTCGCGCTCCCGCACCTGCCCACTCGGCAGTGGCCGGCCGGGGTTGTACCGGCGGTCGTAGTCGAGGTCCCGGATGTCGTCGAGACCACGCATCAGCAGCATCGCGAGCACCACCGTCACGACCGTGACCAGGAGCTCGGCGTCCGGACGCCACTGGGTCACCGCGCCCGTGACGCAGGCGAACAGCGCGGTGAGCCCGATCGCCCACGAGATCGTGTACGGAAGCTGGACCGACGGCCGGTACGCGGCGCCGACGTAGCTCGCCCACCTGCGGATCATGACTCACCATCCAGGATTCGCACGGTGCCGGCGGCACCATCGACCTCGACGAGGCTCCCGTCGGGGATCCGCGTGGTGGCGTCCGGCAACGCCACGACGGTGGGGATCCCGAGCAGTCGACCGGTGATCGCCGTGTGCGAGAGCAGCGTGCCCCGCTCCACCACCAGCGCCTTCGCCGACATCATCAGAAACAACCAACCCGGGTCGGTCGCGCGCGCGACGAGGACGCGATCGCGGGTCCCGTCGGCGTTGACCGACGGATCGAGGACGACCATCGCGCGACCGCGGACAGTGCCGGCGCAGGACGCGAGCCCGACCAGGACACCGGAGCTGTCGGTCGCCTCCCCGCGCGAACCTCGCCGGTCCGCCACCGCGGTGGCCAACGCGAGGGTCACCGGTCGGTCCGGGTCGGTCGCCAGCCGTGGTGGGAACGTGTGATCCGCCTCGATCCAGCGGGCCCGCTCCGCCGCCCGCACGGCCGCCAGCGCCCGCAGATCGGCACCGGCCATGGTGCCGTCGAACGCGCCGAGGACCTCGTCGACGGTGAGGTCGAGGACGTCCTTCGGCTGGTCCAGCCGGCGGGCGGCCACCAGGTGGCTACCCAGCCGCAACAGCAGCGCGCGCAGGTCGCCGAACAGCTGGCTGCGGCAGAACCGGGTGTCCTCGCGGACGCGCAGCAGCGTCCGCATGGCGGTGAACGCCACATGCAGCACCGCTCGTTTCACCGGGTTGCGGCAGTGCCTGCGCAGCTCTCGCCGGGCCGCGCGGTGGACCTTCTCGGCCGTTTCGACGCTCGCCCGCACGGTCTGCCCCTGCCGCAGGTATGCCCGCACCGCGTGCAGCACCGTCCACGGCTCCTCGCGCGGGGTCACCGCCTCGAGCTTGAGGTCCTGCAGGCCGCGGTCGCCGTAGCGGCGGAGGTGCTCCCGCAGCGCGTCGGCGAACTCCTGGCCGTAGCCGCCTGCGGTGAGCTCCGCCCACAACTGGCGGAGCTCCGTATCGGCCAGGATGGCGTCGCGCAACGCCGGAGATGTCGCGGCCTGCGACGCCAGGGCCACCGCCGAGTGCAGAGCCATCGCCGACCGGTTCAACTGGCCCCCGCTCAGCATGCCGTTGAGCACGCTCCGGTCCGCCGCGGGCGCCCACCGCCGCAACATTCTGTTCGCCGCCCAGGTGGCGGTGAACAGGAAGACGCCGTTGACCAGCGTGACACCCCAGCGGCTGCTCAGCTGCGTCCACAGCTCGCGGTATGCCCCGACCACTTCGGACGGTCCCATCCTCGACACGTCGAGTCGAGCGTGGTAGCCGTCCCACCAGCGCAGGAAGTCGCGTACCCGGCGCGGATGCGCGAGCAGCCGGGCGGCGATCTCCGCGAGGTGGAAGACCCGCGCGGTGCGGCGCACCGGCCCGCGGGCGGACTCCCGTCCGGCCACACCGAGCGCCTCCTCCCAGGTGGACCACAGTGGGCGGAAGCAGCGCATCATCCCGTGCAGCCGGTACCAGTTGTCGATCGCGTAGTAGATGTGCCCGTCGAGGTAGCCGATCATCCGGCGCAACCGCGGACGGTTGCGACGGATCACCCTGGCCGGCACGCCCATGCGCCGGTAGAGATCGGTGAAGGCGACCTCGAACAGCTCGCGGCCGACCGAGTAGGTGAGCGCACAGCTCACGCCGGGGAAGCTCTCGGTGATGTTGTTGTTGTCCCAGAGGATCGGCGGCCGACCATACTCGTTCCCGTCGGCCCGGCCCGCGTGCTCGGACTGCTCCGGCCGCGCCAGGCCCGCGACAGGGCGGGCCTGCACCAGGTGGAGCCGCCCGTCGGCGGAGATGGTGCCCTCGATGTCCTGCGGCGCACCGAAATGCTGTTCGACGCGGGCGGCGACGGCGGTGATCTCACGCAGCTCGTCATCGGCGAGCACCGGAAGCGCGGCCAGCGACGGCTCGACCGGGATGTCGACCGGTCCGTGGTCGGATCGCTCCGGGTCCCAGCCGACCGCCCTGGACTTCACCTCGACGTGTGCCTCGATCTCCCCCGACACCCGGTCGACGAAGAAATGGTCGACGTCGGCCTTCTCCTGGACCACGCCTTCGCCGATGCCGTACGCCGCCGCGACCACGCAGCGATGCGCGCCGTCCAGCGGATTCCGGGTGAACGCCACGAACGACCGGACGCCCATCACCATCCGCTGGACGCCGACCGCGACCCGCGCCGCGAACGGATCCATACCGCGGTGCGCCCGGTAAAGCACCGCCTCGGAGTTGAACGCCGAGGCCCAGCACGCGGCGACCCGATCGGCGACGTCCGCGCGCCGCACATACAGAAAGCTGTCGCTGAGGCCGGCGAACGGGTCGGTCGCCGAATCCTCACCGGACTCCTCGTCACCGGGTCGAGGAACCACACAGGCCCGAACGGCGACCAGTCCGGCCGGCCCCGCGATCCCGTCGAACCGGTCGTCCAGAATCCGCTGTAGCTCGTTCGGCACGCCGATCTCCCGCACCCGGCGCCGAAGAGCCTGGGCCCGCTCCGGCGCCGCGAGGTCCGTGCCGAGGGAGGCGGCGCACTCCGGACCGACGACGTGGTCGAAGACCGTTGCCGGCACGCACGCCAGCCGCGGAATCGGAAAACCCACCCCGGCCAGCGCGGCCTGGCGCGCGAACTTGTGGCCGGAAAGCTCCGGGTCCGCAATTGCCGAATAGTGCTCGAGCAGCCAGTCGGAGTCTTTGTTCAACAAGATACTGAACCCTCCAGCCGCCGATACGTTTGCAAACCAGACGCCACTAGCACACCAGGCACGTGAATTACTGCCACCCCGGTGGCGTCGCCCAGTCTGACACGAGCGGCGAGGGTACTCGTCTTCCAAATTGCTGCGGGTGGGTCGTCATTTCTTCCGGATTGCACTCCTCGCCGGATGGCCTCTCCCCACGTGCCCTGTTGTCTTTCGAACATTGATCCGGCGGATTCCTGCTATTTATTCTCGCCGAAGAGACAGGCCCGCGGGTAATCGCCCCGAAGGGCGGATGGCCACGAGTGGACACTGATGTGACGAGCGGACACATGACGCTACCGACAACCGCGCTCGGCTCGACCGGACCACGGGTCGGCGTCCAGGGACTCGGCTGCATGGGAATGAGCGAGTTCTACGGCCCGAGCGACCCGGCCGAATGCCGGCGAACCCTCGACCGGGCGCTGGAGCTCGGTGTGACCATGTTCGACACCGCCGACTGCTACGGCCACGGGCACAACGAGGAACTGCTGAGCAGGTTCGTGCCGGCCAACCGCGACCGGGTCGTGATCGCCACCAAGTTCGGGCTGGTACGCAAGGCGGATGACCCGCACTACCGGGGAATCGACAACTCGAGGGCATTCCTCCGCAGGTCGGTCGAGGCCAGCCTCCGCCGGCTCGCCGTCGACGCGATCGATGTGTACTACGCGCACCGGCTCGATCCGAACGTCCCCGTCGAGGACACGGTCGGCGCGATGGCCGAGCTGGTGGTGGAGGGAAAGATCCGTCACCTCGGCCTGTGCGAGGTGACCGGTGCGCAGTTGCGGGCAGCGTACGCCGTCCACCCGATCGCCGCCGTGCAGTCGGAGTGGTCGCTGTTCACCCGCGACGTCGAGATCTCCACGGTCCCCGTGGCGGCCGAGCTCGGCGTGGCCCTCGTGCCGTTCTCCCCTCTCGGCCGCGGCTTTCTCACCGGCTCCTTCGCCAGCGCCGACGAGCTGTCCGCCGACGACTTCCGCAGGTACATGGCTCGCTTCACCGGGCAGAACGCCCGGCACAACACCGCGCTCCTCGCCCCGATGGATGAGATCGCCGTCGCACGAGGTGTGACACCAGGCCAGGTCGCGCTGGCCTGGGTCCACCAGCGGGCCTCGGTGCACGGCCTTCCGGTGGTGCCGATCCCGGGCACGCGGCATCGCACCCGCCTGGTGGAGAACGCCGCCGCCACCGCCATGGTGCTCACCCCCGGGGAGGCCACCACGCTGGCAGGAATCTACGAGCAGGTGGTCGGTCACCGCCTGGCCGGCCTCAACTTCGACGCCGACAAGGCCAGTGGTTGAAGGACGAAGTCGTGAGCGAGCGTGCGAGCGAACCAGTGTCACAGGGCGACCGCGAGCGGCTCGACCGAGCCCGCGAGGGGGCGTCGTGAGCGAGCGTATGAGCGAACCAATGTCACAGGGCACATCCAACGGCGTCGGAGCCGCCGCGGCGGCCCGCGCGTTTCTCGACGCCTTCGCCGGGAAGGACACCGACGCGGCGCTCGCCCTTCTCACCGACGACGTGGTCTGGCATGTCGACGGCGCGCCCGAGGTCCCGACCGTCGGGCTGCTCCAGGGACGGGCGCGGGTCAAGGAGTGGATCGAGGGCTTCCCGGACGCGTTCGAGCCACGCGGGTTCCGCCTCTCACCGATCATCGACGGTGGCACCGAGGCGATCGTCCCCGGCTGGTTCCGGTACCTGGTGCGGACCACACAGCGGACCGTCGAGGGCGACTTCACCATGCGGTTCACCGTGCGCGACGGCCTGATCAGCCACTACCAGATCTACGAGGACTCCCTGGCGCTCGCGCTGGCGTTCGCCGCGGACCTGACCGGCCCGCCTGGCTCCCAGCGGCTTCGCGTCAACGACATCGTGTACGGCTACGACGACGTCGGATGCGGACCGGTCGTGCTGTTCCTATCCGGCCGGGACACCGATCGCTCGGTGTTCGCCGCACACGTCCTGGCGCTCCAGGACCGCTATCGGTGCGTGTCGCTCGACCTTCCCGGCCGGGGGGCCACCACCCTGCCCCCGGAGGGCTGGACACCACGCGGGGTCGCCGACGACCTGGCGCTCATGATCCGGGAGAAGGGCTGGCTCTCCGCCACGATCGTCGGCCACGCCCACGACGCCCCGGTCGGGACAGAGCTCGCGACCCGCCACCCCGGGCTGGTCGGCCAGCTTGCCCTGCTCCCCGCCGGTGACGCGGTGACCGACGCTTCCGTGACCGACGCTTCCGACGGCCCGGCCGAGCTCCTCGCCGACCTCCTGCGCACCGGTGGGTAGGCACCGGCGCGCGGTCATCCGAGCTGCGGAAAGATCTGCCCGGCGTTACGGGTGGTGAGGGCACGCCAGGTGGTGCCGTCGGGTTGGACCGCGGCGTCGACCGACTCGACCTGCGACTTGGTGCCGGGGGCGGGTGTCCAGCAGTAGTCGCTGCCGTAGAGCACCCGCTGATCACCGAACGCGCGGACCAGCGCCGGGACGGCGTTCGGGAACGGCGTCCCGGCGATGTCATACCAGAGGCCGCCGAGTTGCTCAGCGACGGTCGGCGGCTCGGCGAGGTCCATGAACAGGTCGCAGAACACCTGGATGCGCTCGACCAGGACCGGCAGCGCACCGCCGCTGTGGGAGAAGATCCAGTTGATCCGCGGGTAGCGCGAAAGGACACCGCTCAGGACGAGGTCGCTCGCCGCGCGAGCGGAGTCGAAGATGAACTCCAGCATCGGCCGGGGCCGATCGAGGGACACCACCTGCCAGTTCACCGGCTCGACCGGGTGGACGAACACGGTCGCGCCGCGGCGGTCGAGCTCGGCGTAGACCTGCTCGTACCGCCCGTCTCCCAGGTAGACACCGTGGGCGTTGGTCAGGACGGCGACCCCGTCCGAGCCGAGGACGTCCAGGGCGTACACCAGCTCCGCCAGGGAGCCGTCGACGTCGGGGAAGGGTAACGACGCGAAGTGCGCGAACCGGCCGGGATGGTCGGACACGACGATGCGGGCGAACTCGTTGACGTGCCGCGCCAGGCGGCGCGCCGCGACGTCGTCGCCGAAGTGGACGCCCGGCGCCGAGATCGACAGGATCGCGGTCCGCACACCGGTCTGGTCCATCAGGGCGAGGTGCTCCGAGGTGCTCCAGGTGGCCCAGCCGGGCATCCCTTGCGGCCGCACGTGGCCGGCCTCGACCGCGGCCGCCACGTACTCGTCGGTGACGAAATGTGAATGGACGTCGATCAGATCGGTCATGTCACTCTCATCCTCGGCACGGGAACCGGCTGCGTACCTCGGAAATACTGCGACACTTCTCGGGGCATGCCTACTTCTGCACTGCGCACTGATGGTTGAGGGTGGATCCGGCGCCCGGGTCACCCGCCGATGGCCATGAGTTACGCGGTTCGGTGGGATGATCAGCTGGTGGCTGACAACAAGGCGGCGGACCGGGTCCGACTGGCTGATGAGGTGTCCATCGGTTTGCTGGCAACGGTGTTCCCGGACGAGCGGGTGATCGCGGCGATCGAGGAGGCCGGGGTCAAAGAGCAGCGGAACAGGGCCCTGCCCGCCCGGCTGATGGTGTATTTCACGCTCGCGCTGTGGCTGGACTTCGGCAAGGGCTACGTGCGAGTCCTTACTGGTCTGCTCACCGGCCTGCGGTGGGCCTGCGGCGGCTGGGGTGGCTACACGATCCCGACGGACGGTGCGATCTCCTTGGCACGGGGCCGCCTCGGGGACAAGCCACTCACGCTGCTGTTCGACGGCAGCGCACACGCGGTGGGCACGTCCGGGATGGACGGCGTGTTCTGGCGCGGCCGCCGTCTGGTCGCGGTCGATGGCACCGTGTTCGACCTGCCCCGAGGCAAGGACAACGAGGCCGAGTACGCCATCCCCGAGGGCGGGAAGCGGCCCCAGGCCCGCCTGGTCGCGCTGGCCGAATGCGGCACCCTGGCCCTGCTGGGCGCCGAATGCGACTCCATCGCGGTGGGCGAGCGCACCCTGTTCGAGCGGCTGCTTCCCCGGCTCGGGCCAGCCATGCTGTTGCTGGCCGACCGTGGGTTTCCCTCCTACGACCTCTACGTCAAGACCCTGGCCACCGGGGCGGACGTGCTGTGGCGGGTGTCGGCGTCCTTCACCCTGCCGGTCATCACCCCCCTGACCGACGGCACCTACCTGTCGGAGCTGCGCGGCGCCCGCAAGAAGGACCGGGTCACCGTGCGGGTCATCGAGTACTCCATCCGCGACGACGACGGGATCAGCGAGGTCTTCGCGTTGATCACCAACCTGCTCGACCCCGAACAGGCGCCCGCACTGGACTGGCCCGTAACTACAGCCAACGCTGGCACATCGAACTGCTGTTCCGACTGATCAAGGTCGACCTCCGTGTCCCCGGCGGGGTTCTCCGCTCCCGCAGCCCCCAAGGGATACGCCAAGAGATCTGGGCGTTGTTGTGCCTGTATCAGGCATTGCGGACCCTGATCACCCGGGCCGCCCTCGCCGGACTGGACGCCACCCGGATCAGCTTCCCGCCCGTGCTCGACGCCGTCGCAGACTCCGTCGCACGGGCCTTTTCCCCCTCATGACCTCACCACCGCGTTGGCCTTCTTCCTCGCCGACATCCCCCGTTGGATCATCCGCCACCACCCCGGCCGCACAGCCCCGGCCAAGACCGTCCGCCCCAGCTTGCGCTACACCACCCGGTGCCGCGAGGCGCCACCTCGGCGCGGCGGGCGCCGCCATGCCCATCTGCGCGGCCTCTAACTCATGGCCATTGACCGTGGTGGTCGAGCTGTCGAGTTGTCGGATCGTCCAGGTGTCACGCGACTTCAATCCAGGCAGGACTGAGCTCGTGATGGCGCCGTACTCACCGGTCCGCCGCTGGCATCACCAGCGCGTCAGGTAACCGGAGGGTGACCTGAGGTAGCCGGCCGGTTGGCCCGAGATATTTGATTATGGCGATGCCGTTGTTACCTCACGGCTGGCAGCAAGCTGGAATTCGAGAAGGCAGCGTTGGTCGGTTAGATCGGTCAACGTGTCGAGGACCAGTCCATGTGAAGCGGCGAGCGTGCGGAACTCGTCGATCCGGCGCTCGCGGCCGCCGTGGATCACCAGCATGGACAGGTCCATCTCGGTGATGGCTCGCCGCCCTCCGACTGGTTCGATGACGAGGACGCGGCCGGTTGAGTGAGCGGCCTCAACGCACCGGGCGAGGATGCGATGGGCGTGCTCGTCGTCCCAGTTGTGGAGGATGTCGGACAACAAGTAGGCGTCCGCCCCCGCCGGGAGCGGGTCGAAGATGCTGCTCGCGGTCACTTCGGTTCGGTCGTCGAGGTCGTGCGCGCTGAAGGTACGGCTGGCTTCGGCCGCAGTGGGTTCGAGATCGACGAGATGGCCATGCATCCGAGGATGGGCTGTCAGGATCGCGGCGAGCAGGGTGCCTTGGCCACCGCCGACGTCGACGACGGTGGAAAATCGGGACCAATCGAAACCAGCGACGACCTGCGGGATCTGCTCTTGGAGCCGCAGGGTCATCTGCCGGTCGAACGACTCACGGAGGTGGGGATGCTCGGCGAGGTCTGCGTAGAAGTCCTGGCCATAGCGGCGTGGGTAGGCCGCCTGCCCGGTGGCGATGCTGTGGGCGAGGTCGACAAACGCCAGTTCGGCCCGGCCGGCAGCGGAATCCAGGTGCAGGAGGATGTTGGTGAAGCCAGTGCCGGCATCGGCGCAGAGGTTCGCTCCGTACCCGGTAGTCCGGTAGCCGGTGGATGTCCGTTCCATGACACCGAGGGTCGTGAGGTGGCCCAGCAGTAGATCGAGCGCGACCGGTGAGACGTTGAGCTCGACCGCGAGTTGATCAGCGGCGGCGCCGTCGCCGAGGAGCCGGTCCGGCAGGCCCAGGGTCACGGCGACCCGTAGCGCCATTGGCGTCGCCAGCCCGGCCATGCCTCGGAGTAGCCGTAGCGAAAGCGAGTCTGAACCCGAAGCGGAGTGCGCGTCCGCATCGGTGTCGTTGTGTCCCACGAGAATGCACTATGTCATGCCTGTCAATCGAATCGGTCCTGTCTGGACTGCGTGCGGGCGGGCGACGTAGGGGTCCAATCGTGTCGCAACCACCGCCGGGCCCGACGAGACGCACTCCCGGCCGAATTCGGAGACCCGTCAAGACCGTCCGCCCCAGCTTGCGCTACACCACCCGCAACAGCACCAATCCCGGAACCCGCCTGGTCACCCACACCATCGAACTCCATCTACCCCAGACCCAAACGGCTTAGAGACTGTTGGGTAACCGGTCGAGTGCGGAGCGTGCTGGGATGTGCTCGGTCCGGTGTGTCCGCGCATGAAAAAGATCATCCCCGCCAAGATCACGTTGTGTAACTGTCAGCCTGGCGAGGATGATCCACGCCCATGCTATCCGTCGAGCCTGTCCGATCGTGTGTGGGCGGTACTCGCGCCGTTGATGCCGGTGCGCGATAGTCGAAAGGGCGGCGCGGCAAGGAAGTTCGACGACCGGCTCGTGCTCGACGCGATCTTCTTCGTGTTGGGCTCGGGCTGCCAATGGCGCATGATCCCCCGCGATCTGCTGCCGTGGGACGCCGCGTATCGCTGGTATCGAACCTGGACCACTGACGGTGTCTGGGACCGCGTCCACGACGCAGTCCGTGACCAGGTCCGGGTCGCCGCCGGCCGCGACCGCCATCCCTCGGCGGCTGTGCTGGAGGCACAGTCGATCAAGAGCAGCGAGGGCGGGCAGGATCGCGGGTTCGACATGGGCAAGAAGACCGCTGGCCGTAAACGTCATCTGGTCGTGGACACTCTCGGGCTGCTCCTGGTCGTGATCGTCACGGCCGCCTGCGTGCAGGACCGGCCCGGTGGCCGCAAGATCCTGCAGATGCTGGCGACCCGTTTCCCGTCCATCGCGCTGGTGTGGGCCGACGGCGGATACGCCAACAAGATCGACAACACCATGATCGGTTGGTCAAAGGAGAAACTGCGACTGTTGCTGCAGATCGTCAAGCGCAGCGACAACGTCAAGGGATTCCAGATACTGCCACGTCGGTGGGTGGTCGAGCGAACGTTCGGATGGCTCGTCCGCAACCGTCGCTTGGCCCGCGACTACGAACGCCTCACCGCCAACTCAGAAGCCATGATCAAGATCGCGATGATCCGTCTGATGGCCACTCGCCTGGCCGGCCAAGCAGTCCGCTGGTCCAACGCCACCGAGCGTGAAGCCGCACGCCGACTCAGCCCGGAGACTCAATTCGCACCGTAACCACCCGCATACCCAACAGTCTCTTAGAGGGCGCGCAAATAGGGTCGGTGGATGCCGTCGTGATCGAGGTGGTTCCTCGCGGTGCCGCCAGGGGCCGCGTCGGCGCGTCGGGCGCCGCCATGCCCTATTTGCGCGCCCTCTTAACTCATGGCCATTGCGGGTCACGCGCTGGCTGCGCAATTCCGGAGATGCGGCGGCATTGGCGGAGTGACGGAATGTAGAACATCCAGCGACACGCGCTCGACCTCTCGCTGAACGCACAGATCTGGGGGCACCCACCTTGACGGATGATGGCTACGAAAACCAGCGGGAGCCCATTGCGATCGTCGGCATGGGATGTCGGTTCCCGGGCGGAGTTGACTCCCCGCGTGTTTTGTGGGAGCTACTCGAGAACAACCGGGACGTGCTGGGCGAGGTGCCGGCGCACCGCTGGGAGCATTACGCGGCGAAGGGCCCGGACTTCGCGAAGGCCGTCCGCGAGGCCATCAAATCCGGTGGCTACCTCGACGATATCGCCGGCTTCGACGCTGACTTCTTCGGGATCTCCCCGCGCGAGGCCGAGTTGATGGACCCTCAGCAGCGGGTGACGCTCGAGGTCGCGTGGGAGGCGCTCGAGAACGCGGGCATCGCGCCGAACACGCTCGCCGGCACCGACACCAGCGTGTTCATGGGTGTCTGTTGCGACGACTACGGCCGCAGGCTCCTGGAGGACCTGCCACGCCTCGAGGCGTGGACGGGCATCGGCTCCTCGATGTGCGCCGTGGCGAACCGGGTCTCGCACGCCCTCGACCTCCGTGGACCGAGCGTCGCCGTCGACACCGCCTGCTCGGCCTCGCTCGTCGCGGTGCACCAGGCTTGCCAGAGCTTGCGTTCCGGCGAGACCTCGCTCGCGCTCGCCGGCGGCGTGATGCTGGTCGCGAGTCCCAGTTTCGCGCTGGTTCTCGGCGCCGCCGGAGCCCTCTCGCCGGACGGTACGTCCAAGGCGTTCGACGCGGCGGCCAACGGCTACGTCCGCAGCGAGGGCTGTGCCGTGCTGGCGCTCAAGCGGCTCGGTGACACGATCCGCGATGGCGACCAGGTGCTCGCCGTCGTGCGCGGCAGCGCCGTGTGTCAGGACGGCCGTACCAACGGGATCATGGCTCCCAGCCAGGAGGCACAGGAGCACGTCGTGCGGCAGGCGTGTCACCCACGCGGGCGTGCCGTCGGCGTCGATCGACTATGTGGAGGCACACGGAACGGGCACGAGCGTCGGGGACCCCATCGAGGTCGCCGCGCTGTCGGCCACGGTCGGCGGCGATCGTTCCCCAGACCGCCCCTGCATGATCGGCTCGGTCAAGACCAACATCGGCCACCTGGAAGCCGCGTCCGGAGTCGCGGGGATCATCAAGGTGGTGCTGGCGCTGCGCCACGGGCGGATCCCGGCGACGTTGACCCGGACCGGCCTGAACCCGAACATCCCATGGGACGGCACAGGTTTGACGGTCGTTACCGAGAACACGCCCTGGCAGCGCCGGCCCGACCGCTCCCGCCGCGCCGGCGTCGGGAACTACGGCTACGGCGGCACGCTCGCACACGTCGTGGTCGAGGACGCGCCGGTGGTGGACACCGCTGCCACGCGGCCTCGCCGGCCGACGGCCCACGGCGCGCGCCTGTTCCCGGTGTCCGGCGCGTCGGAGGCGGGCCTGCGGGCGAACGCCGCTCGGTTGGCCACATGGTTGTCCGCCAACGACGACGCCTCGCTCGCCGGCATCGGCCACACCCTCGCGAACGGGCGATCCGCGCTGAGGGCGCGGGCGTGCGTGGTGGCCGCCGACCGGGCGGAGCTAGGAATTGTCTCAAATTAACTTGTACATGTCGTGATTGTTCTGTCATGGTTCTGGTATGGCCATGGTCGTGGAGATCGATGAGCAGGTCCTGGCGGCGAAGTTCGGGACGATCCTGCCGCACTTGGATGAGCGGCAGCG
>NZ_WHTD01000163.1 GCF_009379765.1 Actinophytocola sp. | reverse complement strand
TCGCGCCGCGCCCGGGGGTGCTGGTCTGGGACGTGGCCGCCGGCAGCGGCGCGGTCGGCGTCGAGGCGGCCCGGCTCGGTGCCGCGGTGGTCGCGGTGGAGAACGACCCGGGGCTGTGCGTGCGGATCGTGGCCAACGCCAGGCGGCACGGCGTGGACGTGCGGCTGGTCGACGGCCCCGTGCCGGAGGCGCTGGCCGGCCTGCCGAAGCCGGACGCCGTCTTTCTCGGCACGGCGCGCACCGACGTGGTGCGCAGCTGCGCGGGGGTGGGCGCGGCCCGGATCGTCATCGAGGTGCACGAGCTCGGCAGCGTGGGCCCGGCCCGCGACGCGCTCGTGGACGCCGGCTACGCGGTGGACGGGCGGCTGGTCTTCGCCGCGCCGATCCACGGGCTGGCGAGCGGCGCGGCGTCGGTCGAGCAGGCCTCCTCGAACCTGCTGCTGTGGGGCACCCTGCGCTAGCCAGCTTGGGCCGGCGAAGCCGGCCCAAGCTGGCTAGGGTCCCCCGCCCGGATCCCAAAACCGGTGGTCAGAGGGGTCACGCAGCGAAGTCCCTCCGATAGTCGGGTGCAGGGCCCGTGAGGGTTTCCCCAGCGTGCGGGCGCAATCGTGACCTCGTTCACCCATTCGGACCAATACGAACGGGCGTTGTGGCTGGTGGTGAGCGCCTTGTAGCTATGAGTCAGCCCGCGAGGACACTGGCTCGCGGGACCGAACAAGGGAGAAGAGACATGGCTGAGGCAAGGCGCCTGCTCCGCCTGGCCGGGGTTGCCGCAGCGGTTCTCGCATCGGCCGGCGTCGCGGCATCGGTGTCCACCGCGAGCGCGGACCAGTCGCCGGCTGACGTTCAGCCGAAGATCATCGGTGGCGAGGAGACCACCATCGAGGAGAACCCGTTCGCGGTCGCGTTGACCACGCCGGACGGGTTCCAGTTCTGCGGCGGAACGATCGTCGCGCCGACCAAGGTCCTCACCGCCGCGCACTGCACCGAGGGCTCCTCGCCGTCGGACATCGTGGTGGTGGCCGGCCGGACGTCGCTGTCCGCCGGTGGCGGCACCAGCGCGGGGGTGACCGACATCTGGATCAACCCGAACTGGGACTCCAGCACGTTGAGCAATGACGCGTCGGTGCTCACGCTCGACACGTCGCTGACCGAGGCGCCGCTGGCGCTGGCCACGCCGGAGGACGCCGACCTGTACACGGCGGGCGCGAACAGCACCGTGTACGGCTGGGGTGTCACGGAGAGCGGCTCGACCTCCGACACGCTGCGCAAGGTGGACGTGCCGGTGACCGCGGACGACACGTGCGCGGCGTCCTACCCGGGCTCGTTCGACGCCGCCTCGATGGTGTGCGCGGGTCTGGCCGAGGGCGGCAAGGACAGCTGCCAGGGCGACTCCGGCGGCCCGCTGGAGGGCGTGGCCGCGGACGGCACGCGGAAGCTGATCGGCATCGTGTCCTGGGGTCAGGGCTGCGCGGAGCCGAACTTCTACGGCGTGTACGGCCGGGTCTCGGCGATGTACGACCTGATCGCGGAGCAGATCGGCTGACCGGGTTGAGTGTTCGAAGGGCCACCTCGCCTCGGCGGGGTGGCCCTTCGGCGCAATGGTGTGTGGCTCAACCGAACCACGCCGGTTCGTTGCCCGGCGTCCACTTGATGTTGCAGCCGATGCTCGCGAGCTGGCCGATCTCGATCTCCTCGCCGGCGATCACCGAGGCGACCGCGGCGTCGAGCTCGTCGCCGGTGACCGGGACGCCGTTGCCGGGCCGGGCGGCGTCGAACCGGCCGCGGTAGACGAGCCTGCGGGCGCCGTCGAACAGGTAGAAGTCCGGGGTGCAGGCGGCCCGGTAGGCGTGTGCCGCCCGCTGCTCGGGGTCGGAGACGTACGGGAACGTCCAGCGCCGGCTCGTGGCGTTCTCGGCCATCCGCTCCGGCGCCTCGTCCGGGTGCGCCCGCGGGTCGTTGCTGTTGATGCCGATGGCGCCGACGCCCTGCTGGCGCCAGCGGGCCGCCGCCGCGCCCAGGGGCGCCGCGATGTGCCGGACGTACGGGCAGTGGTTGCACAGGAAGGCGACGAGCGTGCCCTTCGGCCCCGCCACCTTGTCGAGCGTCCAGGTGACGCCGTTCGGATCGGGCAGCTCGAACGGGGGCGCGGCGGTGCCGAGCGGGACCATCGTGGAGTTGACCGAGACCATGTCGCGACCCTACCCGCCGCGTTGGGCATGCTTGTCCGCATGAGTGGAGAGGCGCACTACCTGGCCGGACTCGCCCTGGCCGGCCGGCGGGTGGTGGTCGTCGGCGGCGGCACGGTCGCCCAGCGGCGGCTGCCCCGGCTGGTGGGGTCCGGGGCGGCGGTCGAGCTGATCTCGCCGTCGGTCACCCCGTCGGTCCAGACTCTGGTCGAGTCGGGGTCGATCGGATGGCACCGGCGGCCGTACCGGGACGGGGATCTCGACGGTGCGTGGTACGTGCTGTGCTGCAGCTCCTCGACCGAGGTGAACGCCGCCGTGTCCGCCGAGGCCGAGCGGCTGCGGGTGTTCTGCGTGCGGGCGGACGCGGGTTCGCGGGGGAGTGCGGTCACACCGGCCACCGGCAACTACGAGGGCCTGCTGGTCGGGGTCCTGGCGGGCGGCGAGCACCGCCGCTCGGCGCGGGTGCGGGACTCCGTGCTGGCCGCGCTGCGTTCGGGCGCGGTCCAGGACGTGGTGTCGAAACCGGTCGGGGTGGCCCTGGTGGGCGGCGGCCCGGGCGACCCGGACCTGATCACGGTGCGCGGCAGGCGCCTGATCGCCCAGGCGGACGTGGTCGTCGCGGATCGGCTGGCGCCGGGCGCCCTGCTGGAGGAGCTGGCCCCGACGGTCGAGGTGGTGGACGCGGCGAAGATCCCGTACGGCCGGTCGGCGAGCCAGGACGCGATCAACGCCCTGCTGATCTCGCACGCCCGGGCGGGTCGCTTCGTCGTCCGTCTCAAGGGCGGCGACCCGTTCGTCTTCGGCCGCGGGTTCGAGGAGGTCCAGGCCTGCGCGGCGGCCGGCATCCCGGTGACGGTGGTCCCCGGCGTGACGTCGGCCTTCGCGGTTCCGGCCGCGGCCGACGTGCCGGTGACGCATCGCGGCGTGGCGCACGAGGTGGTCGTGGTGTCCGGCCACGTGCCGCCGGGTGACCCGACGTCCCTCGTGAACTGGCCGGCGCTGGCTGCCATGCACGGGACGGTGGTCCTGATGATGGCGGTGGAGCGGACAGCGACGTTCGCCAAGGCCCTGCTGGACGGCGGCCGCCCCCCGACGACCCCGGCCGCGGTGATCCAGGAAGGCACGACGAGAGGACAGCGGGTCCTACGCTCCACTTTGGACAAGGTGGCGGCCGACGTGGTGTCCCGAGGAGTCCGCCCCCCGGCGGTGATCGTCATCGGCCCGGTGGCCGCGCTGGCGGACGACCTATGCTAATTGGTTGGACGTGCCTTCCATCCTGAGGGTGTGGATGGACCTGCGTTCGAGCCCGCGACCACCGCGCCGTCGGCGTTGTCGAGCGAGCTGCTGGGTTTCCCTCCCGATGCCCGGGTGCTCATCGTCAACAACGACGACTTCGGGATGCACCACGCGATCAACACCGCGGTCATTCGCTCGATCGAGTGCGGGATCGCCAGTTCCTGCAGCGTGCTGGTGCCGTGCCCGTCGGCGCCGCACGCCATGCGCCTGCTCCGCCAACGGCCGGAGATCCCGTTCGGGATCCACCTCACGCTGGTCTGCGACACGACCCACTACCGGTGGGGCCCGCTGGCGGCCAAGGACACAGTGCCCTCCCTGCTCGACGAGACGGGCGAGCTCTTCACCCCCGCCAGGATCCCTGAGCTGCTGGCTCAGGCTCGTCTCGACGAGGTGGAAAGCGAGTCACGGGCACAGATCGATGCCGTCGTCGAGGCGGGGCTGACGCCGACTCATCTGGACTGGCACTGCCTGGCTGACGGCGGACGCGACGACATCCTCGACCTGACCCTCGCGTTGGCCCGGGAGTACGGCCTGGCGGCGCGGGTCTGGCTCGAACCCGGACGCCGGAAGGTGCGCCGGCGGGGCTTGCCGGTCGTTGACCACGATTTCCTGGACAGCTTCGCTCTCGACCTCGATGGCAAGTCGGCCCGATACACGGAGCTGCTCCGTGCTCTGCCGGTCGGCCTCAGCGAGTGGGCGGTGCATCCCGGCCTGGGCACCGCGGAATGGCAGGCGATCGACGGAGGTTGGCGCGTGCGCCAGACCGACTACGAGTTCGTGACGTCGCCGGAGGCACTCGAACTCGTCCACCAGGAGGGGATCGTGGTGATCGACTACCGGACCATCCAACTGGTCTGGTCCCGCCTGGCCGCGGTCGGGCGGCACCGGAACGCGTAACCGCCCCGTCCGAGGTGTCTCGGGCGGGGCGGTTACGGTTGCGTCAGCGGTCGTGGCGCCTGGGGCGCTGGCGGCCGCCGGGGCGGGAGTTGAAGCGGCCGCCGCCGCTGCGGGGCGGGCGGCGGGTCGGCTCGGGGTCGACCACCGGGTCGCCGGACGGGGTGCGGGCGCCGGTGATGCGCGCCAGGTCCTCGTCGCCCGGGCGAACCTTCGTGCGCTCGGGCTCGACACCGGCCTGCTCGGTCATGCGGAAGACCGTGCGCCGCTCCTGGTGCGTGACCACGGTGACCACCGTGCCCGACTCGCCGGCCCGCGCGGTGCGGCCCGCGCGGTGCAGGTAGCCCTTGGCGTCGGCGGGCGGGTCGACGTGCACGACGAGGCTCACGCCGTCCACGTGGATGCCGCGCGCGGCGACGTCGGTCGCGACCAGCACCGGCAGGCGGCCGTCCTTGAACTCGCCGAGGACGCGGTTGCGGGCGCCCTGCGGCTTGCCGCCGTGCAGCGCGCCGGCGTGGACGCCCATCGCGCGCAGCTGCTTGGTGAGCCGGTCGACGTGGTGCTTGGTGCGCAGGAACATGATCGTGCGCCCGTCGCGGGCGGCCATCTCGGCGACGACCGCCGCCTTGTCCTCACGGGACACCAGCAGCAGGTGGTGGTCCATTGTGGACACCGTGGCGGTCGCGGGGGACACCGAGTGCGTCACCGGGTCGGTGAGGTAGCGGTTGACCAGCGCGGCGACGTCCTTGTCCAGCGTGGCGGAGAACAGCATCCGCTGGCCGCCGTCGGGCACGAGGTCGAGGATGGCCCGAACCTGGGGCAGGAAGCCCATGTCGGCCATCTGGTCGGCCTCGTCCAGCGTGGTGAACCGGACGTCGTCGAGGACGCAGGTGCCCTGCCGGACGTGGTCGGACAGCCGGCCGGGGGTGGCGATGAGCAGGTCGACCCCGCGGCGCAGCTGCTCGGCCTGCTTGCTGAAGGACATCCCGCCGACCACCGTGCGGCACCAGAGCCCGAGCGACTTGGCGAGCGGGGTGAGCGCGTCGGCGACCTGCATGGCGAGCTCACGCGTGGGCACGAGGACGAGCCCACGCGGCTGCATCGGCTTGGCCTGCCCCTTGTTGAGCCTGGTCAGCAGGGCGAGCCCGAAGGCGAGCGTCTTGCCGGACCCGGTCTCCGCCCGGCCGAGCACGTCCCGACCGCCGAGGGCGTCGGGAAGGGTGGCCGACTGGATGGGGAACGGCTCGGTGATGCCGGCCTCTTCGAGGGCCTTGAGCAGGGGAGTGGGCAGCCCGAGCTCGGCGAAGCCGACCTTGGCCCCCTTTCCGTGCATGGGCTCCTCGGCGATCTCCCCGTCCCAGGCCGGGCCGGCGGTGCTCTCAGCGGAAGCGGCACGGTTCTTGGGAGGGTGCCGCTCGCCCGAGTCGCGGCGGTCGGCGAAGGAGGAGTTGTTGCGGGACCCGCGGTCGTCCGACCAGGCGGCGCGCCGGTCGGCGCGGTTGGGGCGGTCGGTGAAGGACCTGTGCTCCTCGGCCGGGCGGCGGTCGCGGGTGTCGCGGGTGTCGTCGCGGCGGGGGCCGCGGTCGTCGGTCCACGAGTCGCGGCGCTGGGGCTTGCGGTCGGCCGTCCACGGCTTGCGGGTGCCTCGCTGGTCTTCCCAGCGGTTGGCGCGGCCCGGCGCGTCGGCGCGACCCCGTGCGTCGCCCCGCGGGTTGTCGCGGCGGTCGCCTCGGGTGTCGCCACGCGAGTCGCCTCGGCGGTCGGTGCGCGGGTTGTCCCAGCGGGCGTCGCCCCGTGCGTCGCCGCGGCGGCCGCGGCTGTCGAAGTCGCCACGGCCGGTGCGCGGGTTGTCGGTGCGACCCCGGGCGTCGCCGCGCGGGGTGTCGCGGTGGTCGGCGCGGGGGGTGTCGGTGTAGCGGTCGGTGCGCGGGTTGCTGGTGCGCGGCTTGTCGGTGCGCGCAGTTCGGCGCACGGCGGTGTTCGGCACGGAATCCTCTCCGATGTGGCACGTCTCGGGAGGCCTCTGCATCAGCAGGCGAACATTCTCGCGCGGACGAGCCCAGCGCCTCGGTGGCGCCGTCAGTGGTATTGGCATCGCTGGCCGCCCGGCAGGGCGGGGAGCGGCACGGACCGCTCGCGATGCACGATGAAGGTTACCTGATCGGTTCACCTCGCCGTCATCGCAGGTCGGTCCGTGCCGCGCCGCGACGGTTTCAGTCGAGACCGGCCGCTGCCAGCAGTTCTCCGGTCACGGTGTCCGGATCGGCCAGTCGGTCGGGCAGTCCGCGGGCGCGGAACCAGTTCATGACGTTGGACACATCCCGCGCCAGGAACTCCCGTCCACGCGGGTTTGCGACCACGTCGACGATCTGCGGGAGATCGATCAACATCACCTGTCCCTTGTGGACCAGAACGTTGTACGCCGACAGGTCGCCGTGCGTCATGCCTTCACCGGCCAGGAGCTCCAGCGCGGCCACCAGCTGGTGCCACAGCTCCACCAGCTCGTCGGCGTCCGGGCGCAGCTCGGCCAGCCGTGGCGCGGCCTCGCCGTCCGAGGAGCCGAGGAACTCCATCAGCAGCTCGGTCCCGCTGCGCTGCACCGGATACGGCACCGGCACCCCGATCGACCACAGCCGCGACAGCGCCGCGAACTCCGCCACCGCCCACTGCTCCGCGATGAGGTTGCGACCGAACGACGTCCGGTTGGCGATCGCGCGCATCTCGCGGCTCCTGCGCATCCGGCGACCCTCGAGGTAACCCGAGTCGCGGTGGAACATGCGGTGCTCGTTGCTCCGGTACCGCTTCGCGGCCATGACGCACCCGCGGTCGGTGTCGGGCACCGCCCGCCGGATCAGATGGACATCCGCCTCCTTGCCTGACTTCAGCACGCCCAGCTCGGTGTCGGCCGCGGCCAGCTCGGTGACGAGCCAGTCGGGCCGCGGGTGCGGGCCCTGCTCGCCGTCGTCCCACGTGGTCCAGCGGTCGGCGCCGGGCGGCAGCACGGGGCCCGCCAGCGCGCTCTCGCGCACCGCGGCGAGCCGCGCGCGTTCGGCCTCGGTGAGCCGGCCCGCGCGGGTCGACTCCTGGTCGAAGTCGCCCTCGAAGGACCGGGCGGCCTCGGACTGCTTCGGTTTGCGTGGGCGGGACCGCCGGCCGCCGAACGGGTTGTCGTCGAGATAGTCGTCGAAATGGTCATCTGTGTCGTGCATGCGCACGGTGGGATCTCCTCAACAAAGGATGTGAGCGCCCCACCGGCGCGTGGCAACGAAACGACCAGGCGACTGTCAGCGGGGCGGGCGGACGCGGGCACGAGGCGTCCAGGCGACCGTCTTAGTCACAAGGCACCTCCCTCTCGTCCGCCGGCGAACCACCGGCGCGCTGATCCAACGCCAACAGGTTCCCCGACCCGCCGACGCCACGCAACCGAATTAAGTCAGCTGTGCGACCCCACACAGAACTCGTTGCCCTCGGGGTCCTGTAAGACCGTCCACGTGAGGCCGGGCACTGTGTGCTCCTGGCCCTTGGTGGCCCCCAACGCCACGAGCCGCTCGACCTCGGCCTCCCGGTCGTCGGTGTCGAAGTCGATGTGCACCCGGTTCTTGCCCGCCCGCTCCTCGGCCACCTTCTGCAGGCCGAGGTAGGGCTGGGCCGGGTTGGCCGGCGAGCGCAGCTGCACGAAGTAGCCCTCGGCGTCGAACGCCACCTCCAGGTCGAGCGCCTTGGTCCAGAACGCCGCCAACGCCCGCGGCTCGGCGCAGTCGATGGTGATCCCACCCATGTTCAGGTTCATGCGAACACCGTAGGAGACCCCACCGACAAAAACGGACGCCGACGAGAACGGACACCCACAATGGACCGCGTGCGGACCATCGACTGGCGCGACGACCACATCGTCGCGATCGACCAGACCAAGCTGCCCGGCGAGCTCGTCGAGATGGCCATTCTCACCGTCGAGGACCTGGTCGACGCGATCAAGCGGCTGGCCATCCGCGGTGCTCCCGCGCTCGGCGCCGCCGGGGCGCTCGGCGCGGCGCTGGCGGCCCGCCAGGCCCCCGAGCACCGCGACCGTGAGCTCGCCGACCTGCGCAAGTCCCGCCCCACCGCGGTCAACCTCGCCTGGGGCGTGGACCGGGCCGCCGCACGCCTCGGCGAAGGCCCCGACGCCGTCCTCGACGAGGCGCGCAAGGTGCTCGAGGAGGACGCGGTCCGCAACCGCAGGCTCGGCGAACGCGGCGCGGACTGGCTGGCCGCGGAGGTCACCGACCACCTGACGGTCCAGACGCACTGCAACGCGGGCGCCCTGGCCTGCGTGGAGTGGGGCACCGCGCTGGGCGTGGTCCGCGCGCTGCACGAGCGTGGCCGGCTCGGCCACGTCTACGTCGACGAGACCCGACCGCTGCTGCAGGGCTCCCGGCTCACCTCCTGGGAGCTCACCGAGCTCGGCATCGACCACACGCTCGTCGTCGACGCCGCGGCGGCCACCGTCCTGGCCAGGGGTCTCGCGAACGCGGTCGTGGTCGGCGCGGACCGGATCACCGCCAACGGCGACGTGGTGAACAAGATCGGCACGTTCCCGCTGGCCCTCGCCGCGGCCAGGGCGAACGTGCCGTTCGTCGTGGCCGCGCCCGAGTCGACGGTCGACCCGACGATCCCGGCCGGCCACCAGGTCGAGATCGAGGTCCGCGACGGCGCCGAGGTGCTCGCCATCGGCGGCCTGCCCGGCACCCCGACCCTCAACTACGCCTTCGACGTCACGCCCGCCGACCTGGTCACTGCGATCGTCACCGAGGACCGGATCGTCCGGCCGGCGCTGGGGGAGCGCCCGGCATAACCCGTTGGAGCCGGCGTGCGTCGGGTCACTACTCTTGCCGCAGCCTCTTGACAAGGAGTTAGCCGTGATCACCAGGATGTCGTCGCTGTTCCTGCGCACGCTGCGCGAGGATCCGGCGGACGCCGAGGTGCCCAGCCACAAGCTGCTGGTGCGCGCCGGGTACGTCCGCCGCGTGGCCCCGGGCGGCTACTCCTGGCTGCCGCTGGGCCTCCGCGTGCTGCGCAACGTCGAGCGCGTGGTGCGCGAGGAGATGGACGCCATGGGCGCCCAGGAGATCCAGTTCCCGGCGCTGCTGCCCCGCGAGCCCTACGAGACCACCGGCCGGTGGACCGAGTACGGCGACAACCTGTTCCGCCTCAAGGACCGCAAGAACGCGGACTACCTGCTGGGCCCCACGCACGAAGAGTTGTTCACGCTCACCGTGAAGGGTGAGTACAGCTCGTACAAGGACTACCCGGTCGTGCTGTACCAGATCCAGACGAAGTACCGGGACGAGGCGCGGCCCCGCGCGGGCATCCTGCGCGGCCGGGAGTTCCTGATGAAGGACTCCTACTCGTTCGACGTCGACGACGAGGGTCTGTCGCACTCCTACCAGCTGCACCGCGACGCCTACATCAAGATCTTCGACCGGCTCGGGCTCGACTACGTGATCGTGTCGGCGATGTCCGGTGCCATGGGCGGCTCGGCCTCCGAGGAGTTCCTCGCCGAGGCCGTCACCGGTGAGGACACGTTCGTGCGCAGCACCGGGTCCGGCTACGCGGCCAACGTCGAGGCCGTGGTCACCCCCGCGCCACCCGCACAGTCCATTGAGGACAAACCGGCCGCGCAGGTGCACCACACGCCCGACACGCCGACCATCGAGACCCTGGTCGACTTCCTCAACGGCGCCGGTCTCGGCCGGGAGTTCACCGCCGCCGACACGCTCAAGAACGTGCTGCTCAAGACCCACGCGCCCGGTGCGGACAAGTGGGAGCTGCTCGCCATCGGCGTGCCGGGCGACCGCGAGGTCGACATGAAGCGCCTCGAGGCGGCGCTCGAGCCTCGCGCGGTCGCCATCCTCGAGGAGGCCGACTTCGCCGCGAACCCCTTCCTGGTGAAGGGCTACATCGGGCCGAAGGCGTTGCAGGACAACGGGGTCAGCTACCTCGTCGACCCCCGGGTCGGCACCGGCACCGCGTGGGTCACCGGCGCGGACAAGGCCGACCACCACGTCGTCGACCTCGTCGTCGGCCGCGACTTCACCCCGGACGGCACCATCGAGGCGGCCGAGGTGCGTGCGGGCGACCCGTCGCCCGACGGCCAGGGCACCCTGGTCGCGGCCCGCGGTATCGAGATCGGCCACATCTTCCAGCTGGGCCGCAAGTACGCCGACGCGTTCTCGCTCGACGCGCTGGGCGCGGACAGCAAGCCGGTCCGGATCACCATGGGCTCCTACGGCATCGGCGTGTCTCGCCTGGTGGCCGCGATCGCCGAGCAGTCCTACGACGAGCAGGGCCTCGTGTGGCCCCGCGCGGTGGCACCCGCGGACGTGCACGTGGTGATCGCGGGCAAGGACGAGTCCATTCGCGAGGGCGGCGCACGCCTCGCCGGGCAGCTGTCCGAGGCCGGCCTGACCGTGCTGCTGGACGACCGGACCGCCACCCCCGGCGTGAAGTTCGCCGACGCCGAGCTCATCGGTGTGCCGACGATCGTGGTGGTGGGCCGCGGGCTCGCCAAGGGCGTGGTCGAGGTGAAGGACCGCGCGACCGGCGAGCGGGTCGAGGTCCCGGTCGACGAGGCCGTGGCGCACCTGACGTCGTTGGTCCGCGGTTAGGCGTACCGCGGCGGGGGACGCGCGGTCAGTGGAGTAGCGCCTTCAGGACGGTCGGGGTGTCGGCGAGGTCCGGGAGGACCACGTCGGCGCCCGAGTCGGCCAGCTGGTCGACGCTGTGCCGGCCCGTGGCCACGCCGACCGTCACCGTGCCGTGGTGCAGGCCCGCCTCGACGTCCGCCGGGGTGTCGCCGATGACCACGACGGATCGGGGTTCGAAGGACACCCCGTGCTTCGCGGAGGCCTGGGCGATGGCGGCCTCGACCAGGTCGTGGCGGTGTTCGGACAGCGAGCCGTAGCCGCCGATCTCGAAGTCGACGTGGTGGTGCAGGTCGAACGCCTCCAGCTTGTAGGTGGCGAGCGCCGGGAGGTTGCCGGTGACCAGGGACTGCACCACGTCGTCCCGCCCGCGCAGCGTCGCCAGGATCTCCGCGGCGCCCGGCAGCGCGCGGCCCATCGTGGGCAACGACGTGCGGGCCGCCAGCGCGATGGCCTCCAGCTCGGCGAAGATGCGCTCGACCTCCTCGTCCCCACTGGCGAACCCGTGGGCGGCGAGCAGTTCCTTGGCGAGCGACCGCTCGGTGCGGCCGGGGAACGTGGGCAGGTGGTCGAGCTGCTTGCCGACCACGTTGGCCAGCGCTTCCGCGTACCACTTCCGACCGATGCCGCTGTAGTCGACGAGGGTCAGGTCGATGTCCCAGAGGACGAGCGTCTGCACCCCGCCATCGTGACATGGCCCACCGACAGGCGCGCAGATTTCAACACCGGTTGACTTCGACATCCCGAAAGGCGAGACTGGCACGTAATTCAACGATTGATGAACGCAGGAGGAGATCGATGGCCGCCTCAGCCCCCCGCCGGCCGGCACTGGTCGCGGTGTTGCTCGGCGTGGCCGGCGCCGTGGTCGCCGCGGTGCTCGGCTTTCTCACCTTCGGCGCGCAGGCCACCGCCGCGCCAGACCACCTGCCGCTGGCCGTCGCCGGCCCGCCCGGACAGCTCCGCGAGGCCGCCGAGCGCGTGTCCCAGCAGGGCGGCGACGCCGTCGAGTGGCGGGTCGCCGACCCGGCCGAGGCCCGCGGCCTCCTGGCCGACAAGGAGGTCTACGGGATCCTCGAGCTCGGCGGCGGACCGCGGGGCGTCACCCAGACGATCGTCCTCTCCGGCGCGGTCAACCCGCAGGGCACGCAGGTCGCCCAGCAGGTCCTCACCGGCGCCGCGCAGGGTCTCGCCGGCGCGCTGGCCCAGCAGGGCGTCCCGGTCACCCCACCGCGCCTCGAGACGGTCCACCCGGCGAGCGTCGCCGGCCGGACCGCGCCGCTCGCCGCGAGCGCGCTGCTCTGGATCGCCGGGCTCGTGGCCGCGATGGGATACGGGTTCCTGGTCGTCCGCCAGGGGATGCGCCGCGGCCCGCTGTCCCGCGTCGCCCTGCTGGCCACCGTGAGCGTCGTCGCGACGGCCGTCGTGGCCGGTTTCTTCACGCTGTGGGACAACTCGCTCCCGCTGGGTGCCGACGTGCTGGGCTTCGTCCTGCTGACCGCGGTCGCGTTCGCCTCCGTGCAGGGCGCCCTGCTGCGCATCATGCGCCTGCGCGCGGCGGCGATCCTCGGCCCGCTGTACCTGATCGCGCCCGCGGTGGCCGGCCAGGCGCCGGAGATGCTCGACCCGGCCTACCGCGCGCTGCTGTGGTCGTGGACGCCGTTCCGGTTCTCCACCGAGGGGCTGCGCAGCCTGCTGCAGGGCACCACCGACGCGCCGGACGTGCGGTCCGGGCTCATCGTGCTGGGGGGCATGGCGGTGGTCGGCCTGGTGATCATGCTGTGGCCGGGCCGGATGACGATCGAGCCGTCCGTCCCGGCGGGCTCGCGGACACCGGAGCTGGTGGACGCCTGAGGCCTACGCCAGGGGGACGTCGTGCTCGCGTAGCCAGGCGCGGACCGTCGCGTAGCGGTCGGCCTGGCTCGCGGGCGTTCGCAGGTAGCGCTGGAACGTGACGCCGCGCGCGTCCCGCGCCTCCGGGTCGGCGCCCGCCTCGAGCAGGGCCAGGACGACCTCCGGCGCGGACACCTTTGCGGCGATGTGCAGTGCGGTGTCCTTCCGCTGGTCGGTCACGTCGAGCCGGGCGCCGGCCGCGAGCAGCAGGGCGACGTTGTCCCGCCGGTCCGTCATCAGCGCGGCCATCAGGAGCGTCTCGCCGGTCGTCGGGTGCGCGGTGTCCGGGCTGACGCCGTGCTCGAGCAGCATGCGCAGGAACGACGTGTCCTCGTACTGGGCGGCCAGCTGCGCGGCGGTCCGCCCCTGGCCGTCGGGTGCCGTCGGGTCCGCGCCGGCCGCCAGCAGCGCGGCGACGTCGGCCGCGGACCGGTTGAGCATCGCGCCGGTCAGCACGGTCAGCCCGGGAGGAAGCTGAGTCGGACCTTGCGCACGTGGTTGTCCACGTTCGTGTCGACCAGGCAGATCGACTGCCAGGTGCCCAGCGTGAGGTCCCCGGACAGGACCGGCACCGACGCGTACGGCGGAAGGAACGCGGGCAGCACGTGGTCGCGCCCGTGCCCCGCCGAGCCGTGCCGGTGGCGCCAGCGGTTGTCCGACGGCAGGAGGTCGCGCAGGGCCCGCAGCAGGTCGTCGTCGCTGCCGGCGCCCGTCTCGATGATCGCCAGGCCCGCGGTGGCGTGCGGCACGAACACGTGCAGCAGGCCGTCGCCCGCGCCGGCTCCGCCGTCCACACCGGCCAGGAACCAGTGGCACGCGTCGGTGAGGTCGTGGACGACCTCGCGGCCGCCGGTCTCGACCTCGATCTCCGTGGTGTGCATGCCGGACACGGTATTAGTAGAGGTGTGCGTACCGCCTTTGGACAGCAGTTCGACGTGCCGGCCGGCTACCTCAACACGGCCAGCATCGGGATCCCGCCCGCGGGGGCGGCCGACGCGCTGAGCGAGGCCGTCGGCCGATGGCGGCGCGGCGAGGCCCGCCCGCCCGACTACGACCGGCACGTCGAGACCGCCCGCACCGCCTGGGCGAGCCTCGTCGGAGTGCGCGACAGCGACGTCGCGATCGGGGCGAGCGCGTCCCAGCTGGTCGGGCTCGTCGCGGCCAGCCTCCCGAGAACGACTCGGGTGCTGACCGTGCGCAACGAGTTCACCAGCGTCACGTTTCCCTTCGCCGCACAGGGAATGCCGGTGACGGAGGTGGACGCCGACCAGCTGCTGTCGCATGTGGACGGTCACGATCTCGTTGCGGTCAGCGTGGTCCAGTCCGCCGACGGTGCGGTCGTCGACCTCGATGCCTTGCGGGACACCGGCAAGCCCGTCCTCCTCGACACCACCCAGGCCGCCGGTTGGATGCCGTTGCGCCTCGACTGGGCGGACTGGGTCGTCGGCGCCGGCTACAAGTGGCTGCTCACCCCGCGCGGCGCCGCCTGGCTCGCCACGAGACCGGACAGGCTCGAGGAGACGAGGCCGCACGCGGCGAACTGGTACGCCGCCGAGGACATCTGGAGCGGCATCTACGGTCTCCCGCTGCGCCTGGCGGCCACCGCCAGGAGACTCGACCTCTCCCCGGTCTGGTTCGCCCAGCTCGGCGCCGCGCACACGCTCCCGTGGCTCGCCGGGCTCGATCTCACCGCGGTCCGCGACCACTGCGTCGACCTCGCCGACGCCGCGCTCAAGGGCCTCGGCCAGGCGCCCCGAAACTCGGCCGTCATCTCCGTCGATCTCACCTCTGACCAGGCCGAACGAGCCGCGAAAGCAGGTGTGGTGAGCGCCAGGAGAGCGGGCCGCACCCGGCTCGCCTTCCACCTGTACAACACGATGGCGGACGTCGAGCTGCTCCTCGATAGCACGCGTTGAGCGGACGGCATCCAGTACCTCACCCTGGTTAACCATGGTTTGTCCGGTTACCGTGTCGGCCGTGTCGGCTCCCTATCACCCCGGGCAATCACCATGGCCCGACAACCAACCGCAGCGACCCGACCGACCGGCGCCGATCCAGTTCCGGCCGGACGACCAGGTGCCGCAGGGCAACCCGTGGCTGGCGTGGACGCTGCGGATCCTCGGGCTGATCGCGATCGCGGTGATCTCCGGCGTCGTCTGGTGGTACATCCAGAACGAAGGGCCGAAGGGGCCCGGCACCGGCGCCGGCGGCCCCACCGAGCAGCCGAGCCGAGGCGCCTACGACTTCACCGCGAAGCTCGACGAGCCGCAGGTCGACGACTCGTGCGAGGACCACGCCTACGGCGACACCAAGGCCTTCTTCAAGCAGACCCCGTGCGACGGGCTCACCCGCTCGGTCTTCACCACCAAGATCGAGGACCGCACGGTGTACGCGTCGGTGTCCGTGGTGGAGATGTCCGACGACGCCAAGGCCGACGAGCTGCGCAAGCTCACCGACACGGACAACACGGGCAACGTGAGCGACCTCGTGCGTGAGGGCGTGGTGAAGCTCGACGGCCTGACCGAGCTGAGCGGGGGCGGTGGCTACGCGGCCGCCCAGCAGGACAACCAGGTCGTCATCGTCGAGGCCGACTACGACCCGAAGGCGTCCAAGGACGGCTCCGAGGAGGAGCTCGACAAGGTTTGCAAGGACGCCATCCGCCTGGGCAACGACATGGTCGACGGCAACGGGGGCTGAGCGGCTGGGCCATGTCTCGCGGATCTTGGATCGTGGTATTCGCGCCCAGCTGCCCCCTGGCCGCGTTGTCGGAAGGCCCGAATACAACCCGGTATGCGCGGCCTTCCGCCGCCTTGCCAGGAGACATCTGGATCACGAATCCCATCGACCAAGATCCACGAGACACGACCTACTCCGCGGGCCGGCCGGGCAACGCGGGCGTCGCGGGGGACTGGCCGGTCGCCCGGCGCCAGCGGGTGGCCCGCACCGCCGCGATCGTCAACGCCTCCAGGGCCGCCTTGCGGACCTCGGCGGCGTCGGTGCGCTCCAGGACGGCGCGCCACGCCACGGTCGTGTCCGACTCGGCCAGGATCAGCACCGCGATCGCCGACTTCTCGTCGGTCACCGGCTGGGGCGGGACGTAGGCGGGCTCGGCAGGCTCCGGCGTCCGGCCGGCGTCGGCCAGCAGCCGCTCGGTCGCGTCGCGGCGGGCCCGGTGCGCGGCGGTGCCCTCGGCCACCGCCGCGTTGTAGCCGTCCGGCAGGAAGGCGCTCACGAGGCCGTACACCCACAGCGCCGCGTGCTCCGCGCCCAGCGCGGCCTGCACGGCGGCCACCGAGTCCGACGGCAGCGAAGCCGACGACGAGGGCGGGGCCGAGGGCTGGGTCATGCCAGCACCTCCCGCAGCGAGGCGCACCCGGCCGCTACCGAGCCGACCAGCCCCGCCCGGTAGCGCGGCACCGACGGGACGAGCTTCCCGGCCTCCCGCTCGGCCGCCGTCAATGCCTCGAGCAGCGCGGAACGGGCGGCCACGGGATCGGGGGGCGGCGCGGCGGGCGGTGACGAGGGCGGTGACGAGGGCGGCGCCGCCGAGGACGACACCGGCGGCCGCTCCCGGTCGACCTCCTGCTGCAACGCCGTGGCGTGCTCGCCCCTGGCCGTCGCCACCTCGGTGGCCGCCGCGGTCAGCCCGGGCTGGGCCGCCGCGACGGCGGTGGCCGTCTCGGCGTCGGTCCGCGCCCGTGCGGCCAGGGCGGCCAGCGGGTCCGGTGGCGGGGGCTTCGCCGGCTCCTCGGTACACGCGGCCGTCGTGCCGGCGATCGCGGCCAGCGGCAGCACCACCAGACCGGCCCGCAGCACGTGTCGACGCCCGAAGCTCATCACGGGCCGTCATACTGCCAGGCGAACACGACACCCGGTCGGACGCACCGTGCCTGCTCGGGACCAACGCGCGTGCCATGACGAGATACGCTTGGCAACCACGGTCAGTGAGAGAGCAGGGAGTGTCCACGTGCCAGGTCAGCGACAACGCACCAACGGTGCCGGCGAGACGCTGGAGCCGGTCGTCGCGGACGCCGTTGGGCGTGCCGGCTACGACCTGGAGCTGCTGCACGTCCAGCAAGCCGGCCGGCGCCAGCTGGTCAAGGTCGTCGTCGACAGGAGAGACGACAGCAAGGACGACACGGACACCGACACCGGCTCGGCGGACGGCGGCATCGGCCTCGACCAGGTCGCCGAGGTCAGCCGGGCCGTCGCCCAGGCACTCGACGCGCTCGGGGACGACCGCACGGCGGGCAGCGTCCTCGGCGGCTCCTACACCCTCGAGGTCACGAGCCCCGGTCTCGACCGCCCGCTGACCAAGCCCCGCCACTGGCGCCGCGCCCGGCTGCGCAAGGTGGCCGTCAGACAGGCCGAGCGCAGCTACACCGCCCGGGTGGGCGACGCCGACGCCCAGGGCGTCCACCTGCTGGTCGACGGGCAGAAGACGTACGTGAGGTACCAGGACATCGAGCACGCTGTCATCGAGGTCGAGTTCCGCGAGCCGCCGCCCGCCGAGATCGCCATGTTGGAACAAGAGGAGGAGTCGAGGTGAATGTCGACATCGCGGCGCTGCGCGCCATCGAGCGGGACAAGGACATCCCCTTCGACACGGTGATCGAGGCGATCGAGACCGCGCTGCTCACCGCGTACAAGCACACCGACGGCCACGAGGCCCACGCCAAGATCGACATCGACCGGCGGACCGGCTTGGTCCGGGTGATCGCGTTCGAGGTCGGCGCCGACGGCGAGCCCGGCCAGGAGTGGGACGACACGCCCGAGGGCTTCGGCCGGATCGCCGCCACCACCGCGCGCCAGGTCATCCTGCAGCGCCTGCGGGACGCGGAGAACGAGAAGACCTTCGGCGAGTTCTCCGCCAAGGAGGGTGAGATCGTCGCGGGCGTCGTCCAGCGCGACGCGCGCGCCAACTCCCGCGGCATGGTCGTGGTCCAGGTCGGCGAGACCGAGGGCGTGCTGCCGTCGGTCGAGCAGGTGCCCGGCGAGCGCTACGAGCACGGCACTCGCATCAAGTGCTACGTCCTCGGCGTGAGCCGGGGAACCCGCGGGCCGCAGATCACGTTGTCCCGCACGCACCCCAACCTGGTCCGCCGGCTGTTCGCGCTCGAGGTCCCGGAGATCGCCGACGGCACCGTGGAGATCCCCGCGGTCGCCCGCGAGGCGGGCCACCGGTCCAAGATCGCGGTGCGGTCGACCGTCCCGGGGGTCAACGCCAAGGGTGCCTGCATCGGGCCGATGGGCGCGCGGGTGCGCAACGTGATGAGCGAGCTGCTCGGGGAGAAGATCGACATCATCGACCACTCGGAGGACCCGGCCACCTTCGTGGGCAACGCGCTGTCGCCCGCCAAGGTCATCTCGGTCCGCGTGGTCGACGAACGGGCGAAGACCGCTCGAGTCGTCGTGCCCGACTTCCAGCTGTCCCTCGCCATCGGCAAGGAGGGCCAGAACGCCCGGTTGGCGGCCCGGTTGACCGGCTGGCGCATCGACATCCGCAGTGACGCGGCCGAGTCGTCGGAACGGCCGACACCGCCCGAGGGGATTCCCGCGGCGGACGCGCCGAACGTCACACCGACCCGATCCTCGACTGCGGGTTCGGCCGAGTAGGACCGACGGGATAGACTCATCAATGGTTCACCGTTCTGGACCGGCGTCCGCACGTCCCCGGGGCAACAGCCCAGTACGTACTTGTGTCGGCTGCCGGGTCAGAGCGGAAGCCGGTGAGTTGCTCCGGGTCGTGCTCGTGGATGGGGACCTGGCTTTCGATCTGCGGCGACGAGCCGCCGGTCGGGGGGCGTGGCTTCATCCCGAGCCGGGTTGCCTGGACAAGGCCGAGCGGCGGCGTGCGTTCGCGAGAGCGCTGCGTGTGCCGGGCCCGCTCGACATCGAGGGACTCCGGAGGGATCTGGAGCAGCTGGTTCACCGTGTCACCGGACCGGGATCTTCCCGGGCCGGGCTGGATCAACGAAAGCAGGTCGACCCGTCATGAGTCAGCCGTGAAGCTGAAGCCATGAACGCCGGACGATAGGACGAGGTCGAGCGGGACCATGCCGCCGGCCTCACTCACATGAGGAGAGCAGTGGCAGGCAAGGCCCGAGTGCACGAGCTCGCGAAGGAGCTCGGCGTTACCAGCAAAGAAGTTCTCGCGAAGCTCAAGGAGCAGGGCGAGTTCGTGAAGTCCGCGTCCTCCACGGTGGAGGCCCCGGTGGCCCGCCGGTTGCGGGACGCGTACCCCACATCAGGTGGCTCGAAGGGTGGTCCGCGCCCCAGGCCGGCCGCCCGTCCGCAGCCCGAGGCGG
>NZ_WHTD01000262.1 GCF_009379765.1 Actinophytocola sp. | reverse complement strand
GAACAGCCCCGCAGACGCGGCGTTCCCCGAGGACGCCGTACCGACGCCTGACGTGCCCATGACCTGGAGCCTGGGCCTCCTCGGTGACCTCATGTGGATGCGACTACCCGAGACCCGCCCCTTCCTCGCCCAACGCATCGCCCGCGAGGTGGAACACGCAATGGACGCACGTCGCGAGTTGATGCTGCTGGTGGGGGACATCGTCACAGGTGCGTTGTGGCGTCCGGTCATGTGCCCGACGCTGGACGACTATCCGCGCACCAGGGATCGGGTAGCGGCGCAGCTGCGGGTGGTTCGCGAGGCCTACGTCGCCGACCACCCCGACCGAGACGCGACGCGAGGCACACTGGAGGACTACGTGTTGTACAACCTCCAAGAGCCCGAATACCGCCGCATCGTCGAGGAGGTCGATCCCGAACTGGCCTCCCTCATGGACTCAGTGATGGGGAGTTGAGCACCAGCCCGATCGGCGCAAGGCTGCTCAACGCCGGCACGGCAGCTACCAGTACGACGCGTTCAGCTGCCGACTCACCCAGCTCACCACCCGGCACGTCCGATGTGCCGTGGTACCTCGGCTTCGCTATGCTGCTCCGACCTGGAGACTTGGTCCCCCCAAATAGACAACTTGGACGAGGCGAACACCTGGTGGGTCAACCGCCTGGAGACCTGCATCCACGGCATCACGCTGGTCTACACGGTGATCCAGGTGCCGACCGGGACCGTGCTCGGCACCGCGACGTTCGCGGTGTCCCACGAGATCGAGCTGTCGGCCACGAGCGTGGAGCTCGACGACAACGCGGCAGTGACGCTCGTGGCCTCCAGCGGGGTGCTGGTCAGCCCGATCGCGAGTTTCTCCGCGTCGTGCTCGGCACCGTGCAACACTGATGACGGCTCTGGTTTCACCCTGGAGACCTTCACCCGGGGCGAGACCGAGGACGCGTTCTTCACCTACTCCGATGACCCGTCCAACAGCGCCGACCTGTTCGACACCAGCTACGTGTTCACCGTGCAGCCGCCGCCGAACACGGTGCCGGTGGACCCGACCGCCGAGTGGTCCACGCCGACGGACCTCTTCCGCTGCGATGACGTGGTGTCCGCCAACGACGGCTGCGTGATCCCGGCCTTCACCCCGGAGCTGCAGGTTTCAGTGTCCACGCACGGTGCGGCGGCGATCGGCATCCTCTTCGCCCAGGACTACCTGCCGGATGGATGGGGCTACACCACGGAGCTGACCCGGCTGGCCGACGACGCCGCCGCGGAGGCCAACCGGCGCCGGATCTGTCAGGACGGCACCTGGGTGCCCGACCCGTTCGTCCGGGATGACAGCTGTGACGAGTACGCCTTCGCCCGCAGCCGGCAGAGCGGCGGCCAGCTCGGGCTGACCGGCGCGGACTGCGCTGAGGTCATCCCGTGGTTCGACGAGACCGACGGCCAGTGGTACATCGACCCGATCCGCTACACCGGTCAGGAGCGGTGCTCACGCGCGCACGTGCCGCGCGACGAGAACAGCCTCGTGGGGTCCACGCTGGGCGTGCTGACCAGCCAGCTGCGCCTGCTGGACCACGATAGGTACTGGGTGGGCGTCTACGCCTGACGTCACCCCTCGTCGGGTCTCGGACCGCGGGGTCCGGGCTGTGCTCCCGGGTGGCGCACAGCCCGGCTCCGCCGCGCCACGACTCCGGGCGGCCGGAGCCGGTTGGGGTCGACCGGGATCGACCGGGCCCGTCGCCTTTCACCGGCGACGCCGAGCTCGCCGAGCAGCTGGTCGCGCCACCCCGCGGGGGACCGGCGCCGCTGGAGCATGGAGGTGATCGCGGCCCCCGGGCCACCGGCCAACAACGCGTGCGCGGCGTGACCGGCGTCGGCGCGCCGCCGCACGGCGGTCGCCCGCTCCGGGGGCAGCAGGTGCGGCCCGTTCGGGTCCGCCGCGGCCCCCGTGGCGAGCAACGCGTCTGCGACCAGCTCCCGCAGCGCGACGCCGACCGGCGACTCGTCGCTCACCTCGGGCGCGGTGCCCGCGGACACGGCCGCCAACAGCTCCTGATCGTCCACCCCGGCATCGACGAGAAGTCCCGCACGTGCCGGGCGGCCACGTCCGCGAGCTCACCGGCCGGCACCGACCGGAGGATCGCGTCCACCCGAGTGCTCGGCGGCGCGACCCGCGGCAGCACCGGCAGCGCCAGCCCGACCGGCCCCGTCGTCCCCATGAGCTCGTCGTCGATCGCGACTCCGCACACCGCGGTCAGGAACCGCATCGAGCTGGCCGGTAGGTCCTCGGCGACCCACTCGTCCAGCGGCACCGACGCACGCTCGGCCATCCGCACGAGCAGGTCCCAACCCGGATCGCCCGGTTCGCCGGCACTCGCCGTCTCGACCCGCTCGACCCAGCCGCCGTTGTCCGCGTACCCGAGCCACCGCATTCCGTCACCACTCAGCCCGACGGCCACCGCCCGCCCAAGGGTGGACAGCCGCAGCAGCACCTCGGGACGCGCCCCTCGAGGCTGTACTGCTCAACCGCGACCACCCAGCCACCGGCGGGCACCACCCGAACGACGGGCCGATATCCGAACCGCTCGGCCGTCATGCGCGCCGCCTCCCGAGGCCCACCGAGCACGGCGTCCTCGGCGACGGCACCGAACCCGGCCAGTACCCGCGCCGGGTCCGCACCCTCGACCACGGTCACGCAGTACTGCGAATACCGCGCCAGCCAAAGAAAATCCGACTTCCCCCGGTCGCAGGTCATCGCCAAACCTCTCACCCGAGACTCGCCGGCAGCATACGGCTCGTGGTGACGACCGGCTCGCTCTCGGCGGACGGGGCCACCTCGCCGACCTACCTGACCTGGTGGCGGCCCAACACAGCCGCGGGTGAGTCGTATCTTCTGCGGACCATGGACAGGGCGTCCAGCAGCTGGCCGCTGGACATCGCCGATGTGGGGCGGATCTCGGCCGTTCCCCGCAGTGGCATGGCGCCGACGCCCGACCAGAAGATCGTGCCGTCCACCGCCACTCCGCTGCGCGCCCGCTGGGCGTTGTCCTCGTGGAAGCGGTACGGGACGTCGAGATATCCCCTTCTCGAACGCCAGCACCACCGCCCGGCCGAGGTCGGCGTGCAGGCCGCGGACGGCGTCGGCCACGACGGCTCGGGCGCCTGCCCACATCGCCGGGAACAGGCCCATGTAGGAGTAGACGACGACGTGCCAGCCCGGCCCCGCACCCAGGCACTCGGTGGCCAGGAGCCGCAGCGCGGCGAGCGGGGGCCGGTCCTGGTCCTCATTGGACTGTTGGGCCAGGCTCACCGAGACGTTCCGGATCCCGTTCTGCCGGAAGAACATCGCCTCCAACACGGTCAGCAGGCCCGGCGGGCACCGCTGCCCATCATGCAGCGGCACGCATCGCCGGCTCGCCATCGCGGTCCGCAGCGGAACCCGGCCGTAGGGCAGGCAGTAGGAGACCGGGCCGCCCTCCGTCGCGTCGATGCCGCACGCGACGAGCGCGGCCACGATTTCCTCCGGGCGCGGACATGCCCGGGCCCGGCCCGGATCGAATGAGCTTTGGGCCGGGCCGGGTTTCGCCTGCTGATCAGTTGAACGTGGCGAACATGCCGGGCTCGTAGGAACCCCCCTGTTGGTGCAGGATCACGGCGAGCCGGTTGGCCGCGTTGATCAGGGCGACCAGGGAGACCAGCGCGGCGATCTGGTCGTCGTCGTAGTGCTTGCGCACCTGGGCCCAGGTCTCGTCGGACACGCCGTGGTGGGCGTCGGCGATCCGGGTGCCCTCCTCGGCGAGCGCCAGCGCTGCCCGCTCTGCCTCGGTGAACACGGTGGCCTCGCGCCAGGCGGCGACCAGGTTGAGCCGGACCGCGGTTTCACCGGCGGCCGCGGCCTCCTTGGTGTGCATGTCGATGCACCAACCGCAGCCGTTGATCTGGCTGGCGCGTAGGCTCACCAGCTCCTGGGTGGCCTTCGGCAGCGGCGATTGGTCGATCACCAGGCCGGCGTTGGCGAACCGCTTGGCGAACTTGGCGCCGATCTCGTTGGTGAACAGGTCGATACGGGGTTCCATGAATTCGTCCTCACTGGTGGTGTTGCGTGCGCTGCCGCACCGAACGAACACGAGATGCCGGCGACCCCATCCGTGTGACAGCGCGGTTACGTGACGTGCGCCACCAACAGTGGCTGACATCGGTGATATCTGACGCACCGCTGCTCACGACGCTGAGTCGGCGTCACGCAATTTGGCAGTGGACAACGCAGTGGACAACAAGGATTGGCTACCGTGTCGGCGTCACAAAACGGCGGGGCCCGGTGTCCGGTGGGTGACACAGTCGAAAGTGAACAGGAGCCACCCATGGCCGGCACGTCGCAGACCGCCCCTCACGATCGCGACGGAGGCACGAGCCAGAACGACCGCCCGGACCCCGCTACTGGGGTGTTCCTCGCCCACCGCAACCTGTTGTTCACGGTCGCCTACGAGATGCTCGGTTCGGCCGCCGACGCGGAGGACGTCCTTCAGGAGACCTGGCTGCGGTGGGCGGGCGTCGACCTCGGCACCGTACAGAATCAGCGTGCATACCTGGTCCGGATCACCACCCGCCAGGCGCTCACCCGGCTACGGACCCTCGGCCGCCGCAAGGAGTCCTACGTCGGCCCCTGGCTGCCCGAGCCGCTGCTCACCGCGCTCGACGTGGCCGAGGACGTCGCGTTGGCCGACAGCGTCTCGATGGCGATGCTGCTGGTGCTGGAGACGCTCGGGCCGACCGAGCGGGCGGTGTTCGTGCTGCGCGAGGTGTTCGACCTCGCCTACGACGAGATCGCGGAAGCCGTCGACAAGAGCCCGGCCGCGGTCCGCCAGATCGCCCACCGGGCGCGGGCACACGTCGCCGCGCGCCGACCGCGCGGGGTCGTTTCCCCGGCCGAGACCCGGGCCGCGCTCGCGGCGTTCCAACGGGCGGCCGAGACGGGCGACCTGCAACGCCTGCTCGACATCCTCGCACCGGATGTCGTCTTCCTGGGTGACGGTGGCGGAGTCAAGCAGGCCGTGCTGCGGCCCATCGTGGGAGCCGACAGCGTGGCCCGCGTGCTGGCCGCCGGGCTGGGCAGGATCGCCGCCACGGCGTCGCTGCAGCCGGCACAGGTCAACGGCTACCCGGCGCTGATTCTCCGGCTCGACGGCGAGCTCGACACCGTCATCGCGGTGCGCATCGACGACGGCCTCATCACCGGGCTCTACGCCGTGCGCAATCCCGAGAAGCTGTCCCACATGCAGCGGGAGACCGCCCTGCGCCACTGAGTCGGACCCCCTCGGAAACGGCCTTGCTACGCCGTCGCGTGCAGCGAGGTGCAGGTGGAGATGCCAGGAATTCGTCGAGACGAGGCAGCATTTTCGGGTTCACCCACCCAGTACGAGCGGCTTTCCTCCGCCTTGCCAGGAACCACGTGGATCCACAGCGGACGCAAAGGAACAGGATCACACGACACTAGGCGACGCGCCGGCTGGTCTGAACTCGCGAGGCCCGCTGACCGAGCGTTCCGGTTCTCGGACACGTTCTATCCGGGATGAGCGGTCATGGTCGGCGTGCCCGGGCGATACCTTGGATAGCGTGCAACCTGCCGTCGGAGAGGGCGATGGTGAGGTTCTTCATCTTCTCGGTGAAATTGGCGTTGAAGACGTGCAGCCCGAGAGGGTTGGGGGGCATGGCCAGTATCGTCTGCATTGCGGTGGATGCCTGTTCGGTGAGATCGTTCCACTGTTCGATCTCGAATCCCGATGCCTCGACGATGCCGCGCAACTGGTCCGAATCGACCAGATGACTCAGTCGGGGATCGTCGGCCCAGGGCAGCGGATAGTCGGGTTCGGCGAGCTCGCCGGCGGTGATATCCCAGATGGCGAGCAGCCCTCCGTCGACCATTACGCGGCGGGCCTCCCGGTAGAGGCGCTGCTTGTCTGCGATGTTCATTTGTACGTGCTGGCTGAACACGACCTGGTAGGCGGTATCGGCAATGGGCAGTTCGGTGACGTCGCCCTGGTGAACGGCGATTCGGTCGTCGAGCCCGACCAGGCGATTGAGCCATCGGGCCGTGCCGCAGTAGTCCTCGGTGAGATCTACGGCGGTCACTCGACACCCAAACCGGTCGGCGATGTAGCGGGCCGTGCCGCCGATGCCGCTGCCGGAGTCGAGTACCTCGGTGTCGGGGCCCAGGCCGGCGAGGTCGACCAGTCGCCTCGTGGCGAAGCGACCCATGGTGTGAAAGTCTTCGAGCAGTACCAGGTCCGCCGGCTGAAGGTCGTTCAGGCTCTTGCCTGCGGCGACGAGGGCGTCCTCGATGTTGCGCCGGGAGTCGCCGGCCGAATACTGGGAATGAGTCAGCGTGTCGCTCATGTGCCTCTCCTTGGTAGTTCTACGACGATGGGTGGTCGGTGTCGAACGCCGCGACGGTCTCGCGGTCGGCGGACCCGGGGTGCTCGCCGCGCCAGAATGCCGACTCGCTGGAAAGCCGAGGATGTGCGGGTTGAGGATGCTGCTGCATGGGTCGAACCGGTCCAGCCGATGCATTGGCACGAATGCCATCAGCAGGGACCCGGCGAGCGCGCGGACGACGTTACCGACGGTGCGTCGGGCGGCGGCGTATCGGCGGGCGATGGTGAGGAAGTCTTCGGGCTCGACACCGGCGACATCGCGGACGTGCGTCGTGGGACTGCCAACCTCCCAGGTTCCCAAGGCGTGCTCGGGAAGATAGTGGCGCAGACTGGATTCGAAGAACATGTCGGCTTTCAAGCGCTTTGCGTCCATCCGTACGGCGCGCATGAACATCGACCGCGGAACCTCGACGTGCCGCACCTGTCGGCCGACGGCCTCGCCGATCGCGTCGGCGATCTGGGCCGCCGACAACAGCGTCGGTCCGGTCGGCCGGTATGCCTTGCCGTCGTGCCGGTGGGGGTCGAGCAGTCCACCGACCACGACACGGGCAATGTCCTCGTTGGAGGGCGGCGCGTTGCGGCCCACCCCGGCCGGCATCGGGAACACCCCGAGCAATGCGGCAGTCGGGACGAGTCTCAGGTAGTTGTCGGCGAAGAACCCCGGATCGACCGCGACGTGGGCGGTATCCGGCAGCAACTCAAACACTTTGTCGGTCAGCCAATGCTGCCTTGTCATCAGCGACGGGTGCTCGGGGCTCGCCAGCCACTGCCCCAACGCGACCACCGCCTCCACGCCCGAACGCCGCGCGGCCACCGCAAATGCAACAGCGCTGTCCAACACGTGAGGGTGGTGCGGGGGATTGAAGAACACTCGGTCGACCCCAACCATCGCCGTTTCGACCTGCCGGTAGTCGAACATGTCGGCCACGACGACCTCCGCGCCCGAGGCCCGCAGCCGGGCGCTGCGTTCATCGTCTCGATGCACCAAAGCCCTAGCCTCGGCCTTTCATGCAATAGCCATTTGATCTTGTCTTGATTTTGTCGATCTTGGTTTGGGTGTTTCGGGGGATGGGCGTGAGTGTGCCGCCGACCTGCTGTGGTGTCGGCTGCTTCGGGGTCCTTTCGGGGTTGT
>NZ_WHTD01000266.1 GCF_009379765.1 Actinophytocola sp. | reverse complement strand
GCGAGCCGTTCCCGGCGGGGCCGACCGACGAACACAACGTGCACCCCGCCTGCCGCAGCCACCACCGCGGCAAGACCTTCGGCGGCTGGAAGATCATCAAACGCGGCGGGATCCTGGAATGGATCTCACCCTGCGGGTTCCACTACCCCCACCACCCCGAGCCCATCACCCACCCCGAACCAACCCACCCCGAACCAGCACCACCACCGTTCTGATGTGAACGGTGTGTCCAGGGGACTGGAGGCCGCGGCCGGGATCGGGCGTGACTGTTGGGCGGCGTTGAAAATGCCGATGGAGCGGGCGTTCACCGTGCCGACCTGAATTCGGTCAAAGTGGACGGTGTCGTCGGCACGTGCCGGTGTTCGTCGGCATGGTGCCGGATTCGTGGGTGAGCAGGGCCGCCCGACGCGTCGAAGAGTCGCGTGTTCGTCGTGCGTGGATGGAAACGGGCAGGGTGCAGCCAGGACCGATGGGGGTGGCTCAGCCGGTCGAGGCCGGCGCGAGGAGCCGGCCGCGGGTCAGGACCGTGATCGTCGACCACGGCTCACCGAACGCGGGCCCGGCGGATCCAGCCGCGCACGGTGCCCACAGGCGCGTCGAGCCGGTCCGCGATCTCGCGGTGGGTCTCGCCCCGGGCCGCACCGGCCAGCGCGTGGCCCACCATCCGCACCGTGTAGCCGCGCCGGGCAAGCAGCGCGGCGTCGAGCAGCACGTGCGTGGCCGCGCAGCCGGTGCGGCGGGCACGGTCCGGACGCACGGTCACCCTGGCGGCATCGAGGTCGTACACCGTGCGGGCGCGCGCGTGACCCCACGGAGCCAGCACCGCACCGCAGCCCGCACACCGCAACACTCGCCCGGCCAACGCCCGCCGCGCCGCCACCACATCGATGACCTCGATCAACGTCCATCCCATCAGGCTCACGACCGGCCACCGCGACCGGCAACGGGCAACTCGTGTTGCACCCTGGCCCGCCACCGACCGTCCACACAAGACCAACGCGGCCCACGACACATCCGGCACCTCGCCGACCATCCACACCAGACACGTCGCCATCAACCGCAGGCCGAGCCAGATGCCCCGACTTCATCGGCACGGTGCCGCCGCCTACGAACCCAGAAGGAGCAACGAGTTCCCTGGCATCCTCAACGCCCGATCACGCCCGCGACATCGGCATCCCCAGAGTCGCTCAACACCGTGACGCGCCTGAGTGGCGTGGATCAGAGGATCGCCACGTTTGATGTGCGCGGATCGAGACCTGCAAGTCGATCATTCGCGGGACGCGCCCCACCTCGGCAGAAGCGCCGACGGGTGGTCATCTCAGCTGGTCACTTCTGCCCAGCAGAACCCGGCCAGCACAGCCGCTGCCGCGCGATCCAGGACCGGGTCAGGGTGTCGGGCACGCTGCTCCTGCCGCTTGCGCGGATGCGCTCCGATCGCCGGCCGGTGTCGATAGGCCATGCGGACCCGATCAGCCGGGTGCTGCTGACTGACCAGGTCGGCGGTCCTCGCGTACCGTCGCTGGCCGGCGGACTAGCGTGGTCTCGTGATCGAGAAGACGGTGGCGTACGCCCTGCTCAAGGGGATGAAGGCGACCCGAGGGGCGATCTCGCCGGTGCTCGCCGAGCGCGGCCTGCACCCCGGCCAGGACCTGATGCTGTCGGCGTTGTGGCGGGAGGACGGCGTCAGCCAGGCGGAGTTGGTCGCCCGGCTCGGTATCGAGGCGCCAACGGTCAGCAAGGCGCTGCAGCGGCTGGAGAAGGTGGGATATGTGCGCCGGGAGGCCGGCCGCGGCCGGTCCCGCCGGGTGTACCTCACCGAGAAGGGACACGCGCTGCGGCGCCCGGTCGAGCAAGCGTGGCGCAACGCGGACCGGCGGCTGTCCCGGCGGCTCGGCGGCGAGGACATGGCAACTTTGCGCCGCATACTTAGCCGGCTAACACAAGAGTGAGTTAGCCGGCTAATATCGACGTCATGAAGATTGGTCTGCATCCCACGACGTTCAGCTGGCCGGGAGGTCCCGCCCGCATGGGCCAGACCCTGGGCGACATCGTCGACCGCGCGGAGGCCGCCGGCATCCACAGCTTCTGGCCCATGGACCACTTCTTCCAGATCCCGATCGCGGGCAAGCCCGACGATCCGATGCTGGAGAGCTGGGCGACAGTGGCGTGGGCGGCCGGCCGTACCCGCACGCTGCGGTTCGGCACGCTGGTCACCGGGGTGCACCACCGGCACCCCGGGCTGCTCGCCAAGTTCGCCACGACGTTGGACGTGTTGTCCGGCGGGCGCGCCTGGCTCGGCATCGGGGCCGGGTGGAACGAGGAGGAGTCCCGGGGCCTCGGCATTCCGTTCCCGCCGCTGGCCGAGCGGTTCGAGCGGCTCGAGGAGACCCTGGAGATCGTGCACCGGATGTTCGACGGCGACAGCACGGCCTACGTCGGCAAGCACTACCAGCTCGAGCGGCCGTTGAACGTGCCAGGCCCGGTGCGCCGGCCGCCCATCCTGGTGGGCGGTGGGGGCGAGCGCAAGACGCTGCGCCTGGTCGCGCGGTACGCCGACGCGTGCAACCTGTTCGAGCAGATGGACCTGCGGCACAAGTTCGACGTGCTGCGCGCGCACTGCGACACGGTCGGCCGCGACTACGACGCGATCGTGCGGACGACGTTCGGCCTGCTCGGCGAGGATCGGGACCTCGGCCGCGCGGTCGAGCGCTTCGCCGCGCTCGCCGAGCAGGGCGTCGACCTGTCGATCGTCAACCTCCCGGAGGTCCACGACCCCGCCGTGTTCGACTTCCTCGCCGATCTGGTCGGCGAGCTGGAACCGATCGGCCGTCCCACCCCTGCCCCGCTGCGCTGAGCCGGTCGCTCGAACCCGGCCCGCGGGATACTCGTGATCATGCGGGTGGAGATCAGTGTCGACTCGGTGGCCGGGGTGCGGGTCGCCGCGGCGGCCGGGGCCGACCGGGTCGAGTTGTGTGCCGGGCCGGCGGACGGGGGGCTCACGCCCAGCCGCGGGCTCGTCGAGGCGGCCGAGGTGCACGTGCTCGTCCGGCCCCGGCCCGGGGACGTCCACTACGCGGCCGACGAGATCGCGGTGATGATGCGGGACATCGCCGCGGCTCGGGAGTGCGGAGCGGCCAGCGTCGTGGTCGGGGCGCTCGACGAGCGCGGGGCGATCACCGGTCCGTTCGTCGAGGCGGCCGAGGGCATGCAGGCCACGCTGCACCGGGTGGTCGACGTCTGCGCGGACTCGCGCCGGGCACTCGACCGGGCGATCTCGCTCGGCTTCACCAGGGTGCTGACCTCGGGGCGCGAGCGGTCGGTGCTCGACGGGGCGCCGCTGATCAAGGAGCTCGTCGCGCGGGCGGGCGGCCGGATCCAGGTGATGGCCTGCGGGGGCGTCCGCGCGGGCAACGCGCGGCGGGTCGTCGCGGCCACGGGGGTCCAGGACCTCCACGCGGCCCCGCGCCTGCCGGTGCGCGGGGCAGCGGGACTCTTCGCGGGCGCCGGCGTGCCGGACGGCCTCGACCACTTCGAGACCGACCCGGCCGCCGTCGCCGGGCTGTGTGCGCTCAGGTGATCGCCCGCACCAACATCGGGAGCGACCGGTGCAGCGCGCGCTCCCAGTACGGCCTGGCGTGCCGGCCCGGGCCGTAGAAGTCCGTTGTCACCCGGACGTGCTCGGCGCGCAGGCGTTCGGCCAGCGCCACCGACTGCCCGCCCAGTAGCTCCTCCAACGGATCCGGCTGCGCGTCCGGCGGGTCGAGCGGCCCCGGCTGACCGTTGCCGGTCGACAGGTACACCGGGATCCCACGCAGCCGCTCGGCCAGGTCGTACGGGTTGTGCGCGGCCCAGGTCCGGGCCTGCGCGACGGGGTCGCCCCACAACGCGTTCGGGTCCGCGCCCGTACCGGCGACGATGCCCTGCACGAGGTCGGGGCTCGAGGTGGTGTGCACGACCCCGCTGTAGGACGCCGCGGCCCGGAAGAACCCGGGATGCCGCGCGGCGTAGGACAACGCGCCGAAACCACCCATCGACAGTCCGGCGACCGCGCGCTGGTGCCCTGACCGGTACCGGTGTTCGAGCAGCCGGCGCAGCTCGGTCAGGTGAAACGTCTCCCACGCCGGCCCGGACACCCAGTCCGAGTAGAACCCGGCCGGCCCGGCCTCGGGCATGACGATCAGCACGTTGGTGTGCGCGGTCAGCTCGGTGGCGTCGGTGTTGTTGGTCCACGACCGGAAACCGGTGTCGCCGTCGCAACAACCGTGCAGCAGGTACAACGTGGGCCAGTCGCGGTGCGGAAACCGTTGCCAGTCAGGCGGAAGCAGCAGCCGGACGCCCACGTCCCGGCCCACCGCGTCGGAATGGACGGTCAGCTCGACCAGCCGGTCGCCGAGCTTCTCCTCGTGAACTACCCAGGCCCCCGAGCTCGTCGCCGCCGCGGGCAGCGTGAGCACGAGGTTGAACAGCAACACCAAGGCAAGCAGGAATCCCCGGAATCGCATGCAGGACCTCCGTTGGTCTCGACCAGACCCATCCTGCGGGACGCCGGAACGGCGGGCAAGGGCTTACCTGGCGGTATACGGGCCGGTGGACACCGCGTGGTAGCCCTTCGCGCCGATCTCCATGGCGAGCGGGCTGCGGAAGTCCGCGCCCGCGGCGAGTTCGTTCAGGACGTGGCGGAAGTCGTGCCGCGGTCGCCAGCCCAGGACGTCGCGGGCGCGGGTGTTGACGTACACCCGGTCGATCTCCGGGAACATCCGCCAGCCGCGGCTCGCGTACAGGGCCGGCTGGTCGGGGTACAGGCGGGCCACCACGCTCGGCGCGTCGCGGTGCAGCGTCGGCAGGTCCGCGGCGGTGAACGGGGTCGTCGCGCTCACGATGAACCGGTCGAAGCCCAACGCAGGCGCGCGGGAGAGCGCGAGCAGGTGCGCGTCCACCACGTCGGCGATGTCCACCCGGCGGTACAGGTACTCGTTCGCCTTGAGGTTGGCGTCCTCGTAGGCCGTGCGGACCTCGTCGCGGTCGTCGGGCTCCGGGAAGAACCGCGACGTGCGCAGGACGACCACCGGCAGGCCGTGGTCGCGGTGCACCAGCTCGCACAGGTTCTCCGCGGCGGTCTTCGTGACGCCGTAGACGGTGCGCGGGATCGGCACGACGTCCTCGGTGATCCACGCCGCCGGTTCGCCCGCCCGCGGTGTCAGCGCGCGGCCGAAGGTGCTCGTCGTGCTCGTGAACACGACGCTCTCGACCCCGGCCGCGACCGACTCCTCCAGCAGCGTCAGCGTGCCGGTGATGTTGGTGTCGACGAACGCCTGCCGGTCGTGCGAGCCCACGTGCGGCTTGTGCAGCGTCGCCGGGTGCAGCACCGCCGACACCCCGGACAGGCACGCCCGCACGACGTCCGGGTCGGCGACCGAGCCGACCACCGTGGTGAACGGCGAGTCGAGCACGTCCACCCCCACCACCGGGCGCCCCTGCGCGCGCAGCACCCGGACCAACGCCTCACCCAAGTGCCCCGCACTACCGGTCACCAGCACTTTCCCGTCCGACACGTGGCCAGCCTACGGGGGAGCGGCGCACCGGTCAGCCGATTTCACCGGCCGGGGACGAGCGGGGTGAGCTGCACGATGTCGTAGCGCAGCCGCAGCTCAGCGATCGCCGACTGGTCCGGCGGCCCGCTGCCGGCGAGCAGCTCGGCCATCTCCCGCAGGTACTCCTCGTGCCCGGACGGCGCGACGAGGAACAGCATTCGCGCCGGCGCCGAGCCGGGGTTGGCGAACGCGTGCGGCGTGCCCGCCGGCACGTGCATCAGGCTCCCCGGCCCGCCGCGCACGACCTTGGCGCCGGACGCGGACTCCCAGCTCTGCCAGTCGCCCGAGGTCCGCACCCGCGGTTCGAACGCCAGCAGGTCGAGCTCGCCGTCGAGGACGTAGAACAGCTCCTCGGCCTCCCCGTGCAGGTGTGCCCCGACGTCGAACCCCGGCTGCACGTCCACGTCGAACACCGACCACCGCGCCGACTCCGCGGCGCCCACCTTCAGCGTCATCCCGGTCGCGGCGATCGTCGCACCGGCATCGGGCGGTAGCACCAGCCCATCGGTCATGCGTCCACCAACCAATCGTCCATTGTGGAAAGTCCAGGGTGCGATGCGCGCAGCGCCGGGATGTCGGCCCGCTCGCCGGCCCGCGAGTCGAACCACGCGAACATCCGTGCCACCTCCGGGTCGAACGCCCGCAGCCGGTCGAGCGGCACCTGCTCGAAGCGCGCCGGGACACCGCGGGCCTTGGCGAACCGGTCGGCGATCTCGGCGCCGGTCAGGCGGTCACCGGCGAGCACGACCGGGCGGTCCCACGGCCGGTCGAACGCCAGTGCGGCCAGCGCACCGATGTCCCGGGTCGCGATCAGCTGCAGCGGCGTGTCCGGCCGCAGCGCAAGGCCGACGACGAGCTCGCCGTCGACCATGGCGGGCTTCGTGTGCGTCGCGAAGTTCTCCATGAAGAACGCCGGCCGCACGATCGTGGCCGGGAGGCCGAGCGTGCGGATGTGTGCCTCGATCAGGCCCTTGCTCTCCACGTGCGGGATGCCCGTGTCCTGGTCCGCACCGGCCACCGAGCTGTACACGAGGTGCCCGACGCCGGTCTCCGCGGCGACCTCCGCGACGGCCCTGCCCCGCCGCACCTCGGCCACGACGCCCTCGGCGGACACCCGCGACCCGTCCATCATCGACAGCACCAGGAACACGCCGTGGACCTCGGACATGGCCGCCCGCAACGACTCCCGGTCGTCGAGGTCGCCGACCACCAACGCCGCACCCGCCGAGGCCAGCGCCCGCGCGGCGGGCCGGTCCGGGTCGCGAACGAGGGCGTGCACCTTCCGGCCGCGGGCGAGCAGCGCGCGGGCCGTCGCGCCGCCCTGCTGTCCGGTCGCGCCGATCACCAGCACCGTGTCGTTCATGAGGCCGACGCTAGCCGGGTATTCCGCACATGGGGGTTGATCAACTCGAGTTGGTTGTCGGGTGCGGTACTTGATCATCTTAGGGTGGTGGGGTCGACGCCGAGTAGATCCAGGAGCCGGGCCTGAAGTGGTGAGGGTTGGGGGATG